>JAXHVJ010000004.1:0-84062 GCA_034189235.1 Pseudomonadota bacterium
CTCGATTTAACTGCTGAGTCCGCCGTTGGGTCGGGCTCATAAGCCGAAGGTCGAGACTCCCTTCGGCTCTTGCGGGATTGGGAGCCCGACGAGCTACCAGACTGCTCCACCCCGCATCAAAACTGGTTGTCTTTCGGGGCTGGCCCCGATCAACGTGGCGCGTATATTAAGGACCGGGAGCCAGCCTGTCAATTGTTAATTTTCAAACAAGTCCGAGGGGAAGTGGAGTTCCTCTGCGGGTGCTTCACCTGGGGGTTTGAAGAAGCCCACCGTATCGATCACTTCCTGTACTGGTCGGAAGGAACGACGGTGTTCGGCAGTGGCGCCCAGGCGCTTCAGGGCCTCGAGATGTATCGGTGTGGGGTAGCCTTTGTGCTTGGCCAGTTCGTAGCCCGGGTAACGCTCTTCGAGCGCTTCCATCTCCCGGTCACGGGTAACCTTGGCGAGAATGGAGGCAGCGCTGATTTCGGCGACTCGGCTGTCACCCTTGATCACAGGCTCGGATGGCCAGTGCCATTTGGGGCAGCGGTTGCCGTCCACCAGCACGTATTCGGGCGGGATGGCCAGGCCGGCAACGGCACGCTCCATGGCGAGCATGGTGGCCTGGTAAATGTTGAACTGGTCGATCTCGCTTGCCTCGCAGCGGCCGAGGCTCCAGGCGGCGGCTTTCTCGATGATTTCGTCGTAGAGGGCGAGGCGTTTTTTCTCGGTGAGTTTTTTCGAATCCGCGAGGCCGGCGATGGGTTTGTCCGGATCGAGGATGACGGCAGCGGTGACCACCGCGCCGATCAGGGGGCCGCGGCCGACTTCATCGACACCGGCCAGCAATCGGCCCTGGTAACGGCATTCGAATGGCGGTAGCTCTCCCTTTGCCATCACGCTCCCTCCTCCAGCAGCCCGGAAATTGCTTCAGCGGCTTTTTCGTCGGCATTCCGGCGCAGGGTCCGGTGCAACTCGGTAAATGCTTCCTGCAACCGCGCTCGCTCCTGGAGGTTCTCCATCCGTTCAAGTACCGCGGCGCCCAGGGCTTCTGCCGTGGCTTCGTCCTGGAGCAGTTCGGGCACCAGTGCTTCCTTTGCCAGGAGGTTGGGCAGGGCCACATGGGGCACCTTCACCAAACGGGAGAGGAGCGCGTAGCTCATGTTGCTCAAGCGGTAGCCGACCACCATGGGTTTCTTCAGCAACATGGCTTCGAGGGTTGCGGTGCCGGAGGCGAGCAGGACCACATCGGAGGCGGCCATCACTTCCCGGGACTGGCCGCGCACGATCGTGACCGGCAATTTTACGTCGAGGGATTCCACCAGCGCCCGGACCTGCTTCTCGCGATCCCGGTTCACGCAGGGGATCACCAGCTGGATATCCGGGCGGCGTTCCTGCAGCCAGCGGGCGGCTTCCAGGAACAGGTTTCCCAGGCGCTCCACTTCCCCTGCCCGGCTGCCCGGCAGTACCGCCAGCAACGGGGCGCCCTGGTCCAGTCCGAGATGCTCCCGGGCCCTACCGGTATCCGGCTCCAGGGGAATGCGGTCGGCCAGTGGGTGGCCGACGAAGGCCACGGGCACGTTGTGCTCTTCGTAGAAGCGGGCCTCGAACGGGAACAGGGTGAGCATGAGATCGACGGATTTGGCGATCTTGAAGATACGCTTCTGGCGCCAGGCCCAGACCGAGGGGCTGACGTAATGCACCGACGGGATGCCCGCCTCACGACAACGCCGTTCGATGGCCAGGGTGAAATCCGGGGAATCGATGCCGATGACGACATCGGGGCGATTGGTGAAGAAGTAATCCAGCAGGCGGGCACGGATGCTGAACAGCTCCCGTATCCGGCCCAGCACTTCCACCAGACCCATGACCGAGAGCCGCTCCATGGGCACCAGAGAGTGAAAGTCCTCGGCAATCATTTCTTCACCGCCGATGCCCACAAACCGGGCTTTCGGATAGCGGCGTTTCAGGGAACGGATCAGGCCGGCACCAAGGATGTCCCCCGATGCCTCGCCGGCGATCATGGCGATTGTCAGCTTGCGTTCACTGACGATGGAAGGTGTGGTGGATTCCGTCACCGGAAGGCTCCGGCTGGTCAGCGAATGATCCCGCGGCTTGTTCCGCGCAGGGATTCAATGAGCGGGCGCACTTCCGGTACGTCACCGTAGTTCTTTTCCAGCTCTTCAAGCGCCTGCTCGGTGGTCAGGCCCTGGCGGTAGATCGCCTTGTAGGCACGACGGAGTATGAGCAACACGTCTTTGCTGAAGCCCCGGCGCTTGAGACCTTCCGCATTCAGGCCGTGGGGCTCGGCAGACTGGCCGCTCGCCATGACATATGCGGGAATATCCTTCAACACGATACTGCCACCGGCGGCCATGCTGTGGGGGCCGATGTTGCAGAACTGGTGCACCATGGTACCGCCGCCAAGAATGGCGAAGTCACCCACCGAAACGTGGCCGGCCAGGGTCGCGCAGTTGGCCAGGATGGTGTTGTCACCCAGGATGCAGTCGTGCGCCACATGCACGTAAGCCATCAGCAGGTTGTCGTTGCCGATGCAGGTCTCGCCGCGATCCTGGACAGTGCCCCGGTGAATGGTGCAGTTCTCGCGGATGACATTGTTGTCTCCGATCACCAGAGTGGTGGGCTCACCGGCGTATTTCTTGTCCTGGCACGCTTCGCCGACACTGCAGAACTGGAAAATCCGGTTATTGCGGCCGATAAACGTCGGCCCCTTGATTACCACGTGGGACAGGATTTCGGTGCCTTCACCGATTTCCACGTCAGGGCCGATGTAACTCCACGGGCCCACGGTCACGTTGTCTGCCAGCTTGGCTGATGGGTCTACAATCGCTTGAGGATGGACACCCGACCAGTCATTTGTCGCCATCAAACTTCTCTCTCAGCGGTCAGGATTTCTGCCGTGCAGACGATTTCTCCGTCGACCAGTGCCCGGCATTCGAATTTGTAGATACCACGCTTGCCGAAGATGAATTCCGCTTCCATATCGAGACGGTCACCCGGCAGTACGGGACGCTTGAAGCGGGCCTTGCTCGACCCGGCGAGGTATTGTACCACCCCCTCAGCGGGTTTCCGGCCCACGGTCACAAAACCGAGAAGGCCTGACAATTGTGCCATCGCTTCGATGATGAGCACGCCGGGCATGATCGGATTATTGGGGAAATGGCCCTGAAAGAAGGGCTCATTAAAGGAAATGTTCTTGTAACCCTTGATTGAGGCTCCCTTCTCAATCTCGGTTACCCGGTCCACCAGCAAGAACGGGTACCGATGTGGCAGGTATTCAAGAATCTCATTGATTTGCATCATGTTGGTCGGCCTCAGCCCTCTAATTTCTTTTCCAGTTCTTTGACCCGCCGTGCGAGTATATCGAGCTGGCGGAAGCGCACGGCGTTCTTGCGCCATTGCCGGTTGGTATCCGCGCTGGTGCCCGAGGAATAAACCCCCGGTTTGCGGATGTCTCCGGTGACCAGGGTCATGCCCGTAAGGTGCACCTGGTCGGCGATTTCGAGATGGCCCGCCACACCAGAGGCGCCACCGAACACACAATGACGGCCGATCCGGGTGCTTCCTGAAATCCCGACCATGGCCGCCATGGCGCTGTGTTCACCAATGTGGACGTTGTGGGCAATCTGGATGAGGTTATCGAGTTTTACGCCATTGCCGATAACGGTATCATCCAGGGCACCGCGGTCGATGGTGGTGTTGGCGCCCACCTCTACGTCGTCCCCGAGTACGACACTGCCAAGCTGGGCAATGCGGTGCCAGACGCCTTTTTCATTGGCAAAGCCGAAGCCATCGGAGCCGATCACTGCACCGCTGAGAATATGGCAACGCTGCCCTACAACCACATCGTGGGCCAGGGTAACCCCGGGCCTGATCACGGTGTCACGTCCGATCCGGCAGCGGGCACCGATGATGCTCCCGGCGCCAATGATCACGTTCTCGCCAATCTCGGCCTCCGCCTCGATCACGGCGTTAGGGCCGATACTGGCGCTATCGGCAATTCGGGCAGAAGCATCAACCACCGCGCTGCCGTGCACGCCGGGTGCCGGTACCGGCGCGGGATCAAACCAGTGACTGAGGCGAGCATAGCCCAGATAGGGGTTGTCCAGCAGCAGGACATTAGTCGGAGAATCCTGGGCGGCGGCCGGTGAGAGGATCACCGCGGAAGCTCGGGTATCCGCCAGGTACTTGCCGTAAGCCGGGTTGGCGAGAAAACTGATCTGTCCGGGACCGGCGGCCGAGAGGGTCGCCAGCCCGGTGATCTGCACCTCGGGGTCTCCCTTCAGATCTGCCCCCAATGCCTTGGCGATATCACCAAGCCGGTAGGACTTTTCTGTCATGTCATACTCCAGAGCTTGATCCGGGGCCGAGGCGCCCCTGTCGGTTAACGGTTCAGCTTTTGCAGCAGCTGGGACGTGAGGTTCATTTCCGGCTTCACATAGACCACCGCGTCGCTGGGCAGGATCAGATCCAGATTGTTCTCTTCCAGAAGCTCCTTGACCGCCGCGTCCACTTCCGGGCGGGCGTTCTCGAGAAACTGCTGCTTGCGCTGCGCCACGGAAGAGTCAAGGCGCTGCTTGAGCATGTTGAATTCCTGCACCTTCTGCTGGAACTGGCCGGTCAGCTCGTTGCGCTCGGCCTCATTCATCATGGCGCCATCTTTTTGCAGGCGTTCCTGCAGCTTGCGTGCGGCTTCCTGGACTTCCCTGACCCTGGTTTCCTCGCCGGCGAAGTCTTTTTGCAAGGTTTCACTGAAGGCCTTGGCTTCGTCCGAGGAAAACAACGCCTGGCGAAGATCGACCACGCCAATGCGGGTCTCGGCAAACGCAGGCAGGCTGACGGCCATCAGGGCAGTTGCTAGCAGGGTAATAATTCGGGACATGGTGTTTCTCCTGTGTTTCATCCTTTACTGTTGTTATCCGTGGCCATCAAAAGGTCTGGCCGAGGGAGAACTGGAACACCTGGGTGTCGTCCCCCTCCTTGTCGTTCAGCGGCTGGGCAAGACTGAAGGCCAGCGGACCAACCGCCGTGATCCACTGGAAGCCGACACCCGCTGACAAACGCACTTCACCCAGTTCCGGATCGAAGCCACGCTCGGTGTCGAACACCTGGCCGGCATCCAGGAACACCGAGGCCCGCATGGAGCGGGTATCACCCGCGAACGGGGTTGGCGTGATCAGTTCCAGACTACCCTCGGTCAGCAGGTTGCCGCCAAACGGATCCGGTTCGGACCGGTCGAACTCGCTGTTGGTTGCCCGCAGGCCCAGGGAGTTGGACTGGTAGCCCCGGACCGAGCCGTAGCCGCCAGAGTAGAAATGCTCGTAAAAAGGCATCTGGGAGCGATCGCCGTACCCGTCACCATACCCGATCTCCGAACGGGCCCGGAATACCCAGCGATTATCATTGTCGATCGGGAAGTAGAAGTCGGTCTTGTGGGTAGCCTTGTAGAAGGTCAGGTCACTGCCCGGCACCGCCACATCGAGAGAAAGCGAGTGGCTGTAACCATCGGTGGGCAGCACGCCCCGGTTCAGAGTGCTCCGGCGCCAGCTGCCGAACAGGAAGTAGTTGTCGAAGGAATCCCCTTCCTCGGCGATGAAGTCCCGGACTTCCTCGGAGGTGAACAACCCTTCCTTGATGTTGGACCGGGTATAACCCAGACCGAAGTTCAGGCGGGTAATCTGGTCGGTCGGATAGCCAAAGGTCAGCCGGCCGCCGTACTCGTCCAGCAGGTAAGAGGAGACATCCTCTTCCTCGTAGTCGGTCTCCCGCGCGAAAAGGCTGAAACCACGGCTCACCCCATCCACGGTGTAGTACGGGTCCAGGTAGGAGATATTCGCACTCTTGACCGAATCACTGACATTGACCCCAAAGGAAACCCGTTTACCGGTACCGAAGAAGTTATTCTCGGACACATTGGCGCCGAGGATGATACCGGAATCCTGGGAGAAACCGACGGACGCGGAGAGACTGCCGGTGGGCTGTTCTTCGACAGCGTAGTTCACGTCAACCAGATCATCGGTACCCGGCACCGGAACCGTTTCCACATCCACCGTCCTGAAGAAACCGAGACGCTCGAGCTTGGTCTTCGAAAACTCGATCCGGTCCGAGGACGCCACCGCGCTCTCCATCTGGGTCATTTCCTGGCGCAGGACGTCGTCCCGGGTGGAGACATTGCCGTCAAAGTTGATGCGGCGCACGTAGGCCCGCTTGCCCGGCTCGACATAGAAAGTCACAGAGGCGGTGTTGTCCTCCCCGGGCTCGGGCACCGCGTTCACGTTGGCAAAGGCATAGCCTTCCTTGCCCAGACGGAAGGAGAGCGCTTCGGAAATGGCGGTCATACGGGCCCGGGAGAAGACATCGCCTTCTTTTACCGGGATCAGCTTGCGCAGCTCCTCTTCGCCGACAATCAGATCCCCTCTCAGGTTGATCTCGGAGATGGTATACCGGGGGCCTTCATTGATGGCGATGGCGATAAAGACTTTCTGCTTGTCCGGGGAGATGGACACCTGGCTGGATTCGACGGTGAAATCGAGATAGCCACGATCCAGATAGAACGAGCGCAGGCTTTCCAGATCCCCGCTGAGACGCTCGCGGGCGTATTTGTCGGAGTTGGTGATAGAGTTCCACCAGCTGGTGGTTTCCAGCTCGAACAGGCCCAGCAGCTCTTCTTCGCTGAAATCATTGTTACCCACAAGGTTGATATGGTGGATGGCCGCGACGGTGCCTTCGTTGATGTCCAGACTGATGGCGACCCGGTTGCGGGGCAGTTCCTCGGCGGTCGCTTTCACCCGGGCGTTATAGCGGCCCTGGGCGATGTATGAGCGCAGGATCTCGAGTTCCAGGCGTTCAAGGGTGGCACGGCGAAAGACCTGCCCTTCCTGCAGGCCGGCACCGGCCAGGGCATCCATCAGCATGTCGGTTTCGATGTTCTTGTTGCCCTCGATCTCGATAGAGCTGATGGAGGGGCGCTCACGCACGGTGATAATGAGGACACCGGCGTCACGACTGGCCTCGATATCAGTGAACAATCCGGTACCGAACAGGGATTTGATGGCGCTGGCAAGCTCCGCCTCATCCAACTGCTCGCCAATGTTCACCGGAAAGGCGGCAAAAACGGTACCCGCGGAGACCCGTTGGAGGCCTTCGACTTCGATATCCGCTACCGTAAATTGATCCGCCAGCGCTGGTTTCATGCCCATAGAGGCCACAGCGAGGCCAACGGCTACACCTAGAAGAGAACGTCTCATTCAAATATTTCGCCTGGTTAATGCGCGTAAGGAGCCCGCAATTCTCACAACCGCATCAGGTCGTTGTAAAGAGCAAACACCATTAAAGTCAGGATCACTGCCATACCAATTCGTAATCCGACGGCCTGCACATGCTCGGAAACCGGTTTCCGGCGGATGGCCTCGATGGTGTAATACACGATGTGGCCGCCATCCAGAACCGGTATCGGCAGCAGGTTCAGCACACCGAGGCTGACACTCAGGTAGGCCAGGAACCGGAGAAAATCCTCGAAACCGGAGCTCACACTCGCCTCGGCGACCCGGGCAATGGTGATTGGACCACTGAGATTGGTGGGTGACAGGAGCCCGGTCACCATTTTCTTGATCGCAACCAGGGTCAACCGGGTATCGGACCAGGTTTCGCCGATAGCCTGGGGTATCGCCGCCAGGGGGCCATAGCTGATCTCCCGGAGCACCTCATCCGGCCAGGACACCTGATGCACACCCACGCCGACAAAACCGATGACTTCCCCGCTCTCCAGTGTGCGCTCGGCGGGCGTGACGTCAAAAGTCCGCTCGGCACCCTCCCGCAGCACGGTAATTCGCAGTGTTTGCTCGGGCGCGTTGCGCACGTGCTCCACGAACGTCTGCCAATCCGGTACCGGCTCACCATCGACGCTCAGCACCTTGTCTCCGGCCTGAAGCCCCGCGATATCACCGGGGCCGCCTTCAGCAACCTCGCCCAATACGGCGGGGATCTCCGGGCGCCAGGGAGTAATACCGAATTCACCGATGGGGTCCGGAGCATCGTCGCTGAGCGACCAGCCACCCAGTTCACCACTGACGGTTCCGCGGGCGCCGTCATCCGAAACTTCGAGCGTCACCTCACCCTGCTCACCCGTCCGTTCTAACAGGCGCATGCTGATATCACGCCAGGAGGTTACCCGGTGGCCGTCCACCGCGTGGATTTCCATACCTTCCTGCAGGCCCATCCTTTCGGCAACGCTGCCCTGGGCTACTTCACCGACGATGGGGGCGACGGCAGTCACACCCATCACACTGATCACCCAGTAGGCAAAAATGGCAAAGAGGAAGTTGGCAATGGGCCCGGCGGAGGCAATGGCGATCCGCTTCGCCGGGGACTTGGACATGAATTCCTGATCCTTGAGCTCCTCCGGGACCGGGCCTTCGCGTTGGTCGAGCATCTTCACGTAACCGCCCAGGGGAATGGCGGCAACGGCAAACTCGGTGCCGTGGCGGTCATACCAGGAGAACATGGGTTTGCCGAAGCCCAGGGAGAATCGCAGAACCTTCACCCCACAACGCCTGGCAACCCAGAAGTGGCCGTATTCGTGCAGGGTGACAAGAATGCCCAGGGTCAGCGCCAGGGCCAGAATGGTTTCAATGATCTGCATAGCGTTCCCGGTTCGTGTTTGAGGCCAGGCAGCAAAACCGCTGGCGATTTCAGACAGTCTGCAGACCGATCTGTTCCCTGGCGTGCCGACGGGCCTCGGCGTCCTTGAGGAAGATGGTCTCAAAGCTGTCGGCCGGCACCACTTCGGTGGCCGCCAGTGTCCGCTCTATAATAACGGGGATATCGGCAAAACACAGCGTTCCTTCCAGAAAGGCCGCCACGGCGATCTCGTTGGCAGCATTCAGCGCGGCCGGCGCGGTGCCGCCGGCCAAAAAGGCTTCCGCGGCCAGACGCAGGCACGGGAAACGCACCAGATCCGGCCGTTCGAAATGGAAGCGGCCGATGGCGAACAGATCCAGGGGCGCGACACCGGCATCGATCCGCTCGGGCCAGGCCAGGCCGTTGGCGATGGGCGTGCGCATGTCGGGACTGCCAAGCTGGGCCAGCACCGAACCATCCGCATACTCGACCATGGAATGGATGATGCTCTCCGGGTGCACGTGCACCTCGATATTCGCCGGCGTGGTGTTGAACAGCCAGCAGGCCTCGATCAGTTCCAGGCCCTTGTTCATCAGGGTTGCCGAATCCACCGAGATCTTCTGGCCCATGGACCAGTTGGGGTGGGCGCAGGCCTCGGCCGGGGAGACACAGCGCAACTGCTTCACGGTATGGGTCCTGAACGGGCCACCGGACGCAGTAAGCAGGATCCGGGTGATGCCGGCGCCCCGGGGATCCCGGACCTTGTCTGCCGGCATGCACTGGAAGATGGCGTTATGCTCGGAATCGATGGGTAGCAGTTCCGCGCCGGATTCGGCCACCGCGTCCATGAACAGCCGGCCGGACATCACCAGGGCTTCCTTGTTGGCCAACAGCACCCGCTTGCCGGCACGAACTGCGGCAAGGGTCGGTGGCAGGCCGGCTGCACCGACGATGGCCGCCATCACGGTGTCTGCTTCGGGTGCGGCAGCTACTTCACACAACCCTTCGTCACCGGCCATCACGCGAATTTCCGGCAGGTCGGCAAGCAATCCTTTCAGCGTTTCTGCGGCCCCGGTGCTGGCCATGACCGCCACCGCCGGCCGGAACTCCCGGCACAGAACCGCCAATTCTTGGGCCCGGGTGCTGGCTGTCAGCGCGTAGACGGAGAACCGCTCCGGGTGGCGCCGGATGACATCCAGGGTACTCAGTCCGATGGAGCCGGTGGCTCCGAGAAGGGTGACGGTACGTTGTGCCATGGTTACCAGTGCCCGGTGGTCAGCCAGCCAAGCTGGGTGATGATCAGTGCGAAGACGGGAATGGCTGCGGTCAGGCTATCGATCCGGTCCATGATGCCACCGTGGCCCGGGAGTAGCTGGCTGCTGTCCTTGATGCCACGGAAACGCTTCAGCATGCTCTCAAGCAGATCGCCGAGCACGGACACCAGCCCGGTGAACAGGCTGGCAACCACCAGCAACAGGGTTTCGGTGACGCTGGCTGAGGCCAGGCTGCCGACGATCACGGCGAGGACCGCGACCGCGGTCAGCCCCCCCCAGACACCCTCCCAGGACTTGCCCGGACTGACCCGGGGTGCCAGCCTGGCCTTGCCGAAGGCTCGGCCGGTGAAATACGCGCCGATGTCCGCCACCCAGACCACACAGAACACATAGAGGATGACCCAGAGATTGTTGGTGACATCCCCGAACTGGAAACCGCCGGTGCGCAGGTGATTCAGCCCGACCCAGGCCGGCACCAGAACGAACAGGCCCATCAGCGTACGCATGGGGAGACTGCCCCAGCGGGCCGCCCCCCGGGGATAGCTGCGAACCAGCAGGAAACAGATGAACCACCAGGCCAGGGCCAGCCACAGCACGAGCACGGCCGGCACGTTCAGCAGGCCGTAGAGAATGGCTGCCGTTACCGCGGCATAGGCCACGCGACCACACTGCCCTTCAATACCGGACATATTGGCCCATTCCCAGGCACCGATGGTAACCACGGCGCCGGTGAACAGTGAGAACCCCAGGGGAGGAAGAAAGAAGATACCGCCAATGGCGATGGGAGCCAGGATCAGGGCTGTAATAATTCGGGTCTTGAGCACGGTCGGAATCGCTTATGCATCATTATTGTTGTGCGGCCTTGGCCGCGACCTGGTCGTCGGTCTGACCAAATCGGCGCTGCCGTCCGGCATAGGCCTCCAGTGCCTTCTCCATTTCTTCCTGCCTGAAGTCAGGCCAGAAGACCGGGGAGAAGTAGAATTCGGTGTAGGCAAGATGCCAGAGCAGAAAATTGCTGATCCGCTGCTCACCGGCGGTACGGATCAGGAGGTCCGGCATGGGCAGGTCGCCTATGCACAGATGCTGCTGAATCAGGTCATCGGTGATGTCTGAGGGTTCCAGTTCGCCGGTGCGGACCTTTTCGACCACCTGACGGGTCGCCTGGGTGATGTCCCAGTGCCCGCCATAGTTAGCGGCAATGACCAGGGTCATTTGGGTGTTGTTGCGGGTCAGTTCCTCGGCCTTGTCCATGTGCTCCCGGAGCACCGGACTGAAGGCGGAGCGATCGCCGATGATCCGCAGCCGGATGTTGTTCCGGTGTAGTTTCCGGACTTCCCGCTCCAGGGCGATGAGGAACAACCGCATCAGCGCGGAGACCTCGTCTTTCGGCCGGCGCCAGTTCTCGCTGGAGAAGGCGAACAGCGTCAGTACCTCGACACCCTCGCGGGCGCAAGTCTCGACCACAGCCCTGACTGCACTCACGCCGGCCTTGTGGCCCGCCACTCCAGTCAGCCGACGGGCTTTCGCCCACCGGTTATTACCGTCCATGATAATGGCCACATGCCGGGGCCGGCTGCCCGCCGACACCGGAATTTCCGCGGTTATACGTCCCGTCATGAAATCCCCTGCGCGGTCCGGAGCACCTCTCCGGACCGTCTGTGCTGCTTTTTGAGAACCGCGACGGAATCAGACCGCCATCAGGTCTTCTTCTTTGCTCTTGAGCATCTTCTCGACTTCGGCGATGTACTTGTCCGTCAGCTTCTGGATCTCGTCCTCACCACGGCGCCCATCGTCTTCAGTGATTTCCTTTTCCTTCAGCAGTTCCTTGATCATGTTGTTGGCGTCGCGACGGGCATTGCGGATGGAGACCCGCCCGTGCTCCGCGTCAGCCTTGGCCTGCTTGACCATCTCCCGACGGGTTTCCTCGGTGAGCATGGGCATGGGCACGCGGATCACGTCGCCGCTGGTGGCCGGGTTCAGGCCCAGATCGGAAGTCATGATCGCCTTTTCGATGGCTGGCACCAGGTTCTTCTCCCAGGGGGAGACAGTCAGAGTGCGGTTGTCTTCCACATTGACGCTGGCCACCTGCTTGAGCGGCGTTTCCTGGCCGTAGTAGTTAACCATCACGCTGTCCAGGATTGCCGGGTGGGCGCGGCCAGTCCGGATCTTGTTGAACGCCGAGTGCAGAGCCTCGAGGCTCTTTTTCATTTTCTTCCCGGCTTCTGCTTTGATGTCGTCAATCACTTCAGCATCCTCGATTCGTCAGGTCTTTCCGCGAGCCGACCCTTTCTGGCGGACCGGCTTACCATGTTATTCGATCAGTGTACCTTCTTTTTTGCCGGTCACGATGCGTGTCAGCACGCCCGGGCGGTTCATGTCGAACACCCGCAGCGGCATACCGTGATCCCGCGCCAGGCAGATGGCCGTCAGGTCCATCACGCCCAGTTTCTTGTCCAGCACCTCATCATAGGTGAGGTGGTCATATTTTACAGCGGTCGGATCCAGATTCGGGTCCGCCGAGTAAACGCCGTCCACCTTGGTTGCCTTCAGGACCGCATCCGCCTCGATCTCGATTCCGCGCAGGCAGGCGGCCGAATCGGTGGTAAAAAACGGGTTGCCGGTACCGGCGCTGAAGATCACCACATCGCCTTCTTTCAGATCACGCACCGCGCGGCGGCGATCATAATGCTCCACGATACCACTCATGGGGATGGCCGACATGACACGGGTGCGGATGTTGGAACGCTCCAGGGCGTCCCGCATGGCCAGGCCGTTCATCACAGTGGCCAGCATGCCCATGTGGTCGCCGGTGACCCGGTCAAGGCCGGCCGCGTTCAGGGCTGCGCCGCGGAACAGGTTACCGCCGCCGATCACCAGGCCGACCTGGACGCCGATGCCGATGAGGGCACCGATTTCCAGGGCCATGCGATCAAGGACTTTGGGGTCAATACCGAAATCGTGATCGCCCATCAGGGCTTCGCCACTGAGCTTGAGCAGAACACGCTTGTATCTGGGCTGGTTTTTCGAAGATGTCGGCATGGTGATCCCCTTTTCGTCTGATGGCTATCCGCGTAAACGGTTTCAGGCTTGTATCTGACATACTCCTCGTAAAAAGGGGTATCTCAGATACAAGCCCGCCACGAGGGCCGGGTATCCCCAGCCAACGTGGCAGACTCAGGTTGATGCCGGAGGCCAGCCCCGGCACCGTCAGGAAGGATCAGGCCTTGCCAGTACCGGCTGCGGCAGCAACCTCGGCAGCAAAGTCGACTTCTTCCTTCTCGATGCCCTCACCTACTTCCAGGCGAACAAAGCCAACCAGCTCGGCGCCGGCGGACTTGATCAGTTCGCCCACAGTCTGGTCGGGGTTCTTGACGAACGGCTGCTCAACCAGGCTGTTTTCCTTGAGAAACTTCTTGATGCGGCCGCCCATCATCTTCTCGACGATTTCAGCGGGCTTGCCTTCCATATCCGGCTGGGCCCTGATGATTTCCTTCTCTTTTTCCAGCTCTTCTTCCGGCATGTCTTCCGGCTTGCCTACACGCGGGTTAACAGCGGCAACGTGCATGGCAACGTCGCGGGCCACTTCCGGATCACCGGCAGTCAGGGCCACTACGGATGCGATCTTGTTGTTGCTGTGAACGTAGCCGCCAACAACCGGGCCTTCAACCTTCACGATGCGACGAACAGTGATGTTCTCGCCGATCTTCTGAACCAGCGCCTCACGCCTGGCTTCCAGGTCGCCTTCCATCAGTTTGGCCACGTCGGTCTCGCCTTTCTCGAAGGCAACGTCCAGAACCTCGTTGGCGAACGCCATGAAGTTGTCATCACGAGCAACGAAATCGGTCTCGGAGTTCACTTCCAGGATGTAAGCAACGGTGTTGTCGTCGGAGATCTTGACCAGGGAAACACCTTCAGCAGCGGTACGGCCGGCTTTCTTGGCGGCCTTCAGGCCGGAAGACTTGCGCAGCTCTTCGATTGCAGCTTCAACACTGCCGTCAGCCTCAACCAGTGCCTTCTTGCACTCCATCATGCCAAGACCGGTGCGCTCGCGAAGCTCTTTGACCATTGCAGCGGTAATTGCAGCCATGTTCAATCCTCTTAAATAGTCCGAATTCGGTGGGGAGGTATGCCCGGATAAACAGGCGGGCATACCTTACATCTCAAACGTGAAACTTACGCGTCACCCGGCGGCCGGTGCGGCGCCTTCCGCATTCTCGCTGACTTCTATGAATTCGTCAGCGCCTGCGCCGGCAGACTGGGCTGCTTCGAGGCAGGTGTCGGCAACAGCCTTCACGTAGATCTGGATGGCGCGGATGGCGTCATCGTTACCCGGGATCACGTAATCAACGCCGTCCGGATCGCTGTTGGTATCAACCACGCCGATAACAGGGATGCCCAGCTTGTTGGCTTCCTTGATGGCGATACGCTCGTGGTCCACGTCGATCACGAACAGTGCGTCCGGCAGGCCACCCATATCCTTGATACCACCGATGGAACGCTCCAGGCGGTCCATTTCACGGGTACGGTCCAGGGCTTCTTTCTTGGTCAGCTTGTCGAAAGTACCGTCCTGGCTCTGGGTTTCCAGATCACGATAGCGACGGATGGACTGACGGATGGTCTTGTAGTTGGTCAGCATACCACCCAACCAGCGGTGGTTTACGTACGGCTGACCGGCACGCTGCGCCTCTTCCTTGATGATCTTGGCGGCAGAACGCTTGGTACCGACGAACAGGATCTTGTTCTTGTTCTCTGCCAGCTGCTGAACGAACTTCAGCGCGTCTTCCATGGCAGGAACGGTCTGCTCGAGGTTGATGATATGAATCTTGTTGCGGGCACCGAAGATGTACTTGGACATTTTCGGGTTCCAGTAACGGGTCTGGTGACCGAAGTGAGCACCTGCCTTGAGCAGGTCACGCATGTTTACCTGAGCCATGATATTTACCTTTTAGCTTCGGGTTAGTCCTCCACGCGTCCGATTGACCCAACCAACTCCCGTATAAAACAACAGAAGATAGCACCCTGGGACAACGTGCCGACACGTGTGTGAATTTGCCGGATTCGTTTCCGGCGGGCGCGTTTATACCATGAATCGCCCGGGCAACGCCATTAATTTTGCCGGGAAGCTTCCTTGTACGTAGCTTCCCGCGCCCTTAAAATGGATGTTTGGTTCAAATCAACAGGAAGCCCGATGCAGGTATCAATAAAGACTCCGGAAGAAATAGAGAAAATGCGCGTAGCCGGCCGTCTGGCGGCAGAAGTTCTGGAAATGATCGACGAACATATCAAGCCCGGCGTTTCCACCGAGGAGCTCGATCGCCTTTGCCACGACCATATCGTGAACGTTCAGAAAGCCATTCCCGCGCCTCTCAATTATAAGGGGTTTCCGAAGTCCATCTGCACGTCGGTCAACCATGTGATCTGTCACGGCATTCCGTCCGAAAAGAAAGTGCTGAAAGACGGTGACATCCTCAACATTGACGTCACCGTGATCAAGGATGAATACCATGGCGACACCAGCAAGATGTGGATCGTGGGCAAGCCCAGGCCAGGTACCGAACGCCTGATCAGGATCACACAGGAATGTCTGTATAAAGGTATCGAGCTGGTGAAGCCGGGGGCCCGCCTCGGGGATATCGGCCACGTGATCCAGCGCCATGCGGAGAAGCATCATTATTCGGTGGTCCGGGACTACTGTGGCCACGGTATCGGCAAGGTGTTCCATGAGGAGCCCCAGGTGATGCACTACGGCAAGCCGGGTACCGGCCTGGAACTGAAAGAAGGCATGACTTTCACCATCGAGCCGATGATCAACCAGGGCAAGTACCAGACCAAGCTGCTGCCGGACGGCTGGACCGTGGTCACCAAGGACCACAAGCTGTCAGCCCAGTGGGAACACACCATCCTTGTGACCGCCGACGGCCACGAAATTCTGACCAAACGATCGGAAGAGTCCTTCTAAGTGGACCCAAACGACCTGGAACACCGCATCAGCAATGACCCGTCTCCGGTTGCGGCGGCGAGGGAACTGTTAAAGGAAAGATACACCGCTGATGCCACGGCATTTCGCCAGGGTGGAGATGTCCGTGCCCTCGTCCATTCCAGATCGGACACGGTCGATACGGTTCTGAGGCTGATCTGGAATCGTTATCCCTTCGCAAGCTCCGAAGATATCGCGCTCGTTGCCGTCGGCGGCTACGGGCGAGGTGAGCTGCACCCCCATTCCGACATCGACCTGCTGATCCTGACCCGGGACGGGGTCCGGGAAGAATGGCAGGATGACCTCGGGGCCTTCGTGACCCTGCTCTGGGACCTGAAACTGGACATCGGCCACAGCGTTCGCAGCATCGAAGAGAGCGTGGCCGCCGCCCGGAAGGATATCACCATCCTCACCAACCTGCTGGAAACCCGGACCATCGCCGGCCCGGACAGCCTGCGGCAGTATCTGAGTGAACGGGTCTACTCGGATGACGTCAGCACCGATCGCGACTACTTCCTTGCCAAGCGTCAGGAACAGCAGGAACGCCACAAGAAATACGGTGACACCGAATACAATCTTGAGCCCAACGTGAAGGGCTCACCCGGTGCGCTGCGAGATATCCAGACCATCGGCTGGATCACCAAGCGGCACTTCGGCCTGCAGAATATTGCCGACCTGACCCGCTTCAGCATCCTGACCGAAGAGGAACACCGGATCCTGTACCAGGGCGAAACTTTGCTCTGGCAGCTCCGCTACGGCCTGCAGCTGCTGGCCGACCGGAACGAGAACCGGCTGCTGTTCGATCACCAGCGTGCCCTGGCCGAGATGCTCGGTTACCGGGACGAAGACGAGCGCCTGGGGGTCGAGCTGATGATGCAGTCCTATTACCGCACCGTGCTGGCCCTGGTCGAGCTCACCGACGTGATCCTCCAGTACTATGATGAGGCCATTCTCGGCGCCGGTGACGAAGGCGATATCCAGCCGTTGAACAAGCGCTTCCAGATTCGCAACCGCTATATAGAAGCGGTGAACAACCAGGTTTTTGCCTACGCTCCCTATGCGATCATGGAGATCTTTGTGCTGATGGCCCAGCATCCGGAGATCAAGGGCATCCGGGCGACCACCATCCGCTCCCTGCGGGCGCACCGGCACCTGATCGACGATGCCTTCCGCTCGGACCTGGCGGTGACCACCCTGTTCATGGAACTGCTGCGCACCCCGCACGACCTGGACCAGACCCTGGGCGCGATGAAGAAGTACAACGTGCTGGGGCGCTACCTGCCGGAGTTCGGCCAGATCATCGGCCAGATGCAGCACGACCTGTTCCATATCTATACCGTCGATGCCCACACCATGCGCGTCATCCGCAACATGGCGCGACTGAACCGGGCCGAGGCCCGGTCGGAATACCCCCTGGCCTCCCGGCTGATCCACCACCTGCCAAAGCTTGAGACCCTGTATATTGCCGGTCTTTACCACGACATCGCCAAGGGCCGGGGCGGCGACCATTCCGAACTGGGCGCGGTGGATGCGGAGGCGTTCTGCCAACGGCATCATCTGAGCGAGCGTGACACTCAGCTGGTGTCCTGGCTGGTGGAGAACCATCTGCTGATGTCCATGACCGCCCAGCGCAAGGACATCTCCGACCCGCAGATCATCCATGCCTTCGCCAAGGCCGTGCCCAGCCAGACGCACCTGGATTACCTGTACATAATGACGGTGTGCGACATCAGTGCCACCAACCCGAAACTGTGGAATACCTGGCGGGCTTCTCTGCTCAGGCAGCTGTATATCGAAACCAAACGGGCCCTGCGCCGGGGCACGGAAACGCCAGTGGACCGCCAGGACTGGGTGCGCGCCACCCAGTCTGAAGCCCGGGAAATCCTGCACGCCCAGAACATGACGGACGAGCAGATCGACCGTGTCTGGGATACGGTGGATGAAGACTACTTCCTGCAGGATTCCACGGTGGATATTGCCTGGCAGACTGCGGCCATCATCCGCCACGGGGATAACCCCGACCCGCTGGTCCTGATCCGGGACACCCGGGGCGGACCCACCGAAGGCTATTCCCAGATCATCATCTATATGAAAGACCGGGTGGCGCTGTTTGCTGCGACGACGGCGGTACTGGAACAACTGAACCTCAACATCGTGGACGCCCGCATCAGTTCCGGCGAAGGGCCGTTCTCGATCAGTTCCTACGTGGTGCTGGACGAGCAGGGCCAGCCCCTGGGCGTGGACCCGGCCCGTAAGGAGCGGGTGCGCAAGCGCCTGATCGAGGAACTGGACGATCCCGAGGACTACCCGGACATCATCCATCGGCGCACGCCGCGGCAGCTGAAGCACTTCGCCTTCCCCACCGAGGTGACCTTCTCCAATGACACCGTCAACCAGCGCACGGTGATGGAAGTGATCACCCCCGACCGCCCGGGCCTGCTGGCCCGCATTGGCCAGGTGTTGCTGGAATACAGGATCCGTCTCACCAATGCCAAGATCGCCACCCTGGGCGAACGGGTTGAAGACGTGTTCTTTGTGACCGACGAACACGGCGGCCCGCTCAGCGATCCCACGAAATGCCAGGCCCTTCAGGATGCCCTCTGTAAAATGCTGGACGATATTCAATGAACCGGAATCTTGACCGATTACACCCCTATCCTTTTGAAAAGCTGGCCAGGCTGAAGGCCGGCATCAGCGTACCCGAACATCTGGCGCCAATTTCCCTGGGGATTGGTGAGCCCAAACACCCTTCCCCGGAATTCGTGAAACAGGTGATCTCCGACAACCTGGACAAGCTGGCGAACTACCCCACCACCAGAGGGACGGACGGACTGAGGCAGGCTATCGCCGACTGGGCGACCCGGCGCTTCAAGCTCTCCGCGGGCTCTCTGGATCCGGCGGCCAACGTGGTGCCGGTGAACGGCACCCGTGAGGCGATCTTTGCCCTGGTCCAGGCCGTTATCGATACCCGTAAGCCAGCCAAGGTGCTGAGCCCGAATCCGTTCTACCAGATCTATGAAGGTGCGGCCTTCCTCGCCGGGGCGGATCCGGTGTATCTGCCCTGCGATGGGGAAAACGGGTTTATTCCGGATTTTGACGCGGTACCGGAGAGCGTCTGGGAAGACTGCCAGCTGCTGTTCCTGTGCTCCCCCGGCAACCCCAGCGGTGCCGTGATTCCCCGGGACACTTTGGCCAAAGTGATTGAACTTGCCGACCGGCACGACTTCCTCATCGCCTCGGACGAGTGCTACTCGGAACTCTACCCGGATGAAAGCAAGCCACCCGAAGGCCTGCTGCAGACCTGCGCGGCGCTGGGAAGGGATGACTTCAAACGCTGCATTGTGTTCCATAGCCTGTCCAAGCGCAGCAACCTGCCGGGCCTGCGCTCCGGTTTCGTAGCCGGGGATGCGGACGTACTCAGGGACTACCTGAAATACCGCACCTACCACGGCTGCGCCATGCCCATCCACAACCAGTTGGCCAGCATCGCCGCCTGGAACGATGAAGACCACGTGCGCGAAAACCGCGCAGCTTACCGGGCCAAGTTTGAGGTGGTCGTGCCCATCCTGCGGGAAGTGATGAATATCGACTTCCCCGACGCCGGCTTCTACCTCTGGCCGGAAACCCCGATGGATGACGAAACCTTCGCCCGGGAACTCTCCGCCCGGCAGAACGTCCACGTCCTTCCCGGCCGCTACCTCTCCCGCACCGTAGACGGCTACAACCCCGGCGAAAACCGGGTGCGCATGGCTCTGGTGGCGCCGCTGGAGGAATGCGTTGAGGCGGCGAGGCGGATTGTTGAGTTTGTGAAAGCGAATCGCTGAAGCTCAGGGGGCTAACGCCTTCTTCTGACCCCATTTTCACCAGGAACCGGATCCAACATGACACTCTACGGCATCAAGAACTGCGACACCGTCAAAAGAGCGCGCAAGTGGCTCGACGACCAGGGCATCTCCTACGACTTCCACGACTTCAAGAAAGACGGCCTGAGCAGCGAGAAACTCAGCGAATGGGAACAGGCCATCGGCTGGGAGACCCTGCTCAACCGCCGCGGTACTACCTGGCGCGAACTTCCCGACGAGGTTCGTGATACCATTAGCGCCCAATCTGCCCACGACATCATGCTCGAAAACCCGTCCATCATTAAGCGGCCGGTGGTGGAGCATGACGGCGAGGTTTTTGTCGGTTTCAAGGCTGACGAATGGGCTGAAAAGGGGATTGGCTGAATTTAATGAAGGCGGGGTCTGATGAACGCTTTCATGCGAGCCCATGTTCAGGTTTCAAATTTAAAAACAGGAGCAACCACCAGATGAGTTTTGCATTCGGTATCGGCATCGGCACCCAGAACAATCAGGGCGAGTGGCTGGAGGTTTACTACCAGCAGCCGATCATGACCCCCGACAAGGCGCTGATCGATGTGGTTGAAAGCGCGCTCGATTACCGGGGCGGCAACCAGGCCATCGAGGCCAGCGCTGAACAGCTGCACCAGTTGGCAAACGCCCTGCGCCAGGTTGGACAGACCGGCCAGGCCACCCTGGCCGAGAAAGCAGCCAACAGTAAGCGCCCGGCCGTGGCTACTGTGCTCGCCAGCGACGACACTGCCTCCAGCACCCCGGAGGTGTACCTCAAGCTGCACCTGATCTCCCACCGCCTGGTCAGGCCTCACGGTGTGAAGCTGGACGGCATCTTCGGCCTGCTGCCGAACCTGGCGTGGACCAACGAAGGCGCCATCGACCTGAACGAACTGGCAGACCGCCAGCTCCAGGCGCGTATCGAAGGCCGCACCCTGGAAGTGAAGTCCGTAGACAAGTTCCCGCAGATGACTGACTACGTGGTGCCCGGCGGCGTCCGTATTGCCGATACTGCGCGCGTCCGCCTCGGCGCCTATGTCGGCGAAGGCACCACCGTGATGCACGAAGGCTTCATCAACTTCAATGCCGGCACCGAAGGCACCTCCATGATCGAAGGCCGGATCTCCGCGGGCGTGATGATCGGCAAGGGCTCCGACCTTGGCGGCGGCTGTTCCACCATGGGCACCCTCTCCGGCGGCGGCAACATCATCATTTCCGTGGGTGAAAACTGCCTGCTCGGCGCCAACGCCGGCATTGGTATCCCCCTGGGAGACCGCTGCACCGTGGAAGCCGGCCTGTACATCACCTCCGGTACCAAAGTCGCCCTGCTGGACGACAACAACGAGCTGGTGGAAGTGGTCAAGGCCCGCGACCTGGCCGGCAAACCGGACCTCCTGTTCCGCCGCAACAGCCAGACCGGTGCAGTTGAGTGCAAGACCAACAAGACCGCGATCGAGCTGAACGAAGAGCTGCACGCGAATAACTGATAAGCCGCGCCCGGGATCTGATCCACCCCGGGGGTCAGATGAACTCTTTCATCTGACCCCGACTTTGAACCTGCCCCACTTACACCAGACAAGGTCAAGCAATGAGTACATCGCCAACCCTGGAACTCGCCATGAATCTGATTCGCCGGCGATCGGTCACTCCGGATGACGCCGGCTGCCAGCAGCTGATGATGTCCCGGCTGGCACCGCTGGGATTCGATGGTGAGAACCTGCGTTTCGGCGATACCGACAACCTTTGGGCTCGCAAGGGCTCCGAGGGCCCGGTGCTGGCCTTTGCCGGTCACACTGACGTGGTCCCGACCGGCCCGGAGAAGAATTGGGCGCATCCGCCGTTCGATCCGGTGATCAAGGAGGGCTATCTCTATGGCCGCGGCGCTGCCGACATGAAAGGCAGTCTGGCGGCCTTCCTCACCGCCTGCGAGCGGTTTGTGAAGGCGCATCCCGATCACCGTGGTTCCATTGCCCTGTTGATCACCAGCGATGAGGAAGGCCCGGCAAAGGATGGTACCGCCAAAGTTGTGGAAACCCTGGAAGCCCGCAACGAGAAGATCGACTGGTGCCTGATTGGCGAGCCGTCCAGTACCCATGAAGTCGGAGATGTAATCAAGAACGGCCGCCGCGGCTCTTTGCATGGCTACCTGACCGTGCACGGTATCCAGGGCCATGTTGCCTACCCGCACCTGGCTGAGAATCCGGTGCATTCCGTCGCGCCGGCGCTGGACGCTCTGGCCAACGAGTTCTGGGACAACGGCAACGACTTCTTCCCGCCCACCACCTTCCAGATCACCAGGATCGAGGCGGGAACCGGCAGCAACATCATTCCCGGCGAATGCCTGGTGCATTTCAACTTCCGCTACTGCACCGAAAACACGGCGGAGAGCCTGGAAGAACGGGTGGTTGCAATTCTGGACCGACACAACCTGAAATACGACCTGCAATGGCACCTCAGCGGCCGCCCCTTCCTGACTGACAAGGGCGCGCTTGTCTCTGCCAGCCAGGATGCCATCCGCACCGTAACCGGCCGCGAGACCGAACTCTCCACCTCCGGCGGCACCTCGGACGGCCGCTTCATCGCACCCACCGGTGCCCAGGTGGTGGAACTCGGCCCCATCAATGCGACCATTCACAAGGTGGATGAGTGTGTGAAGGCAGAGGATCTGGACACGTTGTCAGAGATTTATGAACAGATTCTGGTGGAGCTGCTGGCCTGATTCCGCATCCGCCTGTCAATAATGCGGAGGCGGCGTCTCCTGATCCTCCGGCTTGATATTCGAAGGCGACACATCCTTCAGCTGCTTGTGCAGTAACCGCTTCGCCTCCCAGAGCTCCCGGATATCCATTTCCTGCCTGGCCACCTGCTCACTGAGGGTGGTGATCACGTCGTCCTGAAAGGCGATCCGCATTTCGAGTTCGTCGAGTCGGGCTTCGAGGTCTTTCTGTGTCATTGGTTTGGTCAGTGCTCGGGGTTATCTGGTAATATGCCGCTTTTGTCCGCCAGCCTACCCTTATTTTCGGGATCTGGCGGTTTTCACCGGCCGGATATATGAGTTTACCTTATGTCCGGTTCTTTATCGTTAGCGTTACAAAAATGGAGAAGTTACCTTCAATGCGTAATCCAGCCAAAGCGATCCTTGTCGCTGTTCTGATCGCGATTCCCGCACCATTGATCCTGGCCTTTATTCTGACCGCCACCCCCGAGCCACTGCGCCTGATTGCTGCCGGCGAAGTGATTGAAGCTCTCGGAAGCAACCGGGGCATTGCAGCCTACATCATTACCCTGGTCCTGTTTGGCATCGCCGGCTTTCTGGCCGTGACACTGTCCGCCAGGCAGCAGACTGCTCAGAGCAGTGCCCCTCACGCGCCTTCCCGTTCCCAGCGTAATAACGACGAGGACGAGGACGAGGACGAAGACGATTTCGATGACAGCACCCCGGAAGGTGATGAAGAAGGCACCGTCAAGTGGTTCAACGTCAAGAAAGGGTTCGGCTTTATCGTCCGTGACAGCGGCGACGAAGTATTCGTGCACTTCCGTGCGATTCGTGGTCGCGGCCGCCGGGTCCTGCGCCAGGGCCAGCTGGTTCGCTTCAACGTGGTTGAAGCCGACAAGGGTCTTCAGGCCGACAACGTCTCAATCCTGAGCGACTGATCCGCCCCTGGAGCGAAAAAGGCAGCCTTCACGGCTGCCTTTTTCAATTCCAGACCACCTTCTGTTCACCGCGGCTGTCCAGCCGCCACCATTTTTCATCCTCGACCGGCTCACCTTCCTGCCAGTCACCCGGGCTGCAGCGGATCTCGGTGTCCATTGCTCTCCAGGCACTTCGTGCGCAATCCAGATCAGTGCCCCAGGGCAGATCTTCCCCTTCGAGCACCAGGGATGTGAAGCGCTTGCCAAAGGCTCCCGGGTACAACGTAATGCGCACTGACGCCCCCTCGCAGGAGGCGGTGCCTTTGATAACCGAGGACACATCGGAGTCGTCCAGGGCGAGGTTGTCAACGTTGGCCTCAAGCCACTGTGACACCTGTTTCGGTGCCAGGTCACGAATGTAGATTTCCAGATCCTGCACTCGCGGAATCTCCATGCTGCTGATCACAATGCAGCACATAGTGAACCGGGCCGGAGCCCGCTGCAACCCACTGTTCCAGTTCACGGCGCAGATCCTCGACAGAAAGCCGGCGCAGGGTGCCGGCGGCCTTGCGTTCCCGCCAGGCAACTTCGGCGGCAACCTGCCGGAGCTCAATATCATGAAGAGACTGCTCAAACTCCTCAACCGGCTCCTGCCGCGCCATGGCAACCAGCCCCAGCCGCCTCAGCGTATCCGCCTGCCCGGCCAACGCGGCCGCTTCCATCGGACCTCTTTTCGCAAACAGGCTCAACCGTGCCGCCGCGCGCCCGACCCATTCGAGCATGCCACCGGGAGTGCTAACGCAGCGGCTTCGGCTGGACGCAACATACCGTATAACTGAAAGTGGTAACTGAATGTTCCATTGCTTTTCAATGGCGGACTGGTGGGCGGTCAGGATGGCTTTCCGCTGAGCCTGACTGGCTGGAGGCATATCCAGGGCATCAAGGCGGCGCCCCAGCCGGTGTTGCAGGGCCTGAACCGCCGACGCATCATCCGGTCCTTCCGGTCCCAGCAGCAACACGGGGCCGGACCAGCTGGCAAGCAGTTCCGACGCCACCGCTCCCGGTGCATTCATTAACGCCAGAAGATCAGCCGGCGACACGTTGTCGAGTACCAGGAGTGGCCAGATCCGGGAACAGCCCGCAGCATCGTCATCCGCTTCGCTCACCGGTATGACGGGAAGGTCACTGGCCATGAGTTCGGCTTCCCGGCGCAGATCGATCTCGACGTAGTCCCGCTCGAGCACAGGCAGCAGGTACTGCAACCAACTGGACTTGCCTGACCCCCGGGGCCCGCGTACCCAGACGAGAGCCCGGCCACAGGCCGCCACGGTCACTGCGACATTGTCGGCTAACCCGAGCCACTCCGGGTCGGTGATGGCAATCGGTGTGCGGGTATCGGTGCTGAAATTCTCCGGGGGCGCAGGCTTCGCCAGCTCGGGCCACCTCGGAACCTGCTCCAGAAGGGCCACGTAAGCTTTGCCCTCGAGCCGCTCGGCACGTCGTGCCAGGGTATCCAGCAGGTGGGGCCAGTCCAGCCAGGGCACCGTGAAGGCCTCCCGGGCACTTGCCAGCCAGTAGATCAACTGCGAGGACAACAGCCCCTCCCCGCCCACTTCGGTGACGATGGGCTGTTCACACTGAATGGTGCGAATCAGCTCGTCCAGATCCACGCCGCAGCCGCGCAGATACCGTGTGATCGACGGATTGGTGTCCAGCAGCGCAAGCAAAAAATCTTCGACGGTGATGGCCGCCCCGCCTCGCCCGCGGACGTTGTCCCGGGCCCGCAGCAATGCGGTCTGGCACTGCGGATCAAGGCATCCTTGCCAGTCTTCCATTCAACTTCTCCCTGTTGTGTCGGCATCATCCTGATGC
This sequence comes from Pseudomonadota bacterium, assembly GCA_034189235.1. Classification (GTDB taxonomy): domain Bacteria; phylum Pseudomonadota; class Gammaproteobacteria; order Pseudomonadales; family Oleiphilaceae; genus Marinobacter. The sequence goes on from JAXHVJ010000004.1 coordinate 25,227, forward strand.
CGTTCCGTGGTCTGTTCGGGTGCAGCTTTTACCAGGTACCCGTGTTCTCCATGCTGGCCCAGGGCTCTTTCGGAGGCAGTGCCTCGCCTTTCTGGAGCAGCTCGATGGAGATGTTGTCGGGGGTCCGGACAAACGCCATATAGCCATCCCGGGGCGGACGGTTGATGGTCACACCGTTGGCCCGGAGCTTCTCACACAGGGCGTAGATGTTATCCACGCGATAGGCCAGGTGACCAAAATTGCGGCCGCCGGTGTATTCCTCCGGATCCCAGTTGTAGGTCAGCTCGATCATCGGCGCATGGTCTTCCCGGGCCCGCGCCTCGTCTTCCGGTGCCGCCAGAAATACCAGGGTGAACCGCCCTTTCTCGCTGCTTTTCCGGTTGATCTCAACCATGCCCAGCAGGTCGCAGAAGAAATGCAGAGTCTCGTCCAGGTCGCTCACCCGGATCATGGTGTGAAGGTATTGCATACGAACTCCTTGTCCAGTCAGGGCCCAGTTTACCGCTTAGACACAGTTTACGGTATCCTTGGCCAATGGACGACACCATCGGCGATATCCCCTACGCCCTCCGCAGCCCGGCCGTCAGGCATCTGGCGTGGCTTTGCCATACGCCGCAACTGCTGAGCTCACCACTCTCATTTGAGCCCGCCCGCTACCTGCCACTCAATCATCTGGAAAAACTCAGCGCATGGGATCGCGATCTGCAGGCTGCGCCGGCTTTGCTCCGGGAGCCACCCCAGCGCCGGTTGGGATTTTATTTCGAGCGCCTGTACCAGGTGCTGCTGGAGGACCTCCTCGGCTGGAAAATCCTCCTGAAAAACCAGCAGATCCAGTCCAACGGCCGCACCATTGGCGAGCTGGATTTTGTCGTACACAACCGCATCGACGACCGGATTGAACATCACGAAATTGCGGTGAAATATTACCTCGGCGTCCCGGGGACCGGTCATCCGACGCCCTGGTACGGTCCCAATGCTCGCGACCGCCTGGACCTCAAGACCAACAATCTGATCCGCCATCAGAGCCGGCGGACCCACCAACCGGAAACCCGGGTCCTGTTGAAGCAACTCGACATCAGCGGCCCCCTCACCGCACGGATTTTCATGCCGGGCTATCTGTTCTACCCCGATGGCGCCTCGATCTCGGCACCCGACTATGTGCCGGACAATCACCTTCGAGGCAGCTGGATTTACCTCTCGAAGGCCGGAACAAGAGACACGTCCCTCTGGGTCCCGCTTCACAAGCCCCACTGGATAGGCCCCTGGCTACAGGAGGAGCCGCCCGCTCCGGAGACAACCCTTGAGGCGCTTGAACGCATTGAGCGTCACGCCGCCCCTGCACTGTTCGCCGTGCTTGAGAACGATGCACCCACCGGCATCTGGCGGGAAACGGACCGGATCTTTGTGGTGCCCGAAAACTGGCCCTGGACATGATGTCCCGTCTGGTTTGATAGCCAGACGCTTTGGTATGGCTTGAGGGTGATGCTGCCGGAGAGGTCATCAATGGCCATGCCCGAGATCAGATCGACCCAGCTATCGGTGCCGATGAGGTTGATGTCGCTGAGCGCCACCTGCTGCACTTCGTTGCTGATGTTGTGGATGCAGAATACCGACTGGTCGCGGCGCATGCTCTGGCGCCAGAAGCCGAAGATCTGCAGGCCCAGGTGGAGAGTGAACTGCGTGGCGTTGGGGTGGAAGGCGGCCTGGCCACGGCGGATGCCGATCAGGCGCTTGAGTTCGTGGTAGACCTTGCTGTGGTGGCACAGCGGGTTCTCCAGCTCTTCTTCCAGCTTATCAAGCTGCCACTGCCCGCGGTTGATGGATCTCAGCCGCCCCGTGTTCTCCACCCTGGCATAGTCATTCTCCGTGCCCAGCAGGCTGTGGATGTAGAACGCAGGGATGCCTTCCAGTGCCAGCATGATGGCGTGCGCGCACAGGAAGCGCTGCAGCTGGCAGTGGTCCGCCCCACCCTCCGCCGTGCCTTTCAGGGCATCCCACAGGGCAATATTGATCTCATAAGGCTCATCACGGCCATCGGCGGTGCGGCGGTGGGAGACCCTGCCACCGAAAGACTCCATGGTGTTGATCAGTCGTTGTTTCTCATCTTCCTCCAGCAGTCCGTCCGTCGGCCGCATGCCGATGCCATCGTGGGAGGCGATAAAGTTCAGGTAGGTGGTACCCATCTGCGCCGGCGGCATACTCATGAGCCAGGTCTTGAGATGCCGGCAGCTCCCTGTCACAAGCGTGTTGATCAGCAGTGGCGGCAGGGAGAAGTTGTAGATCACATGCGCTTCGTTGGCGTTCCCGAAATAGGTAAGATTCTCCCGGTTGGGCACATTGGTCTCGGTGATCACCACAGCATTCGGCGTATGGTGTTGGATGAGAAGTCGCAGGATCTTGATCAGCTCGTGGGTCTGTTGAAGGTGGATGCAGGGCGTGCCGGGTTCTTTCCAGAGAAACGCCACGGCATCGAGCCTGAACATCACCACGCCATGGTCGAGGTATTGCTTGATGATACCGGCAAACTCGATCAGCACCCGGGGATTGGCGAAATTCAAATCCACCTGGTCCTCACTGAAGGTACACCAGACGTACCGCTCGCCATCCTCGGTCTGCACCGGGACCAGCAGTGGCGACGTCCTTGGCCGGACCACGGCACTCAGATCATCTTTCGGATTTCCCTCAAAGAAATAATCCTTGCCCGGATCAACCCGCTTGCGGAAGTTCTCGAACCAGCGGCTGCGCGCAGACATGTGGTTGATCACCAGGTCCGCCATCAATTTGAAGTCGCCGGCAATCTTCTCGACATCACTCCAGGAGCCATGGGACTCGTTCACCGCCAGGTAGTCCATGACTGAAAAGCCGTCGTCAGAGCTGTACGGGAAGAACGGAAGGATATGGACCGCCGAAACCGTCTCGGCCAGATAATCTTTCAGGAACCGGTACAAGGTCTGCAGCGGCTTCTCACCCTCCCGCTGGACGGTATCGGCATAAGTGATCAGCAGGATATCGGATTCATCCCAGTTGTTCTGATGCGCTGGCGGCGGCTCCTGGTTCGGGGCCAGTTCCATGGTTCCCAGCAACTGTTCGGCAAGGAAATCACAGTCCAGCTCCGGGTACACCACCTCCAGCATCCCCGTCAGTTTGGCTTTGAGGGGCTGGCTCATGGCCGGTACTCCTCGTTATCCAGCTCCACCGCTTCCATCAATTGCTCCTTGATGTCCGGGATGGCACTGGTGACCCGGTTCCAGCTCGGGATAAACGGTGTGTCCATGGGGTTATCCAGAAAATAGGCACCGGCCCGCATGACGTTTTGGGCAAACAGCTCCACCGCCCTCTCTTCCTTGTGGCGGTCGAACGTCAGGCCGTTCATGACGGAATCATTCTGGTAGGTTTCCACGAAATCCAGGGCAATCCGGAAGTAAGTGGCCTTGATGGTGCGGAATTTCTCGTTGGAGAAGATTTCGCCGTTGGTCGCCAGTTTCCGGAACAGTGCCTTGGCAATGTCCACGCTCATCTTGGACAACCCCCGGCTGGCATCTTCCGGTGAGAGTTCCTGATGTTTGTGATCATAGGTATCGGCTATATCCACCTGGCACAGCCGGTTGGTGGCGTAGTTGCGCTTCATCTCGGACAGCACACCAATCTCCAGGCCCCAATCACTGGGAATACGCAAGTCATTGACGACGTCGGTGCGGAACGAGAACTCGCCAGCCAGCGGGTAGCGATAGCTGTCCAGGTAATCCAGGAAGTCGCTGGGGCCGCAGACTTTCTTCAGGGCCCGGATCAACGGGGTCACCAGCAGACGGCTGACCCGGCCATTCATTTTCGAATCCGCCACCCGTGCGTAATAACCCTTGCAGAACATATAGTTGAATGCGGGGTTGGCGACAGGGTAAATCAGGCGCGCCACCAGATCCCGCGAATAGGTCAGGATATCGCAATCATGCAGGGCCACGGACTTGCTGACGCCGGAGGCCAGCACATAACCAAAACAGTACCAGACGTTCCGGCCCTTGCCCATTTCGGTCGGCGCCAGGTTCCGCTCACGCAGTTTGAGGTCCAGGGCGCGCAGGCGCGAGCCATCGTTCCAGAGTACCTTGAATTCCTGCGGCAGTTCGGAGAAATACTCAAGCGCATGCCGGTATTGTTCCTCATTTGCGCGGTCCAGCCCGATGACGATCTGGTCGAGGTAAGGCACCTTCGCCAGCTCGCTGACGATGTTTTCCAGCGCCGGCCCCTCCAGTTCCGAATACAGCGAAGGCAGCACCAGGGACATGGGCCGGGCCTTGCGAAAGCTCATCAGCTCCGCTTCCATCTCCTCAACAGGCCGGCGGACAAGGTTATGCAGGGTGGTGACGATGCCGTTCTGGTAAAAGTCGCCCATGGCGGCTCTCCTTTTTAATACCCGTACTCAAGCAGCAGGTTGAGTACACAGTCATTCCAGCCCTCGGGGCCGGATCTGAGGGAGCGTATGGGCCGGCGGTCTGACGGCAGCTGGACGCTCTCGCTGTTGACGCCCCGGATCACCACCGGGACATCGGACGCTTCCAGCATGCCCTGGTCGTTGGGGCTATCACCCAGTGCGATGGCCAGTACCGGTTCGCTGCCATAGCGCTCCTGGTATTTACCCAGCAAGAAACGGGCCCCATCGGCCTTATCAAAGATTCCCATGGCGTGCCAGAAGCGGCCACCCTGTACCAGGCGCAGGTTGTCGGCGGCCAGCGAGGCCTCGAATTGGCGCAGTTCCTCCTCGGTACCTTCCCAGATCAGCGGCTCGGTGCCATGGCGTTGCATCGCCCGCGAAGCAGCAGTGACATCCAGGCCGGTACTATCCGCCAGCTCTTCCGCCGACATGTCTTCAAAGCCCCGAAAGCGTGCACCGCTGGCCCGCAACCGGCCCAATGCCGACAACACCACGGCCCGGGATGCGCCAAAATTCACCACCTGCTCTGAGGAATTACCAAAAGTGCCGGCCGGAATCACGACAGCCGCACCGTTTTCAACAATGTAGGGATCGCCATTGCCCAGTTCGTTCCGGAGCACGGCGATCTCCGCAGCGGTCTTGCTGGAGTTGAGGATCAGGGGGATTCCTGCCGATTTTACCCTGGCCAGAGCGGGCCGGGCGGCCTCCCAGGAATAATCCTCGTGGTCCAGCAATGTGCCATCGAGATCGGTAAACAGAATCAGGTGGGGCCTGGGCATGGTATTTCCTCGCTCGGGGTTGCTAACTGGAGGCCGAAGGCTCCCGGAACTGGGGGGCCTCCAGTGAATGGTCCGCACCGACCGGAATCAGGACATCGGCCCGGCCAGGCATCTCCCGGAGGCAATGCTCGGTTACGCGCTGGTAGTGCATGATGAATCGGGCAACTTCCTCGTCGGACATGATGCGCAACGAGGAAGCACCCTCATCGCTTCCGCCCTCTTTTGGTGCATTGGCATGACGCGCCGCCAGCTTGTGTTCCTGCAAGGTGCGCCACTCCAGCACGCACGCCATGGACGGCGCCTTGAGCATCACCAGAAAATCGAGCCGGTCGAAGAACGCCCGGTAGCTGTCTTTCAGGCATTCGTTTACATAGCTGCGCCAGATGGCATGTGGATCTTCCTCGGCTTCCAGTGTGTTGACCGGCCGGGCCAGCGCTTCTTCAGGTTCCGGTGCAGCCCCCAGGCACCAGCCCTCGATGAGGATGACCTCCGCCGGGCCTTCGAACACCGGCCAGCGATCCCGGGGCGCGCGGTCATCCCGGGCCTTGTCAAAGCGGGGAATTGCAGTCTTGTCCCCGGGTTTGGCAGTCAGCAGCTGGTCGATCACCTTCTGGCCCAGAGACACATCGTGGGTACCCGGCACACCGCGGGTGATGAACAACGGGTGCACGAGTCCGGCAAGTCTCTGCCGCTCTACTCTGGTAAGGTAGATATCATCAATGGAGAAGCTGGCCGTGGCCTTGCCGAAGTGGTGGCTCAGGATTTCTTTGAGGAACAGGGTCAGGGTTGATTTCCCCGTTCCCTGGGCCCCATGGATACCGATAAGTACCGGCCGCCCCAGCCGTTGCCGGAGTTCGATAATCCGGTGCGCCAGGGGCAGAATGGTCTGTTCGACGGTGTGTCCGTATGAGGAAGGCAGACCTTCCTGACTGATCAGGGTCTCAATGGTGGTGTTGAGTTCGTTTTCAGACACGGTGGTTTCCTGAATCGGTTTGAATTAAAAGCAGCAGAATCTGTACCAACTGAGAGTATACGCATTGTATGAATGACACAGGTTTCCGGATCGAACATCGCTACCTGGAGCTTCCGGACAGTTTTTACACCCGGGTACAGCCAAAGCCGCTGACCAACGCCAGAATGGTCACCTTTAACCATGAACTGGCGCGCCAGATGGGCTTTCACGTGGGCTCTGCGGAGGAATGGACCGGGGTCGGGGCCGGCACGGAGCTACTGGAAGGCATGGACCCGGTGGCCATGAAGTACACCGGCCACCAGTTCGGCATGTACAACCCGGACCTGGGAGACGGCCGCGGCCTGCTGCTGTGGGAGACTGTCGGCCCCGATGGCCGTCGCTGGGACTGGCATCTCAAGGGCGCCGGCACCACGCCCTACTCACGGTTCGGCGATGGCCGGGCGGTGTTGCGCTCCACCATCCGGGAATACCTGTGCAGCGAGGCCATGCACTTTCTTGGCATTCCCACCACCCGGGCCCTGTTCATGGTCAGCGCCAGGGACCCGATTCGCCGCGAAACCATCGAGACCGCCGCCGCGCTGATGCGGGTGGCCGAGAGCCATATCCGCTTCGGCCACTTCGAATTCGCCGCCCATCACGAAGGGCCGGAAGCGGTGAAAACCCTGATCGAGCATGTAATCGCCCTGCACTTCCCGCACCTGATCGACCTGCCGGACGACGAGCGCCACACCCGCTGGTTCGAGGAAGTGGTTGAAAGAACCGCCCGTCTGATCGCCGACTGGCAGGCGGTTGGCTTCTGCCATGGCGTGATGAACAGTGACAACATGTCCATCATCGGCGACACCTTCGACTATGGTCCCTACGCCTTCCTCGACGACTTCGACGCCGGCTACATCTGTAACCACACCGATCAGGAAGGCCGTTACGCTTACAACCGCCAGCCCCAGGTCGGCTTTGTGAACTGCCAGTACCTGGCCAATGCGTTGTTGCCGGTGATGGACGAAGACAGCGTCCGCCGGGGACTGAGGCGTTACGAGGTGATCTATAACGAACGCTTCCTGCAAAACATGCGCGACAAGCTCGGCCTGGCCGAACCGGATGAGTCCGATCTCAGCCTGATTATGGAAACCTTCAGCCTGCTCCATGAACATCACGTGGACTACACCCGCTTCTTCCGCGGCCTCTCCAACCTGTACGACCGGGGCCACGACCCGGTGCGCGACCTGTTCGCGGATCGCAGCGTGGCGGATGAATGGCTCGAGCGCTACGAACAACGCCTGCAGAAAGAAACCCGCGCCCACGACGAGCGGGAATACGCCATGCGCAGTGTGAACCCGAAGTACATCCTGCGGAACTACCTGGCCCAGCAGGTGATTCTGGAGGCGCAGAACGGGGATTATCAGCCGATGGAGGAGTTATTGGAAGTGCTCAGACGGCCGTTTGATGAGCAGCCGGATAACGAGAAATACGCTGCAGCCCCGCCGGATTGGGGGAAGCGGATGGGTATCAGTTGCTCGTCCTGAGGGATTGTTTAGCCACGGAAGAAAAGGATGAAAAGATTTTTTCTGGCCACGAAATCCACGAAATCCACGAAAAACTGATTAAAGATCATGCTAATACGAAAACATTATTGCGATGTCCGGATCTTTTTTCTCATCAGTAAGTTATTGGCTTTTTAATTTCGTGGGTTTCGTGGCCAATACATCTTTTTTATCTTTTCTTTTCCCGTGTTCTTCCGGAATTCCGCGGCAAAAAATCAAACCGCCTTGGCAGCAATGATCCTGTCATGCCACTCCGCCGGCCCGGTCTGGTGCACGGAGTTACCCCGGGAGTCCACGGCTACGGTCACCGGCATATCTTCCACCTCGAATTCGTAGATGGCTTCCATGCCCAGTTCCTCGAAGGCCACTACTTCCGCCTTCTTGATCGCCTTGGACACCAGGTAGGCAGCACCACCCACTGCCATCAGGTACACCGCACCAAATTCCTTGATGGCGTCGATGGCCACCTGGCCGCGCTCGGCTTTACCGATCATGCCGGTGAGACCGGTCTTCTCGAGCATGGTGTGAGTGAACTTGTCCATGCGGGTGGCCGTAGTCGGGCCAGCAGGGCCAACCACTTCTTCGCGTACCGGATCCACCGGACCCACGTAGTAAATAAAGCGGCCCTTCAGATCCACTGGCAGTTCTTCACCGGCTTCGATCATGTCCACTATCTTCTTGTGGGCAGCGTCACGACCAGTCAGCATCTTGCCAGACAGCAGGACGGTCTCACCCGGCTGCCATTCCTTGACGTCTTCCGGCGTCACGGTATCCAGGTTCACCCGGCGCACGTTCTCGCCCACTTCCCAGGTGATCTCCGGCCAGTCGTCCAGGCTCGGCGGGGTCTGCATGGAGGGGCCTGTGCCGTCCAGGGTGAAATGCGCATGGCGGGTGGCCGCGCAGTTCGGGATGATCGCCACCGGTTTGTTGGCGGCGTGGGTCGGGTAATCCTTCACCTTCACATCCAGCACGGTGGTCAGACCACCGAGGCCCTGGGCACCAATGCCCAGTTCGTTCACCTTCTCGAACAGCTCCAGACGCAGTTCTTCGGAACGGTTGGAAGCACCGCGGGCCTGCAGGTCGTGGATGTCGATCGGATCCAGCAGGGCTTCCTTGGCAAGCTCCATCGCCTTCTCGGCGGTACCACCGATGCCGATACCCAGCATGCCCGGCGGGCACCAGCCGGCACCCATCTGCGGCACCATCTTCAGCACCCAGTCCACCACGGAATCGGACGGGTTCAGCATGGCGAACCTGGACTTGGCCTCGGAACCGCCGCCCTTGGCAGCCACATGCACGTCCACCTTGTCACCGGGAACCATCTTGTAATGGATCACGGCCGGGGTGTTGTCCCTGGTGTTCTGGCGCTTGCCATCCGGATCCGCCAGCACGGATGCCCGCAGCACGTTGTCCGGGTGGGTGTAGGCGCGACGAACGCCTTCGTTGATTACATCATCCAGGGGCATTTCACAGTCCCACTGGACATTCATGCCGATGTTCACGAAAACCGTAACGATGCCGGTATCCTGACAGATCGGGCGGTGGCCCTGGGCACACATCCGGGAGTTGATCAGGATCTGGGCCATGGCATCCTTCGCCGCCTGGGACTCTTCCTTCAGGTAGGCCTCATACACGCCCTGGATAAAGTCCTTGGGATGGTAGTAGGAAATGAATTGCAGCGCGTCCGCTACACTCTCAATCAGGTCGTCCTGGCGGATTACGGTGGTCATAGGCGCCTCATCAGCTTGTTTCGTTATTTCGTGTCATCGAAAAACCGGGAGGGGAAAGTTTACCAGAAAATCGTTCGACCAAGGGATGCGACGGAAGGCGAATCAGGCTCTCGACAAGGCGTTCATTGCCAACTATTTTCCAGAAAGGCCGGACTCCGTCCGTGCGAGCATGACCCGAAAGGCCAGAATCACACTTTTGGCTGACCAACACTTGCCAGACTGTCGCTATAGCCAGAGTTACGCCATTTGTTCATTGCCTCTGCCCAGAACACCCTTGCCAAGAAGGCCAACGTGGCAATCGTGGCTGTACGGGCTCCCTCCGGGCGAGCGCCCCAGGGGGCGCTCGATACAGCCGATCCGATCAACTTCGTGGATAACCTGACCGGGGCTCTTTGATATCAGAAGTGTTGAGTCACACGTCCTCTGTTCTTTCAAACCGTATCGGAGACCCCAACTGCCTCTGCATCTCCCCATCCCCGCGATCAACCTCGATTACCATCCCTCTGGCCTTCAACTGCGGATGCTCCGCTGCCTCTGAAATCGTCAGCACCGGCTCCACACAGGCGTCCTGCCCGGCAAAGATTTCCTGCCACTCCGCCAACGTCTTCTGTGCAACTTTCTCCTTGATGGCCGTCTTGAGCTGCTTCTGATCGTCCGGCTTCTGGCTCAACGCGAGGCTTTTCATTTCAGACAATCCCAGGGCGTCACAAAGCCGTGCCGAGAACTGCGGCTCCAGGCTACCCACCGACAGCCAGCGGCCATCCCTGGTCTGGTAGTAATCGTAGAATGACCCGCCGTTGAGCATGCTGCCCTCGGGCTTCTGCTCCACACCACCAGCCAGGCAGGCAGCACCGGACATGGCGTTGAGGGCGAAGGCGGCGTCGGTCATGCTGATGTCCACGAACTGCCCTTTGCCGGTCTGCCGGCGTTCGATGACGGCTGCGAGGATGCCCATGACAGCGTGGTGGGAGCCGCCGGCGACGTCGGCGATCTGGATTCCCATGGGGGGCGGGCCGCTGTCTGCGCGGCCGCAGTGGCTGGAGACGCCAGCGATGGAGAGGTAGTTGATGTCGTGGCCGGCGCGGTCTTTGTAGGGGCCGGTCTGGCCGTAGCCGGTGATGGCGCAGTAGATCAACCCGGGGTTGATTTCACGCAGGGTCTCATAGCCGATGCCCAGGCGGTCCATCACACCGGGGCGGAACTGCTCGACCACGATGTCGTAGTCCCTGACCAGCTCCTTCACCTTGTCGGCAGCCCCCTCCTTTTTCAGGTTGAGCTGCAGGGTGCTCTTGCCGCGAGTGAGGTAGGAAAACGCGGTGCTGAACTTACCATCAAAGGGGGGCATCACCTTGGTGAGGTCCACCCGGTCCGGCGCCTCGATTCGTAGTACTTCTGCCCCCATATCGGCCAGCAGCATGGTGGCGTAGGGGCCGGGCAGCAACGTGCTGAAATCCAGAATCTTCAATGAGTTCAGAGGGCCTGCCATGGTTTTCTCCTTGTTCTGACGTTTGTTCTGTACCCATGCTGCCGGATTTTGCTCCCGGGGCCAACTGCCGCTTCCCCCATTCCCCTTGACCAATTCTTCCACACGTCAGGCAGTTAGCCAGGTTGCAATGTTCCCCCGGGGTTTTATGATGGGTTTCGTTTTCATGGAATGGCGAACGCAATGCCCAACCTGACGGTTTCAAGACATTTTGTACAGGCAGCTTTGGTCGGTGCCGAGGCGCAGGGGCTGGATACCCGCGAGATGCTGAAAGAGGCCGGGATTTCTCCGGATCTGCTGCGCATCGGGATGGCACGAGTCAGCAGTGACCAGTTCAGCCGGCTGATGCAGGTACTCTGGAACCGCACCGGGGATGAGTTCATGGGTATGGGCCCGCGCCGGGCCCGGACGGGTACGTTCGCGACCATGTGCGCCCTGGTGATCGACTGCCCGAATCTGGAGGCTGTCTACCGCCAGGCCTTCCAGTTCTCGCGACTGTTCGAGCCCATGGTGGCTATGGAGCTGGAAGTCGGGGAAGAACAGGCCCGGCTGGTACTGCGGATCGAGGGCGAAATCTACGACCCCAGTTACTTCCTGCGCGAGAGCATCCTGGTCATCTGGCACCGCCTGGGCAGCTGGCTGATCGGCCAGCCGGTAGAGCTGGACAAGGCCGAGTTTGACTACCCTCGCCCGTCCCATGGCGACGAGTACCGGCATATCTTCCACTGCCCCCTGGAGTTCGAGGCAGGCCAGACCGCCCTCACCTTCGACAGGCGCTTTCTCTCGGTTCCGGTTATACGGGACAAGCCGGAAATGCGGCAGTTCCTCAAGACCTCACCGGCGGACCTGCTCTCCCGGCCCGACGAAAGTAATACCTGGACCGGCAAGATCCGCGCACTGATTGGCAGGGATTTCTCGAAGCCCCTGCCTGATTTCGAGTGGATTGCTTCGGAGCTGCATACCAGCCCGCAAACCCTCCGACGCCGGCTGAAACAGGAAAACACCTCCTTTCAGGAGATCAAGGACCTGCTGCGGCGGGACATGGCCATCTACTACCTGGGCCGGCAGGAATTGCCAATCAACGACATCGCGGAAAAGGTCGGGTTTACCGAGCCGTCCACCTTCCACCGCGCCTTCAAAAAATGGACGGGTGTCACCCCCGGCGCCTATCGCGAAGGTGAGCGAGGGAATCTCGAGTCCTGACCGGATCAGGACCCGGCGAGCGCCTGCAGGTGACGGACCAACTGCCCCAGTGTCCGGGCGATTTCACCAGCCCGATCCCGATCGTAGCCAAGCTGCATCAACCGTGAACCGTCGCGGGGATCGTAGATCCAGCAGCTGGACACCGCGGCCTCGCAGCCCCACTCGATCATGGGATTTACGCCATAGACTTCCATGGTCCGGGTCTTGCGTACGAGGCGGCCGCCTGCTTCGCGGCGAATCTCCTGGAAGCTGATAGCGCTGTCAGTCGCACTCACTTCGTAGGCAACGTCCGCAGGCTTATCCAACCGGGCAATCGCCTGATCCGCCCGCCAGCCGGCCACATCCAGCAGGCTGTTGAGGTGCATCAGCAGGGCGTCCCGGTCATCGTTGGTGAGATAGAGCTTGCGCAGTGACGAAATGCGCTGATTACCCGCCGGTTCGATCAAGGCCACCTTCGGCGACTGCTTGCCATTGGCCTGATCGGCCGAGCCGGACTGGCGGGTGCGTTCCACATCGGTAATAAGCTTCAGTGCCTGCTGGTAGTGGCTACCCTCGGTTCCGGCCCGGGTCACGTAGGCTTCCAGGGCTGACTGGGCTTCATTCAGGTGACCGGCCTGCAGCATCACCTGGCCACGGTAAAAGAAGTAATCGGCCGGTTTCTTCGCCTCCATTTGCTGAAGTCGGTTCAGATACTCCCCGGCCTCGCCCCAGCTACCGGCATTGACCGCCTCTTCGGTGGCCAGCATCAAGCGGCGCATCTCGTGTTCCGGAGCCAGCGCCTGCGCCTGGCCGGCAGCCGACAGGACGGCGACCAGGGCCACGGACCGGGCCAGTCGTTGCAATGTTCCGGATGCTACTGCCATCGTTCCTACTCCTGTTGATTATCGGCGTTCACCGGCACTTCCATCCCGGCATCTCCGGCATCCACTTCGGCCTGCTCCAGGATGCCCCGGGGAAGTTCCTTCTTGACCCTCACGCCCAACTCGACAAACCGGTTCGCCTGGGAAATCAGGTTACCACGGCCCCGGGTCAACGTATTCATGGCCGAATCGTAGCTGCCCTGAGCCGTTTGCAACTGACTGCCCAGGCGCTCCATGGCCTCGACAAACACCCTCAGCTTGTCATACACCGCACTGGCCCGGTCCGCAATCCGCCGGGCATTCTGGCTCTGGCGTTCATAGCGCCAGATGTTCTCGATGGTCCGCAGTGTGGCCAGGAGCGTGCTCGGAGTGACCACGATAATCTTTCGCTCGAAGGCTTCTGCGAAAAGGTTCTCGTCCTCCTGAAAAGCTGCCACGAACGCAGGCTCGATGGGCATGAACAGCAGCACAAAATCTGGCGAATGCAGGCCATGGAGCTGGCTGTAGTCTTTCTCGCTCAGGGTGCGGATATGGTTCCGCACCGCCTCCACATGCTGTTTCAGCGCTTCTGCCCGTGCACTCTCGTCTTCTTCGTTAACCCACTGCTGATAGGCCAGCAGGGATACCTTGGAATCCACAATCAGGTTCCGGTTATCCGGCAGGTGCACCACCACATCCGGGCGTAACAGCTGGTGATCACCATCCCGGTAACTGCCCTGGGTTTCGTACTCCACGCCTTTGCGCAGCCCGGATTTCTCCAGTACCCGCTCCAGGATCAGTTCACCCCAGTTACCCTGGATCTTCTTGTCACCTTTCAGGGCCCTGGTCAGGTTGGCTGCTTCCTCGGTAATCTGCCGATTCAGTTCCTGCAGCGATTTGATCTCACTGCGCAATGCCTGGCGGTCCCGGGTCTCGGTGGTGTATACGTCCTCCACACGCTTGCGGAAATCCTGCAACTGGTCCCGGAACGGGTTGAGCAGGCTGTCCAGGCTGGTGCGGGTCTGCTGGGTGAAACGCTCGTTTTTCTGATCGAATATCCGGTTGGCCAGATTCTCGAACTCCTGCTTCAGCGCATCCCGGTTACGCTCCAGCAACTCCAGCTTCTCCGCCGCCGAGCGGCGCTCCCGGTCCAGGGCCACTTCCTGCTCCCGAAGCCTCACCCTCACACGGAGCAACTCGCCGGAAAGATCCTCGATCCGGTTCTGAAGATTTTTGCGCTCGCCTTCCAGCTGTTCAACCCACTGCCGCTTGCCGCCAACATCCGATTCCAGCCCGGCGACCCTAGTCTCGGCCTCGAAGGCCCGATTCTGCCAGGCATCGGCCTTGCGGACCGAGCGCATCAGGAAAACGGCAAGAAGCACCATCAGCAGTGCCAGCACTCCAACTAATCCAGCCATCAATTCCGGCGAGGCCACTATCCATCGGGTTATCGCTTCCGGCACTGCAAGACGCTCCTGGTTGATTTGCCCGGATGATCACATCATGACGGACAGTTTAACGTAACAATGGAACCTTTTGCGTTGCCTCCCGTTCACAGGCATCAGCAGGGCTCCGGCACCTCGACTGATTGGCAAATTCATGACCGGTATGCATCTGACTCTGGACGTGCTTCGTAATATCCACTAAAAGAATAAAGCGTTCGTCCTGTTTATTTTGATTACATTTTTTTCACGGCCGGGGCGAATCCGCAGTCAGAGGATGGACAGGCAAGTTATGCTGAAAGAACTGTGGCGAAAACTGGGATCAGAACTCTGGCAGGATGACCCGGCCGAGGATGAGCTACCGTCGTTTGGTCTGGGGGAGAGAAAGAAAACCTATCCGAGAGGTTTCCGGATTCTGCCCCACATTACCCACACCGGTGAATTCCACCTTGAACGCCTGATAAGAATCCTGAAAGACCGCTATGGCCAGAGTTTCTCTATTCCGGATAGCCGAAGCGAGAATGACGACGCCATCAGGGAACTGATCAGCTTCGCCTCCCGTATCCAGGATCAGGATATCCAGCGCGAGTTGTTACTGTTTTACCTGAATTGCTCTCCGGTGATTCAGGAGTCTCTGCGTTCCCGGACCGACCTCGGCGAAGGCCCCTTCCTGTCCGGATAAACCGCACTGCCCGTTAACCAACTGTAAAGTCACTGCACAGGTTTGTTGAGGTATACTCCCCGGCCGTAATTGAACACATTCAAGGCACAGACCATCAGTGCGCCCTTATTATCCGGGCGTTACTGTCTGCCGGCTCAGGGGTACTTCATGGGTTACAAGCGTTCGCGGGCAGGTTTTCCGTTGCTTTCTGTCATCGCAGCCGCAGGGCTGAGCCTGGTTTTGGCCGGCTGCTCGTCAGACCGCTACTTCATGGTTCCGAAAAAAGACCTGACAGAGATGAACTCCTCGGTAAACTCCCAAAGAGCCACCCTGGTCACTATGGAGGGCAACGCCTCAATCCGCCACGCACAGCTCCTGCAACAGGAGGAACTGACCACCCGGACCATTCTGGAAGCCATCGAAAAGAAGGTCAAAAAGCCGGTCTGCCCCCCGCCCCCAACGCAGCCAGCCTGCCCCACCCCGGAAGACACCGGTCGTGCCGACCACCTGAAAGGCAAAGTCATCGTGGGTGAGGTGGAAAAACTCTACCTGGCAGAACCCGGTCTGGTTTATACCGCCCGGATCGACAGCGGCGCTGAAACCTCTTCCCTGGATGCCCGCAACATCACCCGTTTTGAACGGGATGGCAACAACTGGGTGCGCTTTGATGTCCCGGTCCCGGATACCGACGAGCTCGTCACCCTTGAGAAGGAAGTATCCCGTCGGGTTCGGATCATCCAGGCCAGTACCGAGGATTCCGAACGCCGGGTGGTGGTGGAGCTCCAGTTCGCCATCGGTGACCACAAGCAGGTAGCCGAGTTTACCCTTGCCGATCGCAGTAACCTGACCTATGAAGTCCTGATCGGGCGGAACGTCCTCCGGGATGTGATGCTGATTGATGTCGGCAAGGAGTTTGCCACTGAACTGCCCAAGGATCTGAAACGGAACGGAGACGACGCTTGACCACCCGTTCACGCCTTCCTTTTTATGTTGCCGTATTGCTGCTGATCGGCGCTGGCATATCACTGGCCATCTGGCGCCATGTCGAACTGGGCATCCCCTGGTTAACCGGTGAACAGCGCCCGGTCTGGATGGTCGAGGCCCGGGTGGATTTCATGGGAACAGGAGAGCCTGTGCTCGCCAGCCTGAATATTCCGGACCAGCCGCCCGGCTTCAGCATTATTTCCGAACAGGCAGCTTCTCCCGGCTACGGGTTCTCTATCGTGGAGGACTCCGGTGGCCGGCGCGCGGAATGGAGCAAACGCGAGGTCTCCGGGCCGCAAACACTCTACTTCAAAGCCCAGTTCATTCCCACGGATGAATCCTGGCCACAGCGCCTGACACGGGAGCCACGGGCCCGCCAGATGTTCTGGGAGGAGCCCCAGGCAACCGCCGTGCGAGAGATTCTGGCACAGGCCCGGGAGCGCTCCAGCACGCCTGAGAGCATGACCCGGGAACTCATCCGACTGATGCAGCCGGACACCCGGACCCAGAACACCACGCTGTTGGTGGCCGAGGAGAATTACCTCCAGCTACTGGTGGAGATGCTCAATCACGCTGGCATTCCCGCCCGCACCGCAGACGGCCTGCGGCTCGAGGATGCGCGCCGCCGCCAGCAGCTGCTGCCCTTCCTGCAGATCTACAACGGTGATCAATGGCTGACCTTCGATCCGCAGACAGCGGAACAGGGCCTACCCGAAAACCTGTTGCTATGGCGCCAGGGTTCCGAATCCCTGCTGGATGTGGTTGGCGGTGGCAATTCGGAAGTCAGCTTTTCAATGCTCCGTCAGACCGTCCCTGCCCTTCAATTGGCGACCATGCAAGCCGAATCCGGCGGGCTTGGTTTCCTGAGTTTCTATGAACTGCCCATAGAGGAACAGAGCATGTTCCGGATGCTGCTGCTCCTGCCTCTGGGCGCGCTCATCGTGGCATTCATGCGGATGGTGATCGGCATCCGGACTTCGGGCACCTTCATGCCTGTGCTGATCGCCGTGGCCTTTGTGCAGACAACCCTGCTTCCCGGACTGATCGCCTTTCTGTCCGTGGTGGCAATCGGGCTTCTGATGCGGAGCTATCTGTCCAGTCTCAACTTGTTGCTGGTGTCCCGGATCTCCGCCCTGATCATCCTCGTCATCTTCATCACCGCCGGTCTGTCCATAATCGGCTACCAGATGGGCTTCAACACCGGCATGACGGTGACCTTCTTCCCCATGGTGATCATCGCCTGGACCATCGAGCGGATGTCGATTCTCTGGGAGGAAGAAGGGGTTCACGAGGTCATGATCCAGGGCTCGGGCAGTCTGTTCGTGGCCATCTGCGCCTACCTGGTCATGAGCGCCCCGATCGCCGGCCATCTGACCTTCAACTTCCCGGAACTCCACCTGGTGATCCTCGGGTTCATCCTGTTGATGGGTCAGTATACCGGCTACAAGCTCAGCGAACTTCGTCGATTCTCACCCATGAAGGTGTACGACTGACATGGAGTGGATTTCTCCCCGGAGACTGAACCGGCTTGGCATGCTCAACATGAACCGGCGCAATGTGGATTACATTGCCCGGTACAACGAGCGCTCGTCCTACCCGCTGGTGGACAACAAGCTGAAGACCAAAATGGTGGTGGCGGAGTATGGCGTGAAAACCCCCGGACTCTTGCAGATCGTCCGCGAGCAACATGAGATCTCCCACTTCCGGGAAATGGCCGAGGACCTCGAAGGCTTCGCCATCAAGCCTGCAAAAGGCTCCGGTGGCAAGGGCATCACCGTGATCACCGGCCGGGACGGCGATGAATACATCAAGGCCTCGGGGGGCCGGGTCGACGCCCCTTACCTGGAACGCCACCTGACCAACATCCTGGCGGGCCTCTACTCGCTGGCAGGCACGCCAGACGTCGCTATTGTCGAAAATCTGGTCCAGTCCGACCCGGACCTGGCCCGTTACTCCCACCAGGGAGTGCCCGATATCCGTATTGTTGTGTTCCAGGGCTATCCGGTCATGGCGATGTTACGACTTGCCACCACTGCCTCGGACGGCAAGGCGAACCTGCACCAGGGTGCCGTAGGTGTGGGTCTTGATATCGGAACCGGGCGCAACCTCAATGCAGTCCAGTTCAACCGACCGACCACCCTGCATCCGGACACCGGCCTGGCCCTGGGGAACATCGAGATAGCGGCGTGGGACGAGATGCTGGAGATGGCTTCCCGCTGCTATGAAGCCACAGGGCTGGGCTACATGGGCGTGGATCTGGTGGTGGATGCCAACGAAGGCCCACTGCTGCTTGAGCTTAACGCCCGCCCGGGCCTTGCAATCCAGATGGCCAATGGCTGCGGCCTCCTGCCAAGACTTCGCGCTATCGAGAACCTCAAGCGCCCTCATTTTTCGCCCGGCGAACGCGCACGGTTTGCCATGGAAGCCTTCGCCAGCCTCTGAACTCATAAAGCAGACAATCGAAAAACCGGGGCCTCGACCCCGGTTTTTACTATCCGCTGTTGATTCAGAGTTCGCCCCTGGCTACCAGCAGTTTGCGCTCATGACTGAGCCCCTTGAGCAGACCCCACGTCATGACCAACAGAATGGCCGTGAACGGCAGGCCCGCACTGATGGCTGTCGCCTGGATCGCACCCAGGGCATCTGCACCGCCCCCGAAGATCAGGGCTGCGGCAATCGCACCTTCCATGACAGCCCAGAATACACGCTGAGCAGTAGGAGCATCGGTCTTGCCGCCAGCGGTGATGCTGTCAATTACCAGAGAGCCGGAATCAGAGGACGTCACAAAGAACACCAGCACGAGGACGATTGCCACGAAGGAAATGATGCCGGTCAACGGCAGATTGGCGAACATCTGGAACAGGGCCAGGGAGACGTCGGTCAGACCTTCCTCGGCCAGCGCACCGACACCATTCTGGATTTGCTCCAGTGCAGCGCCACCGAAGGTGCTCATCCAGACAACGGTAATCACGGTCGGAACCAGGAGAACCGCGATAATGAATTCCCGAACCGTTCGGCCCCTGGATACGCGGGCGATAAACATGCCTACGAACGGTGACCAGGAGATCCACCAGGCCCAATAGAAAACGGTCCAGCCCTGGAGCCAGGCCTCATCTTCACGCCCGAACGGATTACTGAGGGGCACCATGTTAACGACATAGCTTGAGGACGTGACCCAAATGGTCTCCAGAATGGTCATCGTGGGGCCGGCAAAAATGACAAAGAACAGCAGCAGCCCCGCCAGACCCATGTTGATATTACTGAGGAGCTTGACGCCGCCTTCCAGGCCACGGAGAACAGACATCAACGCAATCGCGGTGACACCCACAATAATGGCCATCTGGACATTAATTCCGGACCCTGTTCCGAACAGATAATCAAGGCCGGAGGCAGCCTGTTGCGCGCCGAAACCCAGAGACGTTGCGAGGCCGAAAATGGTCGCAACCACGGCCAGGACATCAATGATGTGGCCGGGCCAGCCCCAGACCTTGTCCTTGAGCAGCGGGAAGAAAGCCGAACGGATGGTCAGCGGCATGTTCTTGTTGAAGGCAAAGAAAGCCAGGGAAAGTGCAACTACCGCGTAGATTGCCCAGGGATGCAGGCCCCAGTGGTACATGGTTGCACCCATTGCCAGATCCGCTGCTGCCGGCGAATTCGCTTCAACGTTGAAGGGTGTCTCGTACCAACCGGTGTAATAGGCGGTCGGTTCCGCAACGGCCCAGAACATCAGGCCAATACCCATACCGGCGGCAAACAACATGGCAAACCATGACGGCCTGGAAAACTCGGGGCTGGCGTCCTGGCCACCGATCCGGATTTTACCCACCGGCATGAAGATCAGGGCAATACAAACCACCACAAAGATGTTGGCACTGATCAGGAAAAACCAGTCAAAGCTGGCGATGATGTCCCACTTTGCTCCGTCGAGCATCTCTTTCGCCGGCGTCGGGAACATCAAGGTTCCGATGACGAAAGCCACGACGATAAGAGCGGAAACCGGGAATACCCAGTTATGCAGATCAAGGCCCAGGACGTTAATATTATCCTGGCCCGCGACATAATCCGTCTGATATTCGTCTTTCACTACCTCGCCCACGTTTGGCGCCTCTTGGGTCAGAAATTCAATGTCAGAATCGGAGTTTAATTATTACGAATACGTAAGCTTAATGTTTTGAGCTCAAAACATCAAAGCCCGCTTATCGTGGTTTTATCCTACTGTCCCTATCAGAGTAGTTCATTTCCCGGGTTTTCAAGCATCCGAAGAGGCAATCCACTGCCCCGGGCCCCGGATACCTATATAATAATCCGTGCATCAGCCATGTCCCGAGAACCAACCCGAGGTATTCATGGAGAAAACCACGACCTTCCCACTGCGCTACAGCGCCTACGCCCTGAGCATCGCAGGACTTGTTGTCTCACTGCCGGTTACACTGTGGCTGGGGTACGGCTACATCGTTCCCGTCATCTTTGCAGTGCTGACTGCTCTGGGTACCTACGACCTGGTCCAGACCAGGCATACGGTGAGCCGGAACTATCCGATCATGGCCAACTTCCGGTATCTGTTTGAATCCATCGGTCCGGAGATCCGGCAATACTTCATCCAGTCGGACACAGAAGAGCGTCCGTTCTCCCGGGAGCAACGCACGATCGTGTACCAGCGCGCCAAGAATGTGCTCGACAAGCGCCCCTTCGGCTCCCAACTAAGCATGTACGAGGAAGGGTTCGAATGGATGAACCACTCGATGTCTCCGACGCGAATCACCGATTCAGACTTCCGTATCGTGATCGGCAAGAACCGGGCGAAACCCTACAGTGCCAGTGTTTTCAACATTTCGGCTATGAGTTTCGGATCGCTGTCGGCGAACGCGATCCTGAGCCTGAACACTGGCGCAAAAATGGGTGGCTTCTATCACGACACCGGCGAGGGCTCGATTTCCCGCTACCACCGTCAGCCCGGGGGGGACCTGGTCTGGGAAATCGGCTCAGGCTATTTCGGCTGTCGCAACAAGGATGGCAGCTTCAATGAAGAGATCTTCAAAGAGAACGCCGCGCTCGATCAGGTAAAAATGATAGAGCTCAAACTATCCCAGGGTGCAAAGCCGGGGCACGGCGGCATTCTCCCCGGGGCCAAGGTCACTCCGGAAATTGCCGCAGCAAGAGGGGTGTCTGTGGGCGAGGACTGCGTTTCACCTCCCAGTCACTCCGCGTTTTCCAATCCGATTGAAATGCTTGAATTTATTGATCACCTTCGGGAGCTCTCGGGCGGCAAGCCGGTGGGGTTCAAGCTCGCCATTGGCCACCCCTGGGAATGGTTCGGCATCGTAAAGGCGATACTGGAAACAGGCATCAAACCCGACTTTATTGTTGTCGATGGCGGCGAAGGCGGCACTGGCGCCGCGCCACTGGAGTTTATCAATCGGCTGGGCATGCCCATGACCGAAGCCCTGTTGATGGTCCACAACACTCTGGTGGCCACCAACCTCCGGGAAGACATCGCAATAGGCGCTGCCGGCAAGATCACTTCCGCATTCAACATCGCCCGTACCCTGGCCCTGGGGGCTGACTGGTGCAACGCTGCGCGTGGCTACATGTTCGCACTGGGTTGCATTCAGGGGCTCAGCTGCCATACCGGGCGCTGCCCGAGCGGCGTGGCCACCCAGGACCCACGGCGGGGCAACAAACTGGATGTCCGGCACAAGAGCGTCCGCGTGCATAATTTTCACAAGAACACCCTCAGCGCCCTCCGGAACCTGCTGGAAGCCGCCGGCCTGCGCCATCCGGCCGAGCTGGGTCCGGAGCATGTCATCCGCCGGACCTCCAGGACCGAGGTGCATTCGTATCTGGATCTCTACCCCTTTCTTGAGCCCGGCGCCCTGCTGACCGGAGAGAAAACCGGCCTTACGGTGTTCGACAAATACTGGCCGGAGGCCCGTTCCAATACCTTCGAACCGCCCCAGTTCATCATGAAACTCCGGGAAACAAAATTGAGGTGAATTTTCAGGGCGATTTGCCGAAAGCCTGTTTATTTTTCTGATGGGCTGGTGTAGACTTCGCTCCCGCTAAGCCACTGAGATAAACCTCTTTTCTCACGGCTGGCAGTTAACGGGGCGTAGCGCAGCTTGGTAGCGCATCTGCATGGGGTGCAGAGGGTCGCAGGTTCAAATCCTGCCGTCCCGACCAAATTCCCTGACAAAAGCCCGGGCTGAAAGGTCCGGGCTTTGTTGTTTTCGGATCAGGCCCGGCTGGCCCGCGCCTGCAACCGCTTATCGAGCCGGTCAAACACACCCCGCGGGATCATCACCGCCTCACCCTCTTCCTCGGCAACGGCTTCAACTGGGTAACTTCGGCAGAATATCGAGGATGCAGTGGTGGGGACATGGAATAACATTCTTATCGGTTACATTGGCTGATCGAGTGTGAATTTATCACTGAACAAACGGGAAATATGATCTACAGTTAAGTCGTAAGTTCATATCAGCAAAGGAGACTTGAACGATGACTGTAAACGTGGGTTCTACTGACCGCATCATCCGCGCTATTGTTGGCGTGATTCTGATTGCCCTGGTGTTCGTTGGCCCCCAGACACCCTGGGGATGGATTGGCATTGTGCCGCTGGTGACTGCCCTGACGGGAAATTGCCCGGCCTACAGCGTCCTGGGCATCAAAACCTGCAAGAAAGAGTAACAGCCACAAAAAAGCCGGGGCGGTCCTGGAGGGGGCCGCCCCGGCTTGCTGTTCTGACACCTGGTTTATTTGACCGGCGTGTTGAGCACCTCAAGCACCTCTTCAAGCTCAACAATCATCTGACGGATGAGCTGCTTGTACTGGGAGGTGTCTTCCTTGATCTCGTGACTGCTCAGCTTCTGCTTGGCGCCACCGATGGTGTAACCCTGATCGTAGAGCAGGCTGCGGATCTGGCGAATGGTAATAACATCCGCCCGCTGGTAGTAACGGCGGTTGCCCCGGCGCTTGACCGGCGACAACTGTGGAAACTCCTGTTCCCAGTACCGCAACACATGGGCTTTGACGTCACAAAGATCCGCCACCTCACCGATGGTGAAGTAGCGCTTCCCGGGGATTGCCGGGAGTTCGTTGTTATGACTGGGTTCCAGCATACGCTTCCACTTTCTGTTTTAGTTTTTGTCCGGGTCGAAACGTAACAACACGCCGTGCACTGATCGGGATCTCTTCACCGGTTTTCGGATTCCGTCCCGGCCGCTGCTTCTTGTCCCGAAGGTCGAAGTTGCCGAAACCGGACAACTTGACCTGTTCGTTATGGCTGAGTGCGCCTCTGATTTCGTCGAAGAAAGCTTCCACCATTTCCTTGGCTTCCCGCTTGTTCAGGCCCAATTCCTCGTACAAGCGTTCTGCCATTTCCGCTTTCGTCAAAGCCGCCATCTGTCAACTCCTCAGTGTTGCTCCCAGCTCTTCTTTCAATGCGTCAATCACACCGGTGAAGAGCGAATGCACTTCTTCTTCATTCAAGGTGCGTTCAGGATGCTGCCAGAACAGGCTCAGGGCCAGGCTCCGGTTACCCTCGCCCAGGCTCTCGCCTTCATAGACATCGAACGCACGCAGCGCTGTCAGACGCTCACCGGCATGTTTCCTGGCTACACGCTCCACATCGGCGAACGCCACATCGCTCCCGATAATGATAGCCAAATCCCTGCGAACTTCCGGGAATTTTGAAATTTCTTTGAAATTAGGCACATATCCGGTGACGATTGAATTCAAGAATAGCTCAAACATCAGGATCGTGCCATTAAGTTCCAGATTTTTCTGAACTTGTGGATGCAGCCTGCCCAACCAGCCTACAGGTTCACCATCACGCATCAATTCTGCGGTCTGGCCCGGATGCAGTGCCGGGTGCTGGCTGGCCAGGAACCGGACCTCGATGCCCAAGAGCCGGAACAGGCCTTCCAATTCCCCTTTTACATCAAAGAAATCGGCGGTTCTGCGACCGTTTGCCCAGTTTTCCGGATACTGACCACCGACAACCACGCCCGCCAGCATGGGCTGTTGGTCGATGCGCTCGCCGGCCTGCTCGAAGCGCAGGCCGGTCTCGAACAGCCGGATGCGCGGCTGCTGACGGTTCTGGTTATAGGCAACGGTCTTGAGCAGGCCACTCCAGAGTGTGGTACGCATGACTGAGAGGTCCGACGAGATCGGATTCGCCAGGGGAATACCCTCGCGCTCCGGATCCACCAGCTTCTGCACTTTCGGGTCAACAAAACTATAAGTGATGGCTTCCTGATAGCCCTGGGCCACGAAATAGTTGCGGATGGCGGACACCGGGCGCTTTGCCTCTTCTCTTGCGACCAGGCCGAGGGAACCGGTAGGTTCGGTCACCGGCAGGTTGTTGTAACCATAGATCCGGCCAACCTCCTCGATCAGGTCTTCCTCGATGGTGATATCCGGACGGAAGCTGGGCACGCTAACGCGCCAGCCATCCTTGAGCAGTTTGTCGATATGCAGGCCGAGCCGGGTGAGGATCTCCTCGACGGTGGTGCGATCGATCGCCATTCCCAGCACATCGGCCAGTCTCTGCTCCCGGAAATCAATGGTTCGGTCAGCCGGCAAGTACTCGTCGCTGGCCACTTCCACGATTTCACCGGGTTCGCCGCCAACGATATCCATGAGCAGCCCGGTTGCGCGCTCCATGGCGTCACGGGCCAGCTTGTAGTCGACGCCGCGCTCGAAGCGGTGGGAGGCATCGGTATGCAGACCGTAATGCCGGGCCTTGCCAACCAGGGTAATCGGGTCAAAGTAGGCGGACTCAAGCACCAGATCCCGGGTCTTGTCACTGACACCGGAATGTTCGCCACCCATCACACCGGCAATGGCGATGGGCTTTTCGTGGTCGGCGATCACCAGGGTGTCTTCGGTCAGTTTCACTTCCTGGCCGTCCAGCAGCACCAGTTTTTCAGCGGGCCTGGCCATTCGCACGATGATGCCACCGCTGATCTGGTCGCGGTCAAAGGCGTGCATGGGCTGGCCGAGCTCCAGCATCACGTAATTGGTGACATCTACTGCGGCATCGATGGAACGGATACCGGAGCGACGCAGCTTTTCCTGCATCCACAGCGGCGTTTCCGCCTTCAGGTTCACGTTACGAAGGACCCGACCAAGGTAACGGGGGCAACCTTCCGGTGCTTCAACACGGATATCCGGCACCTCAGAGTGCACCGCCTCCACCGGCTCGATGGCAGGCCCGGCTACCACCATGCTGTTGAGCACACCCACTTCCCGGGCAATACCCTTGATAGAGAGGCAATCGCTGCGGTTCGGGGTCAGGTCTACATCAATGGTAATGTCATTGAGCTTCAGATAATCGGCCACGTCCTGACCAACCGGGGCATCCTCGGGCAGTTCCATCAGGCCTTCGTGGTTGTCAGACAGTGCCAGCTCGGACTCGGAACACAGCATCCCCTCGGAGGGCTGGCCACGCAGCCTGGCCTTCTTGATCTTGAAATTGCCCGGCAGCACCGCACCAACCACGGCAAAGGGAACCTTCAGGCCGGCACGCACATTGGGCGCACCACAGACCACCTGAACGGTCTGTTCACCATCACTCACCTGGCAGACCCGCAGTTTGTCCGCATCCGGGTGCGGCTCAACGGACTGGACTTCGCCAACCACCACGCCGCTGAATTCACCGGCAACCGGCTCAAAGCCGTCCACTTCCAGCCCGGCCATGGTGATCTGGTCTATCAATTCCTGGGAGCCAATGTTCGGATTAACCCACTCGCGCAGCCACTGTTCACTGAATTTCATGGTTCTTGCCTTGTCCTGATGCGGTTTTGCCTGTTGGTTTGATTGCCGTTTTTGCCTGCCGACCGGCCAGGGAATTACCGGAACTGGCGCAGGAAGCGCAGATCATTCTCGAAGAACATGCGCAGGTCATTCACGCCATAGCGCAGCATGGCCAGGCGCTCAACGCCCAGACCAAAGGCAAAGCCACGGTACTCTTCGGCATCAATACCGCAATATTCGAATACTTTCGGATGCACCATGCCGCAACCCATCACTTCCAGCCATTTGATGCTGCCATCGGCCTCACGACCCCACTCGATGTCCACTTCCGCGGAAGGCTCGGTGAACGGGAAGTAGGACGGGCGGAAGCGTACTTCCAGGTTCCGCTCGAAGAACACTCGCAGGAATTCCTCCACCGTGCTCTTAAGATCGGCGAAGCTGACATTCTTCTCCACCAACAGGCCTTCCACCTGATGGAACATCGGGGTGTGGGTCATGTCGGAATCGCAGCGGTAAACGCGGCCCGGACAGATCATGCGGAACGGCGGCTTACCGGCTTCCATAGTTCGAATCTGGACTGGTGAGGTGTGGGTACGCAGAAGCGTCCCGGGATTGAAGTAGAAGGTGTCATGCATGGCGCGGGCCGGGTGATGGCCGGGAATATTGAGGGCCTCGAAGTTGTGGTAATCATCTTCGATTTCCGGGCCCTGTTCTACGCTGTAGCCGGCGTGGGAGAAGATTTCTTCGATGCGCTGCCGGGTTCGGGTCACCGGGTGCAGGCCACCCGGTTCCTGGCCGCGGCCCGGCAGGGTGACGTCAATGGATTCACTGGCGAGCTTCGCTTCAATGACGGCCTTTTCCAGATCCGCGCGACGGGCATTGATTGCCTGCTCTACCTGCCCCTTGGCTTCGTTGATCTTCTGGCCGGCGGCAGGACGCTCCTCGGGAGACAGCTTGCCCAGCGTCTTGGCTTGCCGGGTGATCGCGCCCTTCTTGCCGAGGTATTCCACACGAATTTGATCAAGTGCCTGCAGGCTGTCCGCACTCTCAACGGCGTTCAGCCCGTCCTGAACCAGTTGCTCCAGGTTTTCCATTGACCCTGCTCCAAACCAGAAATGGGGTAGGTTAAAACAAAAATAGGGGAAGAGCGTGCCCTTCCCCTATTCAGAAGGCGCCTTCATGATGCCATGAGACGCCGGATCGATCAGCAATCGATGAGAGATCTTAAGCGATCACAGGGACGCTTTGGCTTTCTCAACAACAGCGGCAAACGCCTGCTGCTCGTTCATGGCCAGATCGGCCAGAACCTTACGATCGATTTCAACATTCGCCTTCTTCAGACCAGCGATCAGACGGCTGTAGGACAGACCGTTTGCGCGGGCACCGGCGTTGATACGGGAGATCCACAGAGCGCGGAATGCACGCTTGCGGTTGCGACGGTCACGGTAGGCATACTGCTGGGCCTTGATAACCGCCTGCTTGGCAACCCGGAAAACACGGCTACGGGCACCGTAGTAACCCCTGGCCTGCTTCATGATCTTCTTGTGACGACGACGTGCTACCACGCCACGCTTTACACGAGCCATACGTTAATCCTTCTACCTTTACTTTCTCAGGAATGATTCGAGCGGCTGAATCAGCACGCGGTCATGCGCTTGATAGCTGCTACATCTGACTTGGCGATGAGCTTGGTGCCGCGCAGCTGGCGCTTACGCTTCGGGCTCTTCTTGGTCAGGATGTGGCTGGTGAAGGACTGCTTGTGCTTGAAGCCGGTCGCGGTTTTCTTGAACCGCTTGGTAGCTCCGCTTTTGGTTTTCATCTTAGGCATTTTTTAAAACTCCGCATTCTATTTTGGATAAACAAATGTGCCCCTGAACGACAAATCCCCCGCCGATGCGGGGGACCCGTCATGGGATCAGGTTCACTTCTTCTTGCGGGGTGCCACGACCATGGTCATCTGGCGGCCTTCCATTTTCGGCCGCTGTTCTACCTGGGCAAGCTCTTCAATATCTGCTTCGATGCGGTTCATGAGCTTCATACCAATTTCCTGGTGTGCCATCTCACGGCCACGGAAGCGGATAGTGATTTTGCCGCGGTCCCCGTTTTCAAGGAAACGTACCAGGTTGCGTAGTTTGACCTGATAATCCCCTTCTTCAGTTCCTGGACGGAACTTGACTTCCTTGACCTGCGTCTGCTTCTGCTTTTTCCTGGCAGCCGCCTTGGCCTTTTTCTCTTCGAAGATCTTCTTGCCGTAGTCCATTATCTTACAGACGATCGGATCGGAATCCGTAACCTGAACCAGGTCAAGAGACGCTTCTTCTGCCTGCTTGAGTGCATCCTCAATGGGAACAATACCAACCTGATTGCCTTCGGCATCAATCAGGCGGACTTCAGTTGCGTCAATATTTTCATTGATAGGCGCTTTTGGAGTACGCCCACCCCGATTCGCTCGCTGTTTAATAATCAGATCTCCGTTTTGGTTCTACCTTTGCGTTCGACGTCTTTGGCCAGTAGCGCTTCGAATTCGTCGACCGACATGATCCCCAGATCCTCGCCCTTGCGGGTTCTCACCGCAACCGCGTTGTTGTCGATTTCTTTATCGCCGACAACAACCAGATAGGGAACCTTGTTAAGAGTATGCTCGCGGATTTTAAAGCCGATCTTCTCGTTTCTCAAGTCAGCATTAACCCTAAACCCCAAAGAATCCCACTTTTTGGCCAGATTCTGACAATAATCACGCTGGTTGTCAGTAATATTGAGCACCGCCACCTGGGTTGGTGCCAGCCAGGCCGGGAATGCGCCTTCGTATTCCTCAATCAGGATGCCGATGAAACGCTCGAAGGAACCGAGCACCGCACGGTGCAGCATGACCGGGGTCCGGCGCTCGGAGTTGTCGGCCACATACTGGGCACCCAGGCGGCCCGGCATGGAGAAATCCACCTGGATGGTACCACACTGCCAGACCCGGCCGATGCAGTCCTTCAGGGAGAACTCGATCTTCGGTCCGTAGAATGCGCCCTCACCCGGCAGCAGCTCCCAATCAACACCTTCCCGGTTCAGGGCCTCTTCCAGTGCGGCTTCGGACTTGTCCCAGACTTCGTCGGAACCTACCCGCTTTTCCGGCCGGGTAGACAGCTTGTACAGGATATCGGTAAAGCCAAAGTCCTCATAGACTTCGTGCAGAAGCTTGATGAACGCGGACACTTCTTCCTGGATGGCGTCCTCTTCGCAGAAGATGTGCGCATCATCCTGGGTAAAGCCGCGCACGCGCATCAGGCCGTGCAGTGCGCCGGACGCCTCGTTACGGTGGCAGGAGCCGAACTCCGCCAGGCGCAGCGGCAGGTCCTTGTAACTCTTCAGGCCCTGGTTGAACACCTGCACGTGGCAGGGGCAGTTCATGGGCTTGATGGCATAGTCATGCTTCTCGGACTCGGTGGTGAACATGTCGTCCTTGAACTTGTCCCAGTGCCCGGATTTCTCCCACAGGGTACGGGACACCACCTGGGGTGTCTTGATTTCCTGGTAGCCATGCCGGTGCAGCCTGGCCCGCATATACTGCTCGATTTCCTGGTACAGGGACCAGCCATCCGGGTGCCAGAACACCATGCCCGGTGCTTCTTCCTGCATGTGGAACAGGTCCAGCTTCTTGCCGATCTTGCGGTGATCCCGCTTTTCGGCCTCTTCCAGGCGGTTCAGGTAGGCCTTGAGGTCTTTCTTGTTGCCCCAGGCAGTACCGTAGACGCGCTGCAACTGCTCATTGCTGGTATCACCACGCCAGTAGGCACCAGCCACCTTGGTGAGCTTGAAGGCCTTGAGCTTGCCGGTGCTGGGCACGTGGGGGCCACGGCACAGGTCGATGAAATCACCCTGACGGTAGAACGACAGGTCCTCATCACCGGGAATATCCTGGATAATGCGAACCTTGTATTCCTCACCCATATCCTCGAACAGCTTGATCGCCTCATCGCGGGACATAATGGAGCGGGAGACCGGGAGATCCTGTTTGGCGAGCTCTTCCATCCGCTTCTCGATCCGCGCCAGATCCTCATTGGTGAACGGGCGGTCGTATTTGAAGTCGTAATAGAAGCCATTGTCGATCACCGGGCCAATGGTTACCTGGGCACCGGGGAACAGCTCCTGGACGGCCATGGCCATAAGGTGAGCGGTGGAGTGGCGGATGATATCCACGCCCTCTTCATCGCGATCGGTAACTATGGCAAGTTCGACATCATGGTCGATCAGGTAGCTGGTATCCACCAGCTTGCCATCGACCTTACCGGCCAGTGCGGCCTTGGCCAGGCCGGCGCCAATGTCGGCGGCGACGTCATGTACGGTTACGGGTTCAGCAAAACTGCGATGGCTGCCATCCGGCAGGGTAATGACGGGCATGGAATACTCCTGTGGTTTACTCAGCGGTGATCTATACCAAAGATCACATGGTGCCGGGACACCGCGACACAAACCGCGGCCCGGATCTGCGGCGAGTCTACCAGAAAAAAACCCGGCGGGTTAACGCCGGGTTTCTACGGACTCAACAAAAACCGGATAGCCGGTCAGGCCGGAGCCGTTGCCGCCTCTTCCCTGGCCTTTCTCCGGAACTGGCCAAAGGCCAGTGCCGCCAGCAGCAGCAATGCCGGAATGAACATCAATTCCCTGGGCGGCCGGTCCTTCTCCACCTGAACCTTGTCGATAGTCCAGCCGAAGCTGATTCCCGCCTGCTCCGCAATACTTCCGAAATTCACGAAGTCCACGACCATCTGCTCGCCCCGGGGAGAGACCTCCAGCCCGGCCTGAGCCAGTCTTTGCTGCGGTGTCTCCGCCTCGGGCAAGGGTAAACGCAGGTATTTCGACACCTCGTCGCCACCGATGGACATACCGGAAGCCTGGATAATAATGGGCTGATCCGCCGGTACGTCCTCCACATACTGGAAGATCTCCGATCCGGGCCGCTCCTCCGTCGGCGGATAGATCCTGTCCCACCAGAATCCCGGCCGGAACAGCGTAAAGGTGATCAAGAGCATACAAACCGTCTCCCACCAGCGTGTTTTGGTGAACCAGTATCCCTGGGTTGCTGCCGAGAACACCAGCATGGCGGTCACCGCACTGAAGATGGTGATGAGCAGGTCCACCCAGCCCGTCAGTCCGATCAACAACAGCTGCGTGTTGAAAATGAACATAAATGGCAGGATCGCGGTCCGGATGTCATAGGTGAAGCCCTGCACACCCGTGCGTATCGGATCGGCACCGGAGATGGCGGCGGCCGCGTAGGCGGCAAGCCCCACCGGGGGCGTATCATCCGCCAGGATACCGAAATAGAAAACGAACATGTGCACCGCGATCAACGGTACCAGCAGACCATTCTCGGCACCAAGCGTCACGATAACCGGTGCCATCAGGGTGGACACCACGATGTAGTTTGCGGTGGTTGGCAGCCCCAT
Source organism: Pseudomonadota bacterium (assembly GCA_034189235.1). Lineage (GTDB taxonomy): Bacteria > Pseudomonadota > Gammaproteobacteria > Pseudomonadales > Oleiphilaceae > Marinobacter. The sequence continues at coordinate 56,479 of JAXHVJ010000004.1, forward strand.
ACCGAGAATGAGACTGATGATGGCCGTGAAGATCAGCATCAGCAGCAGATTGCCACCCGAGATTAATTCGACGAACTCGGTCATCACCAGGCCGATGCCGGTCAGCGTGACGGTCCCGACCACGATGCCGGCGGTAGCCGTTGCCACACCGATGCCCACCATGTTCCGGGCCCCCGTTACGAGGGAACGGGCCAGATCAGCACTGCCCTCCTTCAACCCCGCAATGTAGTTACCACGCCTGTGGAAGAATGCTTTCAGCGGCCGCTGGGTGATCACGATAAAGATCATGAACACGGTCGCCCAGAACGCGGACAGCTGCGGGGAGAAGCGCTCTACCGTCAGACACCAGACCAGCACTACCACGGGTAGCAGGAAATAGAGACCGGTTTTGACTGTCGGACCGACCGGAGGCAATTCCTCCAGAGCTTTCTCCGGATCGTCTTCCGCAAGATCGGGAAACTTGCTGGCGTAGCCGACCAGCCCGATGTAGACCGCCAGCAACAGGGAGGCCAGAACCCAGATAGCGGCTTCGCCCAGGACGGTTTTCATCCAGCCGATGCCGTAATAGACCACAAAGGTCAACACACACAATCCCAACAGGATCACAACCCAGTTCAACATGCGCTGGGCGAGGGTCGGACGATCCAGCCGTTCGATACCGTGCATGTTCAGCTTGCAGGCCTCGAGGTGGACAATATAGATCAGTGCCACATAGGAGATCATCGCCGGCAAAATCGCGTGTTTGATGACCTCCAGGTAGGAAATGCCTACATACTCCACCATCAGAAAGGCTGCGGCCCCCATGATCGGGGGCGTCAGCTGGCCGTTGGTGGACGCTGCCACCTCAACCGCACCTGCCTTGGTTGCGGGAAAGCCCACACGCTTCATCAGCGGAATGGTGAAAGTACCAGTGGTTACCACGTTGGCAATGGAGGAGCCGGAAATCACGCCACTGAGACCACTGGAGACCACGGCCGCTTTCGCAGGGCCTCCACGCATATGGCCCAGCAGGGCGTAGGCGACCTTGATGAAGTAATTACCGGCTCCTGCCCGCTCAAGCAACGCCCCGAACAGGACAAACAGGAACACAAAGCTGGTTGAAACACCGAGGGCTACACCAAACACACCCTCGGTACCGAGCCATTGGTGAGAGGCCAGTTTGCCCAGGCTCGCACCCTTGTGGGAAATTACATCCGGCATGTAGGGGCCGGCCAGGGAATAGATGATGAAAACACCGGCCACAATCGTCAGCGGCAGCCCCAGAGCGCGACGAGTCGCTTCGAGCAACAGCACGAGACCACCGAGGGCCACAACCATGTCCTGAGTGTTCGGTGCCCCCGGACGGGTGGCCAGCTGATCATAGAAAACGTAAAGGTAGGAGGCCGCAAAGGCAGCCGCCAGCGCCAGTATCCAGTCATAGACCGGAACATGATTCTGATGCCTGCCCCGGATCATCGGGAAAGCGGCAAACGCCAGGAACGAGGCAAACGCCAGGTGAATCGAACGTGCTTCTGTGGAATTGAACACGCCGATCTCGAAAATATACGGAAGCGGTGACGCTATCCAAAGCTGGAAAAGAGACCAGAGCAGAGGAACGATAAAGAGAATGACAGCGGCGGGACCAGTCGCAGCCCTTCCGCCCGATTCGGTCTGGAGGAATTCCTCAACTTTCTGCTTATTGATGGCATCCCCGGCTCTCGGGTCGCTATTTGTCATAGCCGGATCCTGTCAGAGGGAAATCGGGAAGATCAGTAAAGGCCGCGGACGGGGCTGCCCGCGGCCGGTTTTCAGGAAAACGCCGGATCAGTCGATCAGGCCGACTTCCTTGTAGTACCTGGCAGCGCCCGGGTGCAGCGGAGCACTCAGGGCATCCTGCACCATTTCTTCCTTCTTCAGGTTGGCGAAGGCCGGGTGCAGACGCTTGAAGGTGTCAAAGTTCTCAAACACCGCCTTCACGACTTCATAAACCACTTCATCCGGCACGTCAGTGGAGGAGACAAAGGTCGCTGCCACACCGAAGGTTATGACATCTTCATCCGTGCCACGGTACATGCCACCCGGAATAACCGCTTTACGGTAGTACGGGTTTTCCTCAATCAGGGTTTTGCTCGCATCGTTGTTCACGTTGACGATTACGCTGTCACAGGAAGTGGTTGCTTCCTTGATGGAACCGGACGGGTGACCAACGGTGTAGAAGAAGGCATCGATGTTGCCATCACACAGAGCCTGGGACTGCTCGGCAGCCTTCAGCTCGGCGGCCAGGGAGAACTTGTCCATGGTCCAGCCCATTTGATCCATCAGTACCTCGGCAGTGGCACGCTGGCCGGAACCGGGGTTACCCACGGAAACACGCTTGCCTTCCAGATCTTCAAAGTTCTTGATACCGGATGCCTTGCTGGCTACCACGGTGAACGGCTCGGGGTGCAGGGAGAAAACCGCACGCAGTTTCTTGTTGGCGCCATCGTCTTCGAACTGGCTGGTGCCGTTATAGGCATGGTACTGCCAGTCAGATTGGGCCACAGCCAGATCCAGCTCACCCTGACGGATCGCGTTCAGGTTGTATACGGAACCACCGGTACTCTCGACCGAGCAACGGATACCGTGCTCTTTCCGGTCCATGTTGACCAGGCGGCAGATTGCGCCGCCGGCGGGATAATAAACACCGGTCACACCGCCGGTACCGATGGTCACGAAACGCTGCTCCTGCGCAGAGACCGAAGTGGAGGCAGCACCAACGCTGACCGCAGCGGCTAACGCAAGAGCGGAAGCTTTGAGTTTCAGTGTCATGTGGGTCGTTCCTTTTCTGCTCGTTGTAATTAAAGAATGTCCGTCTCTCATACGGACATATTTCGTGTCCGACTTAGAACATAGACCACTTTATGGCATAAATAAAGTCAGAGTCAGCTCTCTAACCAGTTGACCCAACAACAAAAAAGCCCGCAGAGCGGGCTTTTCTTAAACAGCCTGAACGCCATGACTGCCACCCAGTCCGGCACCGCACCCGGACAGACAGGGCCAACAGGCCATTCAACACCGTGTCTGGAAGCCTCTTGAGGGGCTTTTTTGTTGTGGTCTCGTGGAACTTGAGACGTTTGGCCAGATTAACGGATCGGGCAATATTGTCTATCGACCGAAAGTACGATTTTGTAGCCGGCTGTAACGACGATTCTGAAACAGAATCACAACCGGACACCGGCGGCTCAGCCAGCCAGGCTCTTGTGAACCACCTCGTAGACATCCCGGGAGAGACCGGCCTTGTCACGGATGCGTTCCAGCGCAGCTCTCATCTGTTCGCGATACTCCGGCGCAAACTTCCGCCAACGTGTCAGGGGCGTGACCAGACGGGCGGCAATCTGGGGGTTACTGTCATCCAGGCGGCACACCTGCTCGGCCAGGAAGTCGTAGCCCGAGCCATCCGGGTTGTGGAAGGCCACCAGGTTCTGGCCGGCAAAGGCACCCACCACCGAACGAACCTTGTTGGGATTCTTCCAGTCGAATGCCGGGTGCTCCAGCAGGGCATGGATCTGCGGCAACTGGCCTGCTCGGTCGCTGGCAGCCTGAACGGAGAACCATTGCTCGATCACCTGCGGATCTTCCCGGAACTGCTGGTAGAACTCTTCCAGTGCCAGGTTGCGGTCTTCCCCGTAATCGGAGTTCACCAGGGCCCGAAGCGCGCCCATACGATCCGTCATGTTATCGGCCTCACCGAACTGGCGGAGGGCAAGCTCACGCCCTTGCTCGTCGTTGATCATAAGGAGCCATGCCAGGGCGGTATTGCGCAAACTCCTGCGGGCAATCGCGTCCGGCGTAATCCTGTAGTTCCCGGACTCGAGATTGCGCCGGTAACAGGCAACCAGATCATCCCGCAGGGAGCTGGCCAGATGCTTGAGTACCCGTTCCCGGGCATGGTGGATGGCCGGGACATCGGCATTGTCCGCCAGCTCGACAAGATACGCCTCTGAAGGCAGTTGCAGCATCTTGGCCACCAGCGCCTGGTCCAGGGAGGAGTCGCAGATCAGGTGGCGACAGGCAGTCACCAGGCGCGGCTCGACAGCTGTGTTTCCGGGTGCGCCCACCAGTGACCGGATCACATCCACCGCAAGCCTCTGGCCGGCATCCCAGCGATTGAAGCCGTCGGGATCGTGGCTCATCAGGAACAGCAACTGCTCCCGCGACCATGGGTAATTCACCCGCACCGGCGCGGAGAAGTCGCGCAGCAGGGAAGGGACGGGCCGCTCGGTGATGCCGGGGAATTCGAAGGTGTGGCTTGCTTCAGTCAGCTCCAGCATCCGCTCGGTCGGCGCATTTTCCTCGCCCACCTCAAGCTTTAGCGGCAGTGCCTCACCCCGGCTACCCAACAGGCCGAGGGCGAACGGAATGTGTTGCGGTTTTTTGTTGCTCTGGCCCGGGGTATCCGGGATGTGCTGCTCGATGGTCAGGCGATAAAGGCCCCGCTCTCGATCAAACTCATCGGAGACATTCAGCACCGGTGTACCCGCCTGCTCATACCAGAGACGGAACTGGCTCAGATCACGCCCCGAGGCATCTTCCATGGCGCGGACAAAATCATCGGTGGTTACCGCCTGACCGTCATGACGCTCGAAATAGAGGTCGGATCCCTTGCGGAACATCTCCGGCCCGAGCAGATTGTGGATCATGCGCACCACCTCGGCACCCTTCTCGTAGATGGTCAGGGTGTAGAAGTTGGAAATTTCCATGTAGGAAGTCGGGCGCACCGGGTGGGCCATGGGACCGGCATCCTCGGCAAACTGGGCCGTGCGCAACAGGGTGACGTCCTCGATACGCTTCACCGTCGGCGATCCCATGTCTGCGGAGAACCGGGAATCCCGGAACACGGTAAAACCTTCCTTCAAACTCAGCTGGAACCAGTCACGGCAAGTGACCCGGTTACCGGACCAGTTGTGGAAGTACTCGTGGGCGACAATCGCCTCGATACGCTGGAAGGCGGCGTCTGTGGCAGTATCCTGGCTGGCGAGGACACAGGACGAGTTGAAAATGTTCAGGCCCTTGTTCTCCATGGCGCCCATGTTGAAGTCGTCGACGGCTACGATCATGAAGATGTCCAGATCGTATTCCCGGCCATAGACCTCCTCGTCCCAGCGCATGGCCCGTTTCAGGGAGTCAATGGCATGATCGCACTTCTCCGCATTCCGCGGCTCCACGTACATGCGCAGGTCGATGTCACGGCCGGAACAGGTCCGGAAGGTGTCCCGTTTTTCCACCAGATTGCCAGCCACCAGGGCAAACAGGTAACAGGGCTTCGGGAACGGATCTTCCCAGGTGACAAAATGACGGCCGCCATCAAGCTCGCCCCGGTCAACATCATTACCGTTGGACAGCAGCACCGGATACGACGATTTGTCCGCCTCGATACGGGTCCGGAAACGGGCCATGACATCAGGGCGATCCGGGAAGAAGGTAATGCAACGGAAGCCCTCAGCCTCGCACTGGGTACAGAACATGCCGGAGGATTTGTACAGGCCTTCGAGGCGGGTGTTGTTCTGTGGCTCGATCCAGGTTACCACGGAGAGCTCGAACTGCCCGGGCACCGAGGCAATGACCAGCTGATCGCCCCGGTCCTCGTAATCGGCCGCCGACAACTCGGCGCCATCAAGAGCGACGGACTCCAGCCTGAGGCTGTCGCCATCCAGCTCCAGCGGGGCACCGGCCTCCGTGGAATCGGGGTTACGGCGGACCGACATCGTGCTGTGTACCCGGGCGCCTTCCTCAAAAAGCTCAAACCTCAGATCCACATGATCAACCAGATACGCCGGTACTTTGTATTCGCTCAGGTAAATGGTTTGTGGCTGGTTGCTACGCATTACATTCTCCACGGAGTTCTGTTCACCGGCTGCCCGGCCTCCACCGGCATCTTGCGCAACCGGCCGGTGACATCGATGGCTTCGCTCAAGACTTGACCTCGACGAACTGGTCCGGATCGATATTCCGGTTCTGGCTGGCGGTGTGCTGGACGGAAGGATCACAGGCCGTCCCCGCCTTGCTGCCACGGTCCAGGTAGCCCACCCGCTCTTCTTCGGGCACCTTGTGTTTGTTCTCATAGTAAATCACCGCTTCCAGGCTGATAGCGCGCTGTTCAGCTGTCATCTTGCGACCATCCGGCCACTTGCCAAGCTCAATGGACTGGCGCAGGTTCCGGTATACCGCCGGGTCCAGACGTTCGACCAGCTCTTCGTATGTCATTCCGCTCCCCTGAACAAACTTCAAAAATAATCGGCAGAATCGTTTGACAGACGCAAACGATAATACGTATCATTAACTCTCCAAATGACAACGGTCGTATCATTCGGTCTCTCTCATCAGGAGCTAACAGCTCTTTTTGCGCCCCGCCCTTTGGCGGGGCTTTTTTTTACCCCCTCACCTTCCGTACGGGCAAAACCAGTGCGCAGAGCAGTCCGGCGATAAAACCACCCAGGTGGGCCTCGTTGGCCATCCTGCCCAGCCCCAGCATTTCCGGCAATGGAGTAAAACCGAGAACCATCCAGATCACCGCGAAGGTCACCAGCGCTGGCGGGAACTGGAACCGGGGCGCCCGCTGCTGGCTGAGCCAGCAATAGCCGAGAATCCCGTACACCACCCCGGACAGGCCGCCGAACAAAGGCCCGGAGACCAGGTACTGCAAACCATTGGACAACAGACTGGTTACCAGGAACAGGGCGATCAGCCGACCCTTGCCGTCAAACCACTCGACCTGACTGCCGAGGAACCAGAGCATCACCGAATTGAAAATGATGTGGCTCCAGCTGAAATGCAGGAAATCCGGCGTGATCAGTCGCCAGACCTGACCACTGGCCAGCGTGGCAGAAAGCGCGTCAATACGGCCGTCGAAGGTGGTCCAGTCAAAATTGCGGGGGTCCACCACCATCAGCGCGGCGGAAAGCTGATTGGAGCCCATCCCCGTCAACCAGACCATCACCACGGCAAATACGATCAGACCCAGGACCAGGGGCGCGTGCCGGGGTGCCGGTTGCCAGCGACCGCCAACGAAGGCCGGAGAACGATTCCGGCTGGCCACCGCTTCCCTGAGCCCGGGTTCCGCGAGGTAGCGCTCAAGGGCCGCCAGGACCGGTTCGGCGTGCTCTTCATGTTCCAGCCAGAGCACCTGCTGACTGCCTTCTTCCGTTATACGATGCCCCACGCCCTGATCCCTCAGCCACTGGCTGAAGTCGGCAAGGTTCACCGAGATATCCAACTGCTTTACCCGATACAATTCTCACCTCTCGATCAGGGGTATTGGCTCACCGGAAGACAAATCGCTAGCGCGCAACACTGTCTTCACTGGTGGGGTACTCCGGAGCCTCCGGCCGCTCCACATCTACCCAGACAAACTTGTCCCGGGAAAGTGCCCGCTCGCCGTCAAACCGGTAGGCCACCAGCTTACCGTACTTCACCGCACTGAAGTCGATGCAGGCCACATTGGGTTTCAACGGTGCCGGCCGGCCTTCCATCCAGTAATGGCCGACGAAGACCGGTGGCGCGTCCAGGGGGTAACTGATGAGCTGTTTGCGCTCGTCTTCTGTCAGAACGTGCTTCGCCACTTCCGGCGGTAGCGGATCGGGCTGGAACACCACATCGGCATAGGTATGGGGCTGGTCTGCCCAGAACTTGGTCCGGAAGAATTCGCGGACATAGCCGTCCTTGCCCGTAATCGACATACCCTCCGGCAGACGCAGGTCCGTACCCCGAAGGAGCGTATCCATTACCTGTCCGGCGAAAGACTCAATGGCCGCCGAGGCGTGCAGAAAATCCTCGTCAATGCAGGCACCACCCTGGACCTGTTTGAACTTCTCGATCAGATCCCCGTCCCAGCAGGCATGCACCACCCGGAAGTCCTCTTCCTCGATGAACAGGGGGATGGTATAGAACCACTCCAGAAACTCGTTCCATTCGTGGGGGTGGGCATCGAACTGCTCAAGAGTTTCCCTGATCAATCGATCATGGCGCGGGTTGTGCTCCCGCAACCAGGTTTTGCCACTGCCCGGACGCGCACGGGTGCAATAACCCAGGGCATTGTACTCGTGGTTGCCCATGACAATCCGTGCCGAGCCGTGCTCCACCATATCCCGCACCAGGTGCAGTGCTTCCCGGATACGCGGGCCCCGGTCAATGATGTCACCAATAAAAATGGCCTGGCGACGGGGATGTTCGTAAACACCGTTGACCTTGCGATAACCCATCCGGTCCAGGAGCTTTTCCAGGGTGTGGGCGCAACCGTGGATGTCGCCAATGATATCGAAACCGCGATTTGCGGAGGGATTCTTACCAGCCATGATCAACTCGCTGCGATTTCACTTGCCCAGCCAAGCTTGTCACGGCAGGTGGCATAGAAGTTATGATCCGTCGGATGGATCAGACGGATCTTGAACGGCTTCTTGGTAATCCGGATGATATCCCCCGGCGCACAGGAGATGTTCATCTGGCCGTCAAAGCTCACCTGTGGGTAGGTCTCGTTGGTATCTCCGATGACCAGCTTGATCTCGCTCTTGCCGTCCACCACGATCGGGCGACTGCTCAGGGTGTGGGGAAACATGGGCACCAGCACAATGGCGTCGAGCTTCGGGTGCATGATCGGCCCTCCGGCAGAGAGGGAATAGGCCGTGGAACCGGTGGGCGTGGAAACAATCAGGCCGTCTGAGCGCTGACTGTAGACGAAGTGGCCGTCAATAAACAGGTCGAAGCCTATCATCCGGGTGGATTTGCCCGGATGCAGCACCACGTCGTTCAGGGCACTGCCGAAACCCAGCGGCTGACCGTTACGCTCGACATTGCCATCAAGCAGGAAACGGGTTTCCTCCATATACTCCCCTTCCAGCACCTTGCCGAGGCGTTCTTCAAGATCCGAAGGAGAGATGTCGGTGAGGAACCCGAGGCGCCCCCGGTTTACCCCGAGCAGGGGGATTTTCGACTTTGCCAGCTCCCGGGCGGCGCCCAGCAGACTGCCATCACCGCCGACGACGATCACCAGATCGCAGATTTCACCCAGCAGTTTCTTGCTGGCCACTTGCAGACCATGACCGGGAATCATTCCCGCAGTGTCTTCTTCCAGAATGACCTGGTAGTTCTGGGCAAGCAGATACTGCTTGAGCTGCCTCAGTGTCTCCACCACCTTGACGCTGCCCATCCGTCCGATTACGCCGATATTCCTGAACTGATCCATGAAATGTCCTGTGATCCCGGGATGCAACAGGGAACAGCACCTCCGCTACCCTGCAACGATGGCGTACAGTGTAACGAAAATCAGCAGGATTCTGAAAAAAGATGCGCGGATCAGGCCTGGTGCTGCTCGCAGCGGTCGTCCACACCCGGTCGGAATTCCGCCGGCTGGCTGACCCGCATGATGGGTTCGGCACACTGGTTACCATGCCCGTGCTTGTGGCAGCATACCGGGTTCTCATAGTGCTCCAGCCATTCCCGGTAGGCCGCCTCATTCATGCCACATCGTTCGGCGGCATAGGCCACGGGGTTGGTGAAGTAGGTCTCAATGTCTTCAAACGGCAGGGTCACGTGACCAACGCCGGCATGGTAGGCTACGAGAAAGACCGATTGCTTGCGCAGATGGTCAAGGATGGAGTTTTCGGGCGGCGCCCGGTGCCGCAACTCGTGGTTCTCCTCCTCCAGGGAGACAATTTTCTCGTCACGCATTTCCAGCTCACGCTGCTTGCGCTCAAGCTGCTCCCGGAGCAGAACCAGTTCGGCACCGGCGTTGGCGTCGTCCCTCTTTTTATCCTCGCCGGCGCTCCCGATCTGCTCCTGCATGGAGAGGTATTGTTCGTTGCGCTCGGAGAGTCGCTGTTTGAGCTGCTCACTGATCAGCCGCTGGCGTTCGTATTTCTGCTCCAGATCGGCCATTTCGCTGCGCAGGAACTGCATTTCATTGCGGTGCTCCCGCTGAAGATCCGCCAGGGAATCCCGGTGTACACTTTGCAGGGTCTTGATGCGTAAACGCTGTTCCCGGATCAGCTGCGCCAGGCGGGCACGGTCTGCAGACCCCGCCCCATCATCTTCTTTCTCCCCGGCCGGCTCTTCGTTGGCGTTGAGGACGGGAATCTCTTCCTCGACGGACTCGATCTTCTGGAATCTCAGGGTATTGCTTTCCACCGCCTTGCGGATGGCCTGGAAATGGTTGTTACCGGGCGTCATATCCGGGTCCCAGAGTTCCTTGGCGAACTCCGGATCCGGGCATTGGCTGCGACACACCAGGCGGATCGGGCCCGCGCCCATATCCGGACCCTTGGCGCCGTCCTTGGCCAATGCCTCAACGGGAACGTTCCAGCTGGTGTCGGCGCGGCCCTCCTCATCAAACCAGATCCTGAAGAACACCAGGGAACGCACCAGAAGATCGCCCCCCAGCTCCACCAGTACGGCCTTTACGTCCGTTTCCGCCAGGTCAGATAAACCGACATAACCGTCGAGGAAAGCGCCAAACTCGGAAGCGCGCATTTGACGGGCAACATGCCCCTCCTCCATAAAAAACACGGCTGAGTAGCCATCGGTCGCCTGATCGGCAGAAACCATCATTCCATCTCCAGGATTCAGAAATTGGACACTTTCACGCTTCGCTTCCCCGGGGCGTTCCATCGGAAAATTCGTGCAGCGGCATGCACCAATACCAGTAAGCCTACGGATAACCGTAGGCTTTCCAATAGTCTAGCCAGACAAATATCGATGCACAGATAAAAACTGCAACGTTTTGTGATCAGATTTCCGCGGCCAGCCGGCTGCCCTGATTGATGGCCCGTTTGGCGTCCAGTTCGGCCGCCACATCGGCACCGCCAATAAGATGAACCGGGAGCCCGGCGGCTTCGACACCGGCCTGAAGTTCCCGCAGCGGTTCCTGGCCGGCACAGATAATGATTGTATCCACCGGCAATACCTTGTCCTCACCTTTCTCGGCACCTCTCGGAGTCACGGTGATGTGCAGTCCGTCGTCATCGATCTTGCGATAGGACACCCCCGGAATCATCTGCACATGACGTTTTTTCAGTGACGTCCGGTGAATCCAGCCCGTGGTCTTGCCCAGGTTCTTGCCTACCTTGGACGCCTTACGCTGAAGCAGGTAAACCTCACGCGCAGGCTCCGGCACTTCCGGAGTCACCCCCTGGACACCTCCCCGATGCCCGACGCTCAGATCAACGCCCCACTCCTTCATGAACTCGTCTGTGTCCAGGGACGCGGAGGCCCCCTGATGCACGATGAACTCGGACACGTCGAAACCGATACCGCCGGCACCGATGACCGCCACCTTCCGGCCAACCGGCTTGCGTTCCAGCAACGCATCCAGATAACCAATAACCTTCGGATGGTCGATACCCTCGATCTCCGGAGTCCGTGGCTTGACACCCGTGGCCAGAACGACTTCATCAAAGCCCCCGGCTTTCAGGTCGTCGGCGCTGACACGGGTATTCAGACGTACATCCACGCCGTGTTTGTCGAGCATCACGCGGAAGTAACGGAGGGTCTCATGGAACTCCTCCTTGCCGGGAATTTTCTTGGCAACATTGAACTGGCCACCAACTTCACTGCCGGCGTCAAACAGGGTGACCTTGTGACCCCGCTCGGCCGCCACGGTCGCAAACGCCAGACCGGCAGGGCCGGCGCCAACCACGGCGATGGACTTCGGATTGGCTGTCTTCACGTAGGTCAGCTCGGTTTCGTGACAGGCTCGGGGGTTGACCAGGCAGGAGGTCAGCTTGCCGCTGAAGGTATGATCCAGGCACGCCTGGTTGCAGCCAATGCAGGTGTTGATCTCGTCGGCACGATCTTCAACAGCCTTCAGCACCAGATCCGCATCCGCCAGGAACGGACGGGCCATGGAAACCATGTCGGCATCCCCTTCGGCCAGGACCTTCTCGGCCACATCGGGCATGTTGATCCGGTTGGTGGTCACCAGCGGAATGCTCACTTCCCTCTTCAGACGGGCCGTTACCTTGGTAAATGCGCCGCGGGGGACCGAGGTGGCGATCGTGGGCACCCGAGCCTCGTGCCAACCGATGCCGGTGTTGATGATGGTGGCACCGGCCTTCTCGATTTCTCTGGCCAGGCGGACCACCTCTTCCCAGGTGCTGCCATCCTCGATCAGATCCAGCATGGACAGGCGATAGATGATGATGAAGTTCTCACCGACCCGCTCCCGGACCCGGCGCACGATCTCGATCGGCAGGCGAATCCGGTTCTCATAGCTGCCACCCCAGCGATCCGTGCGCTGGTTGGTTCGGGTGACGATGAACTGGTTGATAAAGTAACCCTCGGAGCCCATGATCTCGACGCCGTCGTACCCGGCCCGCTGGGCCAGTGCCGCGCAGTTTACATAGTCACTGATCTGTTTCTCGATGCCCTCCTCGTCCAGCTCCCTGGGCTTGAACGGGTTGATCGGTGCCTGGATCGGCGATGGCGCCACCAGCGCGGGCGAATAGGCATAGCGGCCGGCATGAAGAATCTGCATGCAGATCTTGCCGTCGGCCTCGTGCACAGACTGGGTGATCACCTTGTGCCGATCAGACTCTTCCCCGGTACTCATCTTGGCCGCGTGCTGGAAGACCGCGCCCTCCTCATTGGGGCCGATGCCACCGGTGACAATCAGACCAGCACCACCACGGGCGCGATCGGCATAGAACGCCGCCAGACGGTCAAAGCCGTTTTTGGCTTCCTCCAGCCCAGTGTGCATGGAGCCCATCAGAGTCCGGTTCCGCAGACGGGTAAAGCCCAGGTCCAGCGGCTCCAGAAGGTGCGGGTATTTCTGCGTGCCCGGTGTTGTGGTCATATTGATCTCCTCGTATTGGTAGCCAGCGTTGCGGCCGTCTTTTGTTATACCGTTTTTCGTTATACGCCACAAAGTAACGACCCGGTTGGCCGCGCTCAATATCCTTGAACGACTGTATATTACCCTGAAACAACACCTGACCAGAAATGACCCTTGAGAACACCCTCATAGTATGAGACCGAAACGCCCTCGGTGACATCGGGCTCCTGTATATCTCGGTGCTACTGCGGAGAAAGGGGGGGGCAGACAACCAAATGCTGGCGAGGCAATTCAATCAGGATGGGACTGGACCAGGCGCCCCGGAAGCCCGAATCAGCATCCCCCGCTTTACCCGGATGAGAGAGGTGGCCACTGAACAGAAAAACAGGAGATTAACCGGAGACGGGATTAAAGCTCAGTGGCGTCGTCGATAAACTCGCCATCATCCTCGAATTCATCCAGTCGGATTTCCAGCAACTCTTCTTCGTAGTCAGACATGACTTTACCCTCGTGCGAACCTTAATCGCCAAGGTAAACGCTTCGTGTGACGAGAATATTTCAGAATCCGGCCGGAATGGATCAAGGGAAAACAGGGGGAGGGAGAATAAAATGGCGGAGCGGACGGGACTCGAACCCGCGACCCCCGGCGTGACAGGCCGGTATTCTAACCAACTGAACTACCGCTCCGCGTGGCTTATCACCTACGCCTCGAAAGGCCGCCAGCCCTCTTGTGACTGCTTGGTGACAACGAGGGCGCATTATAAAGACGCCCCCGACCATGTCAACGTTTTTCCTGAAAAAAGTCCGAAAACGTTTTCTTACATGGCGTCGATCAGTACGTCCTTACCCTGGGATGTTTTTCGATACTCGATCGGGGTCATGCCGGACCAGCGCTTGAACGCCCGATAGAAGGTACTTGGTTCGGAGAAGCCGGTCAGATAGACGATCTCGTCGATGGATTCGTCCGTGGTGGCCAGCAACTGCCGGGCCAGGCGATAACGGAAATCCGCCAGCACCTGGTTGAAACTGGTTTCGGCTTCGGTCAACCGGGTCCGGAGAGTCCGGGGTTTGATGCCAAGGCGTTCGGCGACCGCATCGAGGGTCACTTCGCCACTGTCCAGCAGCTCGGCGACAATCCGCTCTACCCGCCCCACGATGTCCTTCTTCTCCAGGCGCGCAACCTGCTCGCTGGCAAATCGCTCATGGAGATCCAGCAATTCCGGTTCGGCATGGGGTGAGGTGTGGGCCAGCAGCCTGGCGGGGAAGTACAGCCGGTTCTCGGGGGCCCCGAAGACCACATCACAGCCCAGAACCTCGCGGGCGTGGTCCTGACCTTCATCCCGTTCATGCTCGAACTCGATGCGCGACGGATAGAAGTTGCCATCAGTGACAGAACGGAAGAACGTAATCACGCCCTGGACAAAACACTCATTGAAGTGCTTCAGGCGACGCACGGCGCCGGATGCAGCGTTGAGCACCATGCAGGCGTCATCACCCTCGATGAAGAAATCGGTATTGGCCGCATCGCTCAGCAGGCGCTGATAGTTCTGGGCCCGACGCAGCCCTTCACCGAAGGTCGGGCTGCTGAGAAACAGGTACTCGAGGACCTGACCCTTGTAGGTTGGCAGCAGCGGTCCAAGGTGCAATCCGATATCCGGATCCCCCGATACGTCTTCCACGGCCTGCCAGAAGAACAGCTGGGCACTGTGGGGCGTGCGCAACTGATCAGTGTATACGTAACTTTCATCCACGCCCAGGCGACTGAAGATGGCACCGGTATCGATACCCTTTTTCTTCATTGCCTCGTTGATCAGGCGCAACATTACTCCCGCGTCACGAAGTTCCTGCATATCATCCCGCTTTTATTCTTTATGGGTATTACCTTGACCGGCCGGACAACCGGCCGGGCTCGCCAAGTCAATGTCTGTTCTGGCCGGGTTTGTCAGACTTTAACACCTTCGTCTTATATTAGAGCATATCAGGCCACCAGGAGACCTGCACCATGCCAAACCCATTGATTTATCACCACACCCCGCCACCGCTGTTGCCACTGTTTGCCAGGGCCTTGCTTCCGAAAAGGGCCGGCGCAGAAGATAACGCTGAAATTCCGGCACTTGAGGCGCGTCTTCTGGGGGCGTCCACGGTGACTCGCCAGCTGACGGACTACAAGAAGATCTGCGGGTTTGGTCAGCATGCCCACGCCCCGATCACCTGGCCGCATATCCTGGCGTTTCCGCTGCACCTGAAGCTGCTCACCGAGCCGGACTTCCCCCTGCCCCTGCTGGGCCTGGTACATCTGCGCAATACCATTACACAACACCGTCCCATTGGCGAAGGCGAATCCCTGGACCTTACCGTGCGCCTGGGCAACCAGCAACGCACCGACCGCGGAATCGAATTCGACCTGATCACCGAGGCCCGCTCTGCCGGCACCCTGGCCTGGGAGGAAACGAGCACCAACCTGTTCCGCCAGGCACGGAAGAACGGCAAGCCGGCGGGCAAAGCGGAGCGCCCGGAACTGGAGCGCTATCCGAACACCCTGAGCATCCAGGCACCGGAGTCGATTGGCCGGCAGTACGGCTCGGTTTCCGGTGACCGTAACCCGATTCACATGCACGCCCTGAGCGCAAAGGCATTCGGCTTTCCCAGGGCCATTGCCCACGGCATGTGGAGCAAAGCCCGGGCGCTGGCATTGCTGGAACAGCAGGAAGGATGGAAGGGCAGCGCACTGAGGGTCAGCTGCCAGTTCAAGAAGCCCCTGTTCCTGCCGGGAACGGCGCAACTGAACTGGCAAACGGGAGAAAAGGGCTGGGATTACCAGCTACTGAACAGCAAGGGCGATGCGCCCCATCTGAGCGGGCGCATCGACTGGCTCTAGTGTCCCTTGCAGGGCTCGCCCCCGGCACCGGCAACCGGCAAGGTGAAGAAGAAGCGGGCGCCGCCATCCTCGGGGCGCTCGAAGCCGATTTCACCACCCTGGGCCTGGATCAGCGAGCGACAAGTCGCCAGCCCGATACCCATGCCCTCGTCCTTGGTGGTGTAAAACGGATGGAACAGCTTCTCCTCGGCCTCTTCCGGCAGGCCGACACCATGGTCCCGCACCTCGACCCGAACACAGTTGTTTCCGGCCAGGCGCGCAGTGACCTCCACCGGCACCGATGAGTCGGCCGAGCGTGTTGCTTCGAGGGCGTTGCGAATCAGGTTCAGAGCAACCTGCTGCACCTGGACGGGGTCAGCCAGCACTTCAGGCAGGCCCTCGTCAACAGTGACTTCGATACCGCCTTCATTGTTGCGCATGTCCACTTCCGCAAACTGGCGGGTATCCTCCAGCAGGGCAGGAACCGAAAGCAATTCCTTGCCGGTCGCCGGCTTTTTCATGAACCGGCGGATCCGGCGGATGATCTCGCTGGCCCGGTGGGACTGGGCCTCGATCTTGTCGAGGGTCTCCTGCAGCAGGGAAAGGTCCGGGGATTCCCTGGCCATCATGCGCTTGGCGACCCGGGCATAATTGGTGATCGCTGTCAGCGGCTGATTCACCTCGTGGGCAAAGCCGGCGGCCATTTCACCCATGGTGGTCAGGCGCGAGATATGGGCCAACTGATCGCGCTGTTCCTGAACAAGTTCCCGGGCCTCCTGAAGCTCCCTCTCGCTCTCAAGCTCCGCAGTGATATCCCGGAACACAACAACCGCACCATGAAGCCCGTCGTTATCCAGCTTGGGCGTGGCACGGTACTCGGCCGGGAAACCGGAACCGTTCATGCGCAACATGCGTATGTCGCGCTGGCCTTCGGCCTGACCCTGGCGACAGGTCATCTGCACCGGCAGTCCGTCCGGATTGTCGGAAGCGGTGGCAAAATGGATGTCAAAAAAGTTGCGACCGATCAACTCGTCAACCGGAACCCCCGCAATCCGGCCTGCAGCCGGGTTGGCGAACTCGATAACGCCGTTCTCATCGAGCCCGTAGATACCCTCGCTGATGGAATTGAGAATCCGTGCCTGGTCGCCCTGCAGTTCCCGGTTGCGAGCCTGAAGTTCCCGCTCGAGCCGGATCACACGGGCATGGGTCTTGACCCGGGCGATGACCTCCTGGGACTGGAAAGGCTTGGAAATGTAATCGGCCCCGCCGAGATCGAAACCCTTGACCTTGGCCTGCAAGTCATCGAGTGCGGACAGGAATACCACGGCACAATCGGCCGTCTGGGGATCGGCCTTGAGACGCTGGCACACCTCGTAACCGTCCATTTCGGGCATCATGATGTCCAGCAGGATCACTTCCGGCTGATGCCGGTGGGCAAGGTCCAGTGCTTTTTCACCTTCGTTGGCAATGAGCAGCCGGTAGCCTTTGTCTTTCAGGGTTTCGTAGAGGACTTTCAGGTTCTGCGGGTTGTCATCAACCAGCAGAACCGTCACCTCGGAGCTCTCGCAGACAGCTTCAGTCATACAAACGTGGCCGGTTAGAAACGTCCGGCTATCATGCCGGTGCCCCACGGATTAGTCGATAAGGTCCTTTACGGACAAGACCATACGCACCAGGTGGGCCAGGGAGTGGGTACCCATCTTGTGCATCACCCGGGAACGGTGGATCTCCACGGTGCGCTGGCTGATCTCCAGCTCGATTGCAATCACCTTGTTGGCCTGACCGGCGATCATGCGGTCCATGATTTCGTGCTCCCGCGGGGTCAGACTCTTGATGCGACGGATGATTTCCTGCTTTTCGTCCAGGGTCTTGCGCTGCTCGAGATCCTGCTCCAGGGCAGCTTCGATCTTCTCCAGCAGGGCTTCCTCCCGGTAGGGCTTCTGGATGAAGTCCACCGCGCCCTCTTTCATGGCATCTACCGCCATGGGAACATCGCCGTGACCGGTGACAAAAATGATCGGCAGGATCGAGTGTTTCTCGTTCAGCTTCTTCTGCAGCTCCATGCCATCCATTCCGGGCATCCGGATATCCAGCACAATACAGCCGGCCATCTTGTCGGAATAATCCTTGAGAAAGGCGTTGGCGCTCTCGTAGGTCTTCACCGGTTTACCGTCCGACTTCAACAGTAGCTCCAGCGAATCCCGCACCGCCTCGTCGTCCTCTACTACGTATACCGTCTGCTGGATATCAGTCATGGCTGTAGTCTCTCCTGTCCGCTTTCCTGTCGTTTCCGGTCAGTGAATTGACGGATCCTTATGTTCTTCTTTCGCGTGCTCCTGACGTTCGTGTTCACGCATTTTTTCAAGCCGTTGCTGGATAATGCCAAAAACACTCTGCTTCGGGTACCGGCCCTTCGTGTCGGCCTTGCCCGCCGGGCGCCCCAGCAGCAATGCGATGGCCTCTTCCACATGGGACACGGCATAGACTGCAAATTTCCCGTCCCGAACGGCCTGGACCACTTCGCAGTCAAGCATCAGGTTCTGGACGTTGGTGGTGGGCACGACCACGCCCTGGGTCCCGGTTAGCCCGTCTTTCAACTGGCAGGTGGCGAAAAAACCTTCGACCTTTTCGTTCACGCCACCGATAGGCTGCACCTCGCCGAACTGGTTGACCGAGCCGGTAATAGCCAGGTCCTGGCGCACGGGCACACCCGACAGCGATGATACCAGCGCACACAGCTCCGCCAGCGATGCGCTGTCTCCCTCCACCTCGCCATAGTTCTGCTCAAAGGTCAGGCTGGCCGAGAGGTGCATCGGATCCTCCACGGCAAACCGGGAGGACAGCCACGAGGTGAGAATCATCACGCCCTTGGAATGGATGTTGCCACCGAGCTTCACGTCACGCTCGATATCCATGACACCGCCATCTCCATAGTAGCAGGTCGCGGTCACCCTGTTGGACAGACCAAACTCGAAGCCACCGGTGGACAACACGGACAAGGCGTTGACCTGGCCCACGCAGGTGCCCGTGGTGGTGACCAGGGTGGAGCCATCGCGGATCGAATCGTAGAACTGGTCCCGGATCCGGCTGCCGCGGTACCGGGCACTTTCCAGGGCCCGCTCCACGTGAACCTCGGTGATCAGCCGGGCCCTGGCCTGGCGGGCCCAGAAATCCGACTCGCGCAGGAGGTTGGCGATGTCGGCTGCGTGCAGGGACAGGCGGTTCTGGTGCTCTGCCATGCGGGCGCTGTGCTCGACGATCCGGGCTACTGCCTTGTTGGAACAATGCAGTAGTTTCTTCTCCACCACCAGGCTGGCGATGAACTTGGCGTACAGCAACTGGCTGTCGTCGGTGCGATACATCTCGTTCTCGAAGTCTGCCGTCACCCGGAACAGTTCGGCGAACTCGGAATCATATTCCTGCAGCAGCAACCAGGTTTCCCGATCCCCGAACAGCACAATCTTCACATCCAGCGGCACTGCCTCGGGCTCGATGGAAATGGTTCCGGACAGCGTCATTTCCCGCTCCAGGGAATTGATCTGCAAGGCGCGTGAGCGCAGTGCCCGCTTCAGGCCGTCCCATACAAAGGGTTGCTCAAGGACCTTGATGGCGTCCATCAGCAGGTAACCTCCGTTGGCTCGGTGCAGGCTGCCCGGCCGGATCAGGGAGAAGTCGGTAAACACGGTGCCCTTATAGGTGACATTCTCCACATAGCCGAACAGGTTGTGATAGGTGGGATTGTCCTCGACCACCACCGGCACCTCATTGGTTTTCTGGTGCACCAGCAGGTTGATCAGGTAACGCCGGGGCATCTTCTTGTCCAGGGAGGCGTAGGCGATGGCTGCCTGCTCGTCGTTATCCTCGAGGAAGATGTCCAGGTTTTCCACCAGATCGGCGCGCACTGCCTCCAGGTAACCGACCACATCGGGCAGATCCTTGTACTTTTCGATCAGCTCATCAATCTGGTGACCGGAGATACCTTCCAGGGTCTCCTGGTTCAGCGCCTGCTGCTTTTCGGCATACTCCTGCTCCCAGTCGGCAATCTTGCGCAGGGCCTGGCGAAGTCTTTTCTCGAGCTTGTTGATGGAATCCTCGAACTTGTCTCGCTGTTCTTCGGTCAGCGCCTGGAAGGTCTCCGCGGTGTGAGGCTCTTCACCGTTCATCGCCACCAGACGGTAGCCCCCGGGCGTGGAGACCGTCAGGCGTACCTTCTTGCGCTTGGCCTGGGCGGCCACTTTCCCGAGTTCCTCTTCCTGCTTTTGGGCGTATTCATTCTTGAGCTGTTCGGACCGCTCCAGGAAGCTGTCACTGTCAAAGGTCTGGGGAATGACCTTGACCAGACGGGACATCAGTTTCTCCATGTCCTGCTTGAGCTGGGTGCCCTTGCCCCCCGGCAACTGCAACAGCTTCGGCACCCGCGGCTCTTCGAAATTGGCGACATAACACCAGTCATGGCTCTGCTGCTCGGTATCCACATGATGCTCCAGGTAGCGAAGCATCATGGTGCGCTTACCCAGCCCGTTACGCCCGACCGCATAGACGTTGTACCCGCCATGGGGCATTGCCAGCGCAAACCGGACGGCTTCCTGGGCCCGGTTCTGGCCGACGATCTCAGCCAGGGGTTCCAGTTGCCGGGTAGTCTTGAAGGGCAGGTCTTTCAGTACGCAGGCCTTGTACAGCTGATGCAGAGGCAGTGACTTCAATGTGTGTTCCTGTAACAGTCAGAATGCGTTGGTGTTTTATCATCTTGTCTTTGGCCGCCCATTGTAGGATCTGCGGGCCGTCATGTCGCGCTTCAGCTAAAGTTTTCGCAGCCAGGGCTATCGGGGTAATTCACTGACTCAAATTGTCTCGCCGGCTAGCCAGCTAGATAAGCCCCGCATCCAGGCTGGCCGCCACGTACATGCCGAGCTCCCGACATTGCTCCTCGAATTCATCCCGGTATTCACCGCGACAGATCAGTGGATCCTGGACGAGTTTCCAGCGCAGGCCCGTGGTAATGCTCTCGATGGCGCGACGGGTGCCGGTGCCGTCGTGGCCGGCGCGGATGTAATAGGCAAAGGGCAAGCCCTGAGTCTTCTCAATACAGGGATAGTAACTGCGGTCAAAAAAGTCTTTCAACGCGCCACTCATGTAGCCCAGATTTTCAGTGGTACCCAGGATGATGGCGTCACAGGCGAGGATGTCATCGGGACCGGCGTCCAGCGGTGCCTTGACCACCACCTCTACCGCTTCGATGTCTTCATGGCGGGCACCGTTCTCGACAGCGTCCCGTAAACGGAGGGTATTCGGGGAAGGTGCGTGGGCAACAATGAGCAGTCGCTTCATGGCATCCTCCCCCGACAAACGGAGCCTTAGAGCAGTTCCCCGTTGGCTTCCGCCGGCGCTTCAGCGGCCGCTTCTTTCTTTTCCGGCTTGGGCATCAGCTTGTCCCGGACCCTGGCTTCGATCTCGTTGGCAATGTCCATATTCTCCTCCAGGAACTTGCAGGCGTTGGCCTTACCCTGTCCGATCTTGTCGCCGTTGTAGGCGTACCAGGCCCCGGCTTTGTCGACAAAGCCTTCCTTGACGCCCATATCCAGTACTTCGGCCATGTGGTAGATGCCCTTGCCGTACATGATCTGGAACTCGGCCTGCTTGAACGGCGGCGATACCTTGTTCTTCACGACCTTGACCCGGGTCTCGTTACCGACCACTTCATCGCCTTCTTTCACGGAGCCGATGCGGCGGATGTCCAGGCGCACGGAGGAATAGAATTTCAGGGCGTTACCGCCGGTGGTGGTTTCGGGCGAACCGAACATGACGCCGATCTTCATGCGGATCTGGTTGATGAAGATCATCAGGCAGTTGGCGTGTTTGACGTTACCGGTCAACTTACGCAGCGCCTGGGACATCAGTCGCGCCTGCAGACCGACGTGGCTGTCACCCATCTCCCCCTCAATCTCCGCTTTCGGCGTCAGGGCCGCTACGGAGTCAACGATGATGACGTCAACGGCGTTGGAGCGGACCAGCATGTCCGCGATTTCCAGGGCCTGTTCCCCGGTATCCGGCTGGGACACCAGCAAGTCGTCGACGTTGACACCCAGTTTTTCGGCATAGACCGGGTCCAGGGCGTGCTCGGCATCCACAAAGGCGCAGGTTTTGCCGGCCTTCTGGGCTTCCGCAATCACCTGCAGGGTGAGCGTGGTCTTACCGGAACTCTCCGGACCGTAAATCTCGCAGATCCGACCATAGGGAAGACCACCAATACCAAGGGCCACGTCCAGCCCCAGGGAGCCGGTAGAAACCGCAGGAATGGCTTCACGGGGTTGATCCCCCATCTTCATGACGGCGCCTTTGCCGAACTGGCGTTCAATCTGGCTCAGTGCTGCGCTGAGTGCTTTCTTGCGGTTGTCTTCCATCGGTACAAAACCCCTTGTCAACTGGGCTGCCAGGTCATTCCAAGGTATTGGCAGCGGAATCCGGAAGGAAAACCGCTGTGTTCATCCAGCAGATTCCCTGTATATTTGAACAGTATTAAAACACAAGCGAACGGGGAGACCAACCCCCCGACCCGTGAACCTGGTCAAGAAAAATGTCATGCCCCTTCAAGGAAGCCGGTAACTGCCTGCAATGCAAACAAAACCGACTGTCGGCGCACCTCGTCACGGTCACCGTCGAAGTGTTTGACCACAGCCTCTGTCTGGTCCAGACCACTGCCCCAGGCAAACCAGACCGTCCCCACCGGCTTGTCGCGACTGCCACCGCCGGGACCTGCAACGCCGCTGATTGCCACAGCCACGTCCACCCCCGCCGCCTGAACTGCGCCGGCCACCATCTGGCGGACTACCGGCTCACTGACAGCGCCATGCTGCTCCAGGGCTTCCGCCGACACCCCGAGCAGGGCCTGTTTGGCGCTGTTGCTGTAGGTCACCAGACCAGCCATCACATAGGCGGAGGAACCCGGGCGATCGGTGAGCACCTTGGCCACCCAGCCACCGGTACAGCTCTCCGCCGTGGCGATGGTGCGCCCCTGCTCCTGCAGCAGTTTACCCAGGCGAACCCCGGCCCGCTCCAGCTCCTGATCACTCGTTGCCATAATCCGCTCCTTCCGGTATGGGGATACAAACCCTTCATTTCATCGCCGCCATTATTTTCTTACAATTCACAGCTTCATCCAAAAGCAAGGCAACCCGGACCCATCCATGTCAGCAGCCCAGACCGATCTCTCCAGGCACACCCCGATGATGCAACAGTACCTGAAAATCAAGGGTGAGCATCCCGATGAGCTGGTGTTCTACCGCATGGGGGATTTTTACGAGCTGTTCTACGAAGACGCCAGGAAGGCTGCCGAATTCCTGGACATCACCCTGACCGCCCGCGGCCAGTCCGGCGGCAACCCGATTCCCATGGCGGGCGTGCCGTTTCATTCTGCCGAGAGTTACATTGCCCGTCTGGTCCGCGCGGGTCAATCCATCGCCATCTGCGAACAGATCGGTGACCCGGCCACCAGCAAGGGACCGGTGGAGCGGCAGGTGGTCCGGATTGTCACGCCCGGCACCCTGAGTGACGATGCCTTCCTCGAGGACCGGCGCGACAACCTGCTGGTGGCCATCTACAGCCACCGGGAGCATTTCGGGTTTGCTTCCCTTGACATTTCCAGCGGTCGCTTCCTGGTCTCCGAGCTGGACGACCTGGATGCCCTGCAGGGCGAACTTCAGCGTCTCAGGCCGGCGGAAATCCTGATCAGCGAAGATTTCCCCTACACCGACATTCTCGAGGGCTTTACCGGTATCCGTCGGCAGGGGCCCTGGCTGTTCGAATCCGATACCGCCCATCGGGTGATCACCCGGCAGCTGCAGGTGCGCGACCTCACCGGTTTCGGCTGTGAAGACCTGCATCTGGCCATCTGCGCCGCCGGCTGCCTGCTGCAATACGCGAAAGAGACTCAGCGTACTGCCCTGCCCCATATCCGTAAGCTGACCCGGGAGCGCCGGGAAGAAGCGGTGATCCTGGACGCCACCAGCCGTCGCAACCTGGAAATCGACACCAACCTCATGGGCGGCCACCAGCATACCCTGGCCTGGGTGATGGACCGTACCGCCACCGCCATGGGAGGCCGCGAGCTGCGCCGCTGGCTGAACCGCCCGCTTCGGGACGTGGACGTGGTGCGCCAGCGTCAGCAGGCAGTTTCTGCCCTGCTCGACAGCTTCCATTATGAACCGGTCCACGACCTGCTCAAACAGGTGGGCGACATGGAACGGGTGCTGGCCCGGGTGGCGCTGCGATCGGCGCGTCCCAGGGACCTGGCCCGGCTCCGGGATGCTTTCCAGACCCTGCCGGAACTCCAGGAGGCCCTGAAACCGGTGAATTCCCACCACGTGGTCAGGCTTGCCACCACCATCGGCGAGTACCCGGAGCTGGCCGACCTGCTGGAACGGGCCATCATCGACAACCCGCCGGTGGTGATCCGCGACGGCGGCGTCATCCGGGAAGGCTTTGACGAGGAACTGGATGAACTGCGCAACATCAGCGAGAACGCCGGCCAGTACCTGCTTGATGTGGAGACCCGGGAAAAGAAGCGCACCGGCATCAGCACCCTGAAAGTGGGTTACAACCGGGTGCACGGCTACTACATCGAAATCAGCCGTGCCCAATCGGACCAGGCACCGGCGGATTACATCCGACGGCAGACCCTGAAAAACGCCGAGCGTTTCATCACCCCGGAACTGAAGGAATTCGAGGACAAGGCGCTCAGCGCCAAGAGCCGGGCACTGGCCCGGGAAAAGGCCCTGTACGACGAGGTGCTCGAAAGCGTCGCCGCGCAGCTGGCGCCGCTGCAGGATGCCGCCCAGGCCCTGTCGGAGCTGGATGTTTTGAGTAACTTCGCCGAACGGGCAACTTCCCTGCGTTTTGCCGCGCCGGAATTCACCGACCAACCGGGGTTCGACATAGAGGAAGGCCGGCACCCGGTGGTCGAACAACTGCTGGACGAGCCGTTTGTGCCCAACGACCTGCTGATGGACACCAGGCGCCGCATGCTGGTCATTACCGGCCCGAACATGGGCGGTAAGTCCACCTACATGCGCCAGGCGGCCCTGATTGCCCTGCTGGCCTACACCGGCAGCTTCGTTCCCGCCAATCGGGCGGTGCTCGGACCGGTGGACCGCATTTTCACCCGCATGGGCTCCTCCGATGACATCGCCGGCGGCCGCTCCACGTTCATGGTGGAAATGACCGAAACCGCCAATATCCTGCACAACGCCACCGAGCACAGCCTGGTGCTGATGGATGAAGTGGGCCGGGGTACCAGCACCTTTGACGGGCTGTCCCTGGCCTGGGCCACCGCCGAGCACCTGGCCAGGAACATCCGCTGCTATACCCTGTTCGCAACCCACTACTTCGAACTGACGCAACTGGCCGATGATCTGGAGCATGCCGTCAACGTGCACCTGACCGCGACCGAACACGACGACAGCATCGTGTTTCTGCACAACGTTCACGATGGCCCGGCCAGCCAGAGCTACGGCCTCCAGGTCGCCCAACTGGCCGGTGTGCCCCAGGATGTCATCCGCAATGCCAAGGCGCAGCTGAACCATCTCGAGGGCAGCGCAACACCCGGCGCTCCGGTAACTGGCCGGGTACCGGAGCAGCCCGAATCCGGCCATTGCGGGAGCCAGGCCGGGGCCAGGCAAACGGTGAGCGAACCTGTGTTCCAGGGCGATATGTTTGCCAGCCCCGAGCCCAGCGCCGTGGAAGAAGGGCTCAAGAAGCTGGACCTCGATGACCTGACGCCACGAGAGGCCCTCAACCGGCTTTACGAGCTGCGGGATTTAATGGACAAATAACGGGAAATTTGCGCGGAAATGACCTATGTAAATAGCAGGCGGAAGCTTGCGCCTGCAGGGGCCGCTCCCTACAATATCGCACACTAAATTAAAAAATACGGGCTCGTACTATCCGGCTCCTGATGAAACTGAATACTCTGCGACCAGGGATCTGACTATGGCTTTTATCGTTACTGAGAACTGCATCAAGTGCAAATACACGGACTGCGTGGAAGTCTGCCCCGTGGACTGCTTCTATGAAGGCCCGAACTTTCTGGTAATTGACCCGGACGAGTGCATCGACTGCGCACTGTGTGAGCCCGAGTGCCCGGCCGAAGCGATCTTCTCCGAGGACGAGCTTCCGGCGGACCAGGTCCAGTTCGTGGAAATCAACGCTGAACTGGCTGCCAAGTGGCCGAACATCACCGAGAAGAAAGACCCTCTGCCGGACGCCGAGGAATGGGACGGCAAACCCAACAAACTGCAGTACCTGGAGCGCTGAGTTCCGGTTGCGGATCAGAAAGGGAAGCTGCGGCTTCCCTTTTCTTTTCTGTGGCCCTGCCTGCGGCAGCAGCGCCACGCAACATGCTGTTCCTACTCTTCTTCCCCGGCCAGTATTTTTTTCGCCCCCGCAGAGCGATAGAATGGCAAAAGCCTGCGGCGGACAAGAGCCTCGAGATAGCCCTCTTTACGCAGGACTTCAATGACCGGAACCCCGTGGATCTCGATTTCCGTGCGAATCATCTCCCGGGTAACTCCCACATCATTCAGCAGGTCGGTCAACGGCCGGTCGCCATACTTGGCGAACAGGTGCTCCACCACGGCCCGGGCACAGCCTTCAAAATAGCCGGTCTTGCGGAACTGCAACCAGAACTCATAGCCCATAACCACAAACTCCTGTAACTCGACGTCCCCCAGCCCTTCGCGGAGCTCGGCAATGGTCTTGTCTTCCACTGCTACCCAGGCGGCCATCACGCTGTCCCGGAGTTCGTCATCGCTGAGCGCCCGGTGCAGGAACGCCTCACTGCGGGCGATCAGGCCGGGCAGACTATCCGCTAGCCAGGCCTTGATGCGTCGCTCAAAGGTCTCGTCCAGACCCGGCACCGCCCGGTTGGCCACCTTCTTGCCAAACTTCATCATGGAGCCCACCCCGGGTACGGAGCGGGCGATCAGGTTGTCTTCGTACAGGTAGTTGATCAGCCCGTGATAGACCACGTTAGACACCAGCTCCTGGTAGACCGGATGAGCCATGATCTCGCCGATGACCCGTTCCCGCTGCTGGCGAAGCTCAAGAGCCTCCTCCAGGAAACCGGTGGCCTGTTCGAGGGAGATAATCTCGCCAAGGGTGGTCTCGGCCTGGACCCGCGAACCCATGACTTCGGTTGCCATCTCGGCGGCCAGCTCCGGGATACCGGCATCCAGTTCCATTTCAACGACTAAGCGCTCGATCACGCCCATCACCCGATCGATGCTGGCCACCCGGTTCAGGGTAATTCGTCCGGCATGGTCCAGCAGCTCATCCAGCTCCTGCGCCAGAAATTTCTTCAGTTTCGCCCCCTTCAGGGCGGCCATCTCATAGCGGACATGTTCTTCGTACAGCCTGTCAGCCAGACTGCCAGCGGACCTGGTCATGGTAGGGTCAATCCTTGTGGGCGATGGAAACAGCAAACCCGAGGCTAACACGAAGCCGGCATCCGGGTGTTTGCCCAAACTACAGGCTCACGGTTGCGGAGATGCCAAGCGGATGAGAGAGCACCGACAGGGCCGGAATGATGCCCTTTCCGGAGCAACCCGCTCAATTCGGTCCGCCCAGCCCCTCCAGCTCTCGCAGATTTTCGGCCAGCCGCCGCCAATTGTCCTGGTGCCAGGAGTGCGACAGACACCCCTTCCGGGACAGACACCCCTTCCGGGGGGCGAGCTGACTGACATGGTGGCCTCCTGCCTCCTGTCGTCAGCATATTGTTATCACCGCAATGAACTTTGTCTACTTTTTAACCGGAGGAGCCAGTTAACCGGAGGAGCCAGTTTCGCGCGTGAGTAGCTCTTGCCAAGCCGGGATCAAGGCCAGGCCCGTCTCAGTACACATCCTCCAGGTACCGCCCCTGCGCTCTCAAATCCTCCACCTCCAGCCTCAAGGGTTGAA
>JAXHVJ010000040.1:0-23807 GCA_034189235.1 Pseudomonadota bacterium
GAGCCTGGCCGGCCTCAATACCGTAGCCGTTGACGATGTTAATCACGCCCGGTGGCAACAGATCGCCTATCAGTTCCATCAGAACCAGGATACTGGCCGGGGTCTGCTCGGCCGGCTTCAGAATCGTGCAGTTACCCGCGGCCAGGCAGGGAGCCAGCTTCCAGGCAGCCATCAGGATCGGAAAGTTCCAGGGAATGATCTGGCCAACGACACCCAAAGGCTCGTGGAAATGGTACGCCACGGTGTTCTGGTCGATTTCGCTCAAATGCCCTTCCTGGGCGCGCACGCAGCCAGCGAAGTAACGAAAGTGGTCCGCCGCCAGCGGGATGTCCGCAACCAGGGTTTCACGCACCGCCTTACCGTTATCCCAGGTTTCGGCAACCGCGAGCTTCTCAAGGTTGGCCTCGATGCGATCGGCAATTTTCAGCAGGATGTTGGAGCGCTCGGTGGGCGAGGTCTTGCCCCACGCTGGTGCCGCCTTGTGTGCTGCGTCGAGTGCAAGCTCAATATCTTCGGCACCGGAACGCGGAATTTCACAGATAACGTCACCGGTTACCGGTGTAATGTTCTCGAAATACTGGCCTTTTACCGGGGCAACCCACTCGCCACCGATGTAGTTCTCGTAACGGGGTTTGAAAGAAACGACGGAGCCATCCTTTCCTGGTTGTGCGTAAATCATGATCTCGACCTCTTGTTGTGTTTGTCGCAGGGCAACGCGGCCTTTCGCGTTTACCCATTCACTGTAGACCTTAATCCCCGACGTTTGAATGATGCGATGGAGGCGAAAAACTCGTTCATTGGTAGTAGATGCACAACCAACGTCATACACACGCACAACACAAAAGGGGCTGCCCGGAGGCAGCCCCTAAAACACCCGGGCTCGCAGATCAGTTCGCGGCAACCCGATCCTTCGGCAGTTTGAAGGTCCAGACCATGCCACCCTGGTTGAAGTTCTTGACCACCCTGGCAACTTCACCACCCCAGAGCGGAACCCCACCACCCCAGCCGGACACGACGGAGACATACTGCTCACCGTCCATGGTCCAGGTCACCGGGGTACCAACGACACCGGAGCCGGTGTTGAACCGGTAAAGCTCTTCCCCGGTCCTGGCGTCAAACGCCTTCAGATAGCCTTCCGGTGTTCCGGTGAAGACCAGGTTGCCAGCGGTTGTCATCACACCACCCCACAGAGGCGCGGTGTTTTCATAACGCCAGACTTCCTTGCCGGTTTTCGGGTCGATCGCACGCAGTACGCCAATGTAGTCATCGTTTGCAGGTTTGAGGATAAAGCCCGCACCCAGGAAAGCCGCGCCTTTCTTGTAGGAGACCGGCTCGTTCCAGATATCCATGAACCACTCATTGGAGGGCACATAGAACAGGCCGGTGTCCTGGCTGTAGGCCATGGGCATCCAGTTTTTGCCACCAAAGAAAGCAGGCTGCGCCACCACTGCCTCACCCTTGTCCCCTTCCACCTCGGAAGGGTCACCCGGGCGCCCACCTTCCGTGTAGATGGGCCGGCCGGTCTTCGGGTCCAGGCCTTCGGCCCAGGTAATCTTGTCCACGAACGGGAAGCCCCGGATGAAGTCGCCGTTCTCACGGTTCAGCACATAGAAGAAGCCGTTACGATCGGCGGTGGCGGCTGCCTTGATGGTCTTGCCATTCTCGTTCAGATCGAAAGAGATCAGCTCGTTGACGCCATCGTAATCCCAGGCATCGTGCGGGGTAGTCTGGAAGTGCCACTTGATGCTGCCGTCATCGGGATCGATGGCCAGACGGGAGGAGGAGAACAGGTTATCCCCCGGGCGCAGGTGAGAGTTCCAGGGTGACGGGTTACTGGTACCGAAGAACAGGGAGTCGGTTTCCGGGTCGTAGGTGCCGCCGAGCCAGGGAGCCGCGCCACCGTTCTTCCACATATCACCGGGCCAGGTCTGACCGGGCTTGCCGCCTGAAACACCGTTCTCGATTTTCTTGCCGTCCTTGTAGACATAGCCCATATGCCCTTCCACGGTCGGTCGGGTCCAGACCAGTTCGCCGGTGTTGGCGTCGTAGGCCTCCACCTTGCCGACAACACCGAATTCACCCCCGGCCACGCCGGTGATGACCTTACCCTCGACCACGATCGGTGCGGCGGTAATGGCATAGCCCGCCTGATAATCGGCCACTTTCTTGATCCACACCGGCTTGCCGGTGTCCTTGTTCAGGGCCACCAGCTTGGCATCCAGGGTTCCGAAAATGACCTTGTCGTCGTACAGGGCGGCGCCCCGGTTGACCACGTCACAGCAGGGCATGATGCCATCCGGCAGGCGGGCGTCATACTGCCAGATTTCCTCGCCGGTTTTGGCATCGATCGCGTATACGCGGGAATAGGAGGCGGTGACATACATCACGCCATCCTTGATCATCGGCTGGGATTCCTGACCACGCATTTTCTCGCTGCCAAAAGAGAAGGCCCATACTGGCTGGAGGTACTGGATGTTACTGGTATTCAGGTCTTCCAGGGTGCTGAAGCGCTGGCCCTGAGTACCCATGCCATAACTGACGACATCGCCAGGCGTTTTGTGGTCATTCATGATGTCTTCGTCGGTAACCACGGCGTGAGCCCCGTACGATACTGCCAGCGCCAGGGCGCTGGCAGCAATGCGAATCCCGAACTTGTTCGTTCTCATGGTTGCGCTCTCCAATCTCTTGTTTTTTCGGTTTTTCGGTTGCCCGGCGAACCGGGAACGTTTCCCGCCTCCAGGGAGATTCTTCGCTTTGGCGTAGCAACCAACAATTGCCCCCCGGCACTGGTTTTCTCATCACTTGGTATTACTACTTTCCAAAACAAAGCCCACCGGCACAGTAAATCAGCCTTAAGCCCGACAGGCTGTCAGGGCCTGCCCTCGGCTTTTGCCAATGCCTCTTCGCCGAGAAACTCCCGGTAGTACCGGGGAACGCCGTATCTAAGATCCAGCTCCGCCAACAGCGACTGCATCTCGCCGGATTTGACCATGTCAGCGATGACGGCTTCGATCGCATAACCCAACTGGCGATGTGTGTTCTTGATGGCCATACCCACATCCCATACCTGCTTGCCGATTCCCGGGAAACCATTACCGGCGGCCTTGAATCCGTCGTTCTCGGGCCTGGCAAGTTCGTGATCGATCTCTGACCGCATGCCCATGACGGCACTCACCTCACCATTACGCATTGCCTCGAATGCGTCCGCCACGTTGGTGTAGTGCCGCACCTGCTCACGCATCCGTCCGGCGAATGCGGAGGTCAGGTAAAAATCAGGCAGGGTATCGATCTCCACACCGATGGGGTGGTACTGGAACTTGGCAACGGTGTCGACGCCGTCGAGCTTTACCGGGTCATAGGCAATCTGCCAGGTTTCCTGCTGGTAAGGACCAAACAGCACCACCTGTTCATTGACATATTCACCGGTGGAGTCCTGCCTGTAAGCGTACTGCTTGTCGTAGGGTACGCGCATCATCACGTCGGCCAGCCGCCGCTTGGCCAGGTAGTGCCCTTTCCAGACGTTGTTTCTCAGATCGTCCCCCAGGTTCTCGTCCGGCACGATCCAGTACACCCTGAACTCGACGCCCAGCTCCTCGGCAATGCGCTTGCCGACTTCCACATCGATCCCCCTGGGCTCGCCATCAACCTCGTAGGAATACGGAGGGAAATTCTGGTAGACCCCGACCTTGAGGTAGCCGGATTCCAGGATGATATCGTAGGTGCGGTCGGCAGGACGGTTCAGGAGCGGATCGCCGTCATCCATCTCCTGGGCGAATGCCAGCTGAAAGGCCAGTAACAAGGCAAACATCCGAGCTATCGTTTTCATGACTTCCCCCAACGACGTCGGTCCGACACTAAGGCCGGCCCGGGAACAGACCTTACTTTAGACTTATGGCTGGCTTTATTCGGGTTTGGGCAGAGACTCCACATAGGTCTTGATAGCCCAGATGGCGTTCTGATCCAGTGTCTTTTTCCAGGACGGCATACCACGGTCGGTACCCTTCATCACCCGGCTTATGTAGAACTCATCATCCCATTCCGTCAGTGCCCTCAGGTCCGGGGTCAGTCCGCCGGACATCGCCCGGATACCGTGGCAACCGGCACAGTTGCCGGTGTAGGCACTTTCGCCCACCTTGATAGCCTGCGCACTCAACTCGCCGTACTTGTTACCTTCGCGGAACGGATTCTCGGTCAGAATCTTCTCGCCAAGCTCCGGCAGATTCCCCGTATCCACTGGCTGCGGGGTGACATTTCCGTGCGCAAAAACAGTGCCGACAATACCGAGCATGGCTGCGGCCAGCGTTACTCTGAGTGAAAAGGACGTTGCCATTGGTTGGTGCTACCTTCTTGTTTTGAATTCCCCGTGGTTGGCTCTTGGATTTGTCATTGGCCAACTTGCTGATTACCAGTGTAGAAACCCCGTTGCCCGATCCGAATGCCACTTTGGAGGATTTGATCTAGTTCCTTGGTAGTAGATAGCCGGTAGTCAGGCGCAAAACTCGTTCTTAAGTAGTGCCCCTTTCCTACTTTGTGAATATTTCCGGCGCTCCGAGGTCTCTCTATCCTCGGAATAAGCGATACAACAACAAACGGGAGTCTGTTTCATGCCCGGCCACCACCTTATTCGCCGGCTGTTTTTCGGAGCCCTGCTTGTGGCCAGTCAGGCGATCCATGCCGAGCCACTGGTCATTCCGATGGGATACATACAATGGGTGCCGGACCGGGGCCCCGTGCTCTCGAATGTCATACCGAAGCCCGCGGATTCCGGTCTGCGAGGCGCAGAGCTGGCGACTGCCGACAACAACACCACAGGCCGGTTTCTGGACCAGAACTACCAGATTGACACCTCGGTGGCCGATTCGGAGAAAGACGTCCTGGCGGCGTTCGATCGAATGCTTGCCGACGGGGTGCGGCTGTTCGTGGTGAACGCGCCAGTCCCAACGCTGAAATCGCTCACCGAGAAGGCGGGCGACAACAGCCTGATCTTCAACGCAGGCGCCAGGGACGACGCTCTGCGCACCGGCCAGTGCTATGTAAACCTGCTGCACACCATACCCAGCTATGCGATGCTCACCGACGCTCTGGGTCAGTGGCTGAAGCAGCGCCGCTGGGAGGAAGTATTCCTGATTACCGGCCCTACCCAAGCGGACAAGGGCTGGGCCGATGCCTTCCGACGTTCGGCCAGGCGCTTCGGACTGGAGATCGTAGAGGACAAACTGTGGACCTTTGACGCGGACCTGCGCAGGTCCGCGTCCAAAGAGTTGCCGCTGTTTACCCAGGCCAGCGACTATGACGCCGTGGTGGTCGCTGATGTCCGTGGCGATTTTGGCGAGTACGTGCCGTTCAACACCTGGCTGCCAAGACCGGTTGTGGGTACCCAGGGCATGACCCCGGTGGCCTGGCATTTCGTGGTGGAGAACTGGGGCGCAGCGCAACTGCAAAACCGTTTCCGGGAGCTGGCTGACCGGCATATGAACAGTGAGGACTACGCCGCCTGGGCGGCGATTCGCTCAATCGGTACGGCGGTCACCGCACTCGGCACCGCCCGCCCTGCCGATATCCGCTCGTTCCTGTTCAGCGACCAGTTCCAGCTTGGGGCCTTCAAGGGCCGCAAGCTCACCTATCGGGACTGGAACGGCCAGTTGCGCCAGCCCATCCCGCTGGTGCACCCTCGTGGACTGGTGGCGCGCGCGCCGTTCGAGAGTTTCCTGCACCCCCATACCACCATGGACACCCTCGGCTTTGACAGGCCGGAGAGCCAGTGTCGGATTAACGGCGGAGCCTGATGGCAGCCAACGTTGAAAACAACAAGGAGTTGCACCATGAAAACCCTGCTCAAGCAGACCGCACTGGCTGTAATGATTGGTCTGTCGACACCGGCTCTGGCCAGCATTGCCTATGTATCCAACGAAAAAGACAACACGCTTTCTATCATTGATACCGAAACCCTGTCAGTCATCGACACCATTGATGTGGGCGCACGCCCCCGAGGCATCCTGCTGTCCAGGGACTATACCAAGCTCTACATCTGCGCCAGTGACGACAACACCGTCCAGGTTCTGGACCTGGCTACCCGCAAGATCGTGGGCTCCCTGCCCTCCGGTGAAGATCCCGAGCAATTCGCGCTGCACCCGAACAACAAGCATCTGTATATCTCCAATGAAAACGACGCTATCGTGACCGTAGTGGATGTAGGCACCAAAGATGTCCTTGCCCAGATCGATGTCGGGCTCGAGCCGGAAGGCATGGCCGTGAGCCCGGATGGCAAATGGGCGGTGAACACTTCTGAAACCAGCAGCATGCTACACTGGATCAACACCAAAACTTTCGAGATCGAAAAGAATATCGTCGTGGGCCAACGCCCTCGTCACGTGGAGTTCAGCAAGGACAGCAAGATTGCCTGGGCGTCTACGGAAATCGGCGGCACCGTGCACATCATCGATGTAGACAACCTCAAGCAGATCCACGAAATATCCTTCAAAGTGCCCGGCGTGAATCAGGACCGGGTTCAGCCGGTGGGTATTGAACTGACCTCCGATGGCAAATACGCCTTCGTGGCTCTCGGCCCCTCCAACCATGTGGCGGTTGTTGATGCCCGGACCTATGAAGTCCTGGACTATCTGCTGGTGGGCAGCCGGGTCTGGCAGCTGGATCTCGACAAGGACGAGAAGCACCTCTACACCACTAACGGTGTCTCCGGGGACGTCTCCGTGATCGATGTGGAAGACATGAAGGTCATCAAATCCATCAAGGTAGGCCGCTACCCCTGGGGTGTGGTCATCGATCCGACTTCATGACCATCGAAGCGTGCAACCTCAGCTTTCGTTACGGCAACAAGCCGGTGCTCCGGGAGGTGAGCTTCAGGCTGACCTCTGGCCATTTTCACGCACTGCTCGGGCCCAACGGCGCGGGCAAATCGACTCTGTTTGGTTTGCTCACCCGCCTGCTGGCCCTGCAGCAGGGCGATATCCTGCTGGCCGGGCAATCCCTGAAAAAGCAGCCGGCCGAAGCCATGCGCCGGATCGGCGTGGTGTTCCAGCAGAACGCCCTGGATCCGGACCTGACCGTACGCCAGAATCTGCAGTACCACGCCGCTCTGCACGGGCTGTCCCGCAAGGAGGCCCGTATCCGCGGTGACCGGGAATTGGAGCGCTTCAACCTGCTGGACAGGGCCAACGATGCCGTCCGCCAACTCAACGGCGGCCATCGCCGGCGGGTGGAAATTGCCCGCGCCCTGCTTCACGAACCCTCGCTGCTGTTGCTCGACGAACCGACCGTGGGTCTTGACGTTGCAAGCCGCAAGGCGCTGAACGAGCATGTCCGAACCCTGTGCCAGGAAGACGGCCTGACGGTTCTCTGGGCCACACACCTGATCGAAGAAGTCCGTGAAGACGACCGGGTCCTGATCCTGCACCAGGGCCAGCTTCTGGCCGACGGCAACGGCCACGCCATCTGCGAAGCCGAAGGTACCCGGGATCTGGCCGAAACCTTCCATTCCCTGACCGGAGCCGGCTGATATGAACGCAGCTCACTACTGGCACTGTTTTGTGGGTATCCAGACCCGTGAATGGCTGCGCTTCTGGCAGCAGCGCACCCGCTTTGCCAGTGCCCTGGTCCGGCCGCTATTGTGGCTGGTGGTGTTCGCCGCCGGTTTCCGGGCGGTACTGGGGATCTCCATCATCCCGCCCTATGAAACCTATATCACCTACGAGACCTACATTGCCCCGGGGCTGTGCGGCATGATCATCCTGTTCAACAGCATGCAGGGCGCACTGTCGATGGTGTATGACCGGGAGCTGGGCAGCATGCGAGTGCTGTTGATGAGTCCTCTGCCTCGCCCCTTCCTGCTGGTGACCAAACTGCTGGCCATGGGTGTGGTGTCCATCGGGCAGGTTTATGTGTTCCTGCTGCTGGCACGGCTCGTGGATGTGGAACCACCGCTGTGGGGCTACCTGGCGGTTTTGCCAGCGTTAGTTCTGACCAGCCTGATGCTTGGCGCCCTGGGCCTGCTGATCGCCACCTGGATCAAACAGCTGGAGAACTTTGCCGGGGTGATGAACTTTGTCATTTTCCCCATGTTCTTCATGTCCTCAGCGCTCTATCCGCTCTGGCGCATGAATGAAGCCAGCCCATGGCTCTACTGGATCTGCCAGTTCAATCCGTTTACCCATGCGGTGGAGGCGATCCGATTCTCGCTTTACATGGAGTGGAATCCTGTGGCTTATGGGATTACTGCAACTGTGACTATTTTCCTGGCGTTATTTGCTACAGCCGGCTTTCGCCCGCAACGCACGAGAATTCTGGGTGGAAAACCCGCATAAAGCTTGGGGCGGTTGTCGGATAGGGTTTTCCAAAACTGTGCGGAGCCAGGGATGGCGGAGCCCAAGCGTCACATGGATGTGCCGCAAGGAGCGTGTTTTGGAAAGCCCTATCCGACAGCTGACTTGCACTTATTCGGGAGCCAGTTCAGGAGCCAGCTAAATCCAGACCACGAAGCCTCCCAAGCAGCCCATCGACCAATCCGGGTTCGCCCACCGAATCATCCCACTGCAACCGGGCGGGCTTTCCATCCAGGTACCACAACCGATTCGCCAATATCTCCGCATCTCCGCCATCATGGGTAACACAGATCATCGCCATGTCCGGATGCGAATCCAGAATCCCGGCAATCAGCGCGTTGAGCTCACCGGCCATCACCGGATCCAGCGATGCAAACGGCTCGTCCAGCAGCAGCAAGTCCGGCGTCACGGCCAGGCAACGGGCCAGTGCCGCCCTTCTGGCCATACCCAGGGAGAGCTGGTCTGGCAAATAGTGGCCGTAACCGGACAAGCCCACCTGTCCCAACAAGCTTTTGGCTTGCTGGTCACTGGCGCCAACCAGCTTCAGATTCGCTTCCAGACTCCGCCATGGCAGCAGGCGATGCTCCTGAAACAGGTAGCCCACCCGGAGTTTGTCTCGACCGATAACGGCCTCCTCCGGAACCGATTTATCAAGACCGGCAATCGCGTTCAGTAACGTGGTCTTGCCGATACCCGAAGGCCCCAGCAGGCAGATGCGGTCGCCTCGCTCTACGGTTGCGAAGACCTCTCCGAGCACCGGCTGGCCGAAATCGCGGCCTGCGATTCTGAGTTCAAGCATGGCTGGCCTCCGGTTGGCGCCAGCGGCTGGACCGACGCTCCAGGGGCTGGAGGATCGCCAGTTCGATCAACTGGACGACGGCAATAAAGGCCAGGCTGTAGGCGAGAATGGCTGCTACGTCGAAAACCTGAAAAGCCATGTGCAGCTGGAATCCAACGCCGCTGGAGCGGCCAAGCAGTTCCACCACCAGGACAATTTTCCAGATCAGGGCCAGGCCACCCCGGGTGGCGGCCATGAGGTAGGGAAAAAGCTGGGGCACCCAGACCTCCCGCAGCCGTTGCCACCGGGTGAACTCGT
This sequence comes from Pseudomonadota bacterium, assembly GCA_034189235.1. Lineage (GTDB taxonomy): Bacteria > Pseudomonadota > Gammaproteobacteria > Pseudomonadales > Oleiphilaceae > Marinobacter. The sequence goes on from JAXHVJ010000040.1 coordinate 9,436, forward strand.
AGACCGTGGCCATGTCTTCGAGCCGATAGTCGAGGCTGCGGGCGCCTTCCCGGACGGTGACCGCAACGTTGGGCACTTTGTTGATCACTACAGCCATCACGGCGGCCACTTCCACCAGGCCGAACCAGACATACATGAGGATGATCGTCACCAGGGCCGGCAAGTTCAGCAAAAGCACCAGCAAGGGGTCGAACAGGGCATTGGTGGTTTGTGAACGGCCCATGACGATGCCGATGGCGGTGCCAATGGTCATCGCCAGCGTAAAAGCCACAACCACTCGTCCAAGCGTGGCGCCCAGGTGGTGCCAGAGCTCGCCGGAGGCGGATTCCCGAATCAGGGTATCAAGTACGCTCAGAGGCGTTGGTAGCAGGGGCGACTTCAGCAACCAGGCAATGAGCGCCCAGAGCAGGACAAACGAGGGCAGGACTACCCAGTAGCTCCACAGCGGCGGACGGCCGGTGCGGCCTTTCACGGCTGCCTCCGGTAAAACAGATGGGCCGGCATAAGGTTGTCTGAGTCGGCGCCCGTGAGGGTCATCAAACGCTGCAGGTCAGCGATGCGCTGGTCCGTTTGGGGCGCCGGAATACCGGCGACAAAGCCTTCTCGCAACGCCGTGAAGACGCCATCTTCCGGATCACCCATCAGAGGGCGCAGGCGCTGCCAAGGGGATTCACCGTCCGCCAGCTCGGCTTTGGCTTGCTGCAGGGACGCTGCGAAACCATCAATCAGCAACCCGTGATTTTCTGCCCAGCTCGCGGGGAAGACATAGCCAAGTACCGGCAGGTTGCGATCCAGATCCAGCTCAGTGAGCAGGTCAGCCATGCCGAACGCCGAACGCCAGCCGCCCTCACCTCTCAAGCGGGCCGCGAAATGCCAGTAGGTAACGATGACATCCACCTGCCCGCGTTTTAACGCCTGGCTCAACAGAGGCGGAGCTGCGAACTGAAGTTCGGCGGATTCCTCCAGGTTGATTCCCTGCCGCTGAGCAACTTTCCTGAGCAGGATCCAGCCCTTGCTGTCCGGCCCGCCCGCGACACCGATGCGTTTACCCACCAGATCCGCCACCGAACGGATCGTCGAGGTTTCAGCGACTACGATATCGCCAATCCGGGAGGAGAAAGGCACATAAAGGTAGGGCGTGCCGGCCTGGAATCGCGACTGCGCCCACAGCAGGTCGGCCACAGCGCCATTTACCGACCCACTGGTAACCGCCAGCCTGGAAGCCGGCAGGTTGGCGACCGGTTTCAGTTCCAGCCGGTAGCCATTCTCCCGGTCCAGTCCCCGGTGCAGAATATGATCCAGCTCCCAATGGGCGGTGCCAAACTGCAACACGCTGACAGACAGCACTGGTAATTCAGAAGCACCCTCACGGGCATGAACACTGCTTATGATAGCAAAGAAAAGACATACCAAGACTGCCATCCCGTTTTTCATCCAGAGGGCGGCACGTTGGGATCGGGAGACAGGCGTTATTGTTGGTTGCGGGCTCATTGCCCCACCATACGAAGCCTGCAGCCCGGCACGAATAGTACTTTGGTACCTGTTTTTTGGTGCGATGGTCGCATTCAACCCAAGACCAGGATGGCCTGTAATGAAATTACCAAAATAATAAACAGAGAATCGGAACCGACTCCGGCGATTCTATGCACAGGAGGCTGCCATGCTGGGCGAGCTCGATGCCGCACTCTTCCCCGAAAACCGCTACCATGATTCGGAAGCCATTCCCAATACTGAAAACAAACAGGTGGAACCATCCATGGAGCCGGCTTACAAGATACTGATTGCCGACGACCACCCGCTGTTCCGCGAAGCTATCAGCAGCGTTATCGCTTCTGGCTTTGAAGGCAGCGAAATCATCGAAACCGACGATCTGGACAGCGCCCTGGACATTACCCGCGAGAATGATGATCTGGACCTGATACTGCTGGACCTGAATATGCCCGGCATGCATGGCCTGAACGGACTGGTCACGCTACGCAATGAGGCCCCGACGATTCCGGTGGTGATTGTCTCCGCCGAGGAGGACAAGCAGGTGGTATTGCAGGCCATTACCTGCGGTGCCTGCGGGTTTATCACCAAGTCCTCGCCCCGGGCCCGGATGACCGAGGCCATCCGGCAGATCCTGAACGGCAATGTCTACCTGCCTTCGGATATCATCCGCACCGGCAAGGAAAGCAATACCCGGCGCAGTCGGCATGAAGACAATCCGATTTCACCGGAGCTGCTGAATTCCCTGACCCGCCGCCAGCTGCTGGTGCTGGAGCGCATGTCCAAGGGCGAATCCAACAAGCAGATTGCCTATAACCTGAACATTGCCGAGACCACGGTGAAGGCCCATGTGTCTGCGATTCTTCGCAAGCTCGGGGTGCATAACCGGGTTCAGGCGATTCTGTCTGCCAGTGATGTGGATTTCAGTCAGTATTTGAAACGGTAAAATCGGGGTCAGATGAACTTTTCATCTGACCCCACGTTCAGTTTCTCAGCAGGTGACTCAGCGCACTGCGCAACTTCACAGGCTTCACCGGCTTGTTCATCAACAGATGCCCGAGCTCGCGAATGTGCTGCTTGAGTTCGTTGGTGTAATTGGCGGTAATCATCACCACCGGCGCCGGGCATTGTCTACGACCGTTGACCTCCGCCACCACATCCACGCCATTTTCATCGTTGTCCAGATGGTAGTCCGCCAGAATCAGGTCTACTGCACTGCTGGTCGGATCAAGCTGGCGCTCCAGATCTTGCAGGGATACTGCCGTCACCACCTGACAGTCCCAACCTTCAAGCAGCGTTTTCATTCCCTGGCAAATGGCCTGGTCATTGTCGATCACCCAGATTCGGGCGCCGCCAAGACCGCTATCGAAAGACACGGCGCGGTTCTGGTCGACTGCCGGCTGCCTTGGCTTCAGCTGACCGAGAGGGACCCGGACGCTGAACACCGATCCTTTGCCCTCGATGGAGGACACGGTGACGTCATGACCAAGCATACGGGATATCTTGTCCACGATTGCCAGGCCAAGGCCCAATCCTTTATCGGGTTGTGAGCCGACCGGACGGATACGTTTGAACTCCTGGAAGATCTCGGTCAGTTTGTCTTCGGGAATGCCGGGGCCGGTATCCCAGACCTGCAACAGCATATGGTCCCCACTGCGTCTGCAGCCCAACAGAATCCGGCCCTGCCCTGTGTAGCGGATGGCATTGGCCAGGAAATTCCTGAGTATCCGGGCCAGCAACTGGGAATCCGATTCCACGATGGCGGAGCTGGCAACAAAATCCAGCCGCAAACCTTCAGCCATGGCCATCTGACGGAACTCCCGCGCGATGTTATTGAGCAGGTCCCGCAAGTCAAAGGCGGTGACATCCGGCTTGATCACGCCGGCATCGAGCTTGGAAATATCGACCAGGGTACCCAGCAGGTTTTCGACATCGTCCAGGGAAGTGCTGACCGAACGAACCAGCCCTTCGGCCTTGGGCCCGAAGGACTGTTCCAACAGCGCACTGGTGAACAGCCGGGCGGCATTCAGGGGCTGCAGCAGATCGTGGCTGACCGCAGCCAGGAACCTGGTTTTCGAAAGATTGGCCCGCTCTGCTTCGAGTTTGGCATCCCGGAGACGGGCTTCTACCGCCGCCCGCTCGGTGATTTCCTGGCGCAGCTGGTTGTTCAGGCCGGTCAGGGCCTTGTTGCTGCCCTTCAGCTCCTCCGTCGCCTGGTTCAGGGCCCCGGTATGCTCGCGCACCGGTTCTGCCAGCACCACAGAATGCTCAAAGGCCGCGCAGGGCTCCGGCTTGTGGGCAGGGCCGGACTCTATCCTGACAATCAGGGCATCGCGAATCCGCCGCAGACGCTCGTTCTCCGCCTCAAGCTCAGCAATCCGCCGGTCCCGCTCGTCTTCGTCGGGTGCTTCAATCTTGTCCGGGACGGACATCAGGCTGGCCAATGCTCCCCCCTAAACGTCTGGTTGATATGTATACCAAAGGTCAGGTTGTTGTCCGGCTTCACCAGCAACACCGTGGCTACCAACACGAGATCGCGAACGCTGGAGCTCGCTACGCGGACCGCAGGTAGGGTCGTCGCTGGCTTCATAAACGCAGATCCCGAAAACGAATAACTTTTTACCAATTCTACGGCATCCGCAAACGCAGCCAATGCGACTTCAGTGCTTTTAACAGATGCGCCGAAATGGTTGTAACCCATTGATTAAACTGCGCCCTGAACCAATGCCTGATGACGCTTCCGATTTCCACAAAGGCAAACCGGCACTTTAGTCTTTGATTACCCATTTTTGATCAGACTGCTCTATACTGTGTTTATAACCAGTACACGAGGTGACGTCATGGCACGCACCTGCGCCTGACCACCTGGTTTCTGGCCATCTATCTTCTGACCCAGCGCAAGAGCGGCACCTCAGCGCTGCAGCTGTCCCGGGAGCCCGGCGTCGCCTAAAACACCGCCTGGAAGCTCAAACACAAGATGCCGCAGGTCATGCACGAGCGCAACCAGAGAGGAGTTGCGGACGCAGGAAATCCGGGATCGGAGGTTCGGGTTGTCCGGACTCTCCAGCCAGGCGCGGTCTGCCTCCTGAATTCCATGGTCGGTGATGTGCGGGAAGGGGAAAATACTTCCAGGGAGCAGGTTTTCTGCTCATTCGGGAGGCAACTGAAAGGAAACTTCGGGAGTACGATCGGCTGGACTAGTCGCCCGGGAACTGGGCCAGTTCCTGCAGGCAGTCGTTGAGGAAGTCTTCGGGATCGGCCATCACCGCCTCATCGGCAACGACGCCAAACTGCACCTGACCGGCGTAACTGACAATGCTGATGCCCAGACCGATATCTCCGGCCTGCGGCACCCAGAACATTTGTTCGGTGATCCGGCAACCGGCAAGGTAACGCGGCTCTTGTTTGCCGGGGATATTCGACACCACCACCGACGCCTTGCGGTAGAACACATCGGCAATGGGCTGGCGCAACGGATCGGGGATCATCGAGGCGCTGGACGCCAGCCCCCAGGCAATCCCCGGCTGCCAGCTTTTCTTCAGCCTGCGGGTTTCCTGCTTGATGCGATAAAGCCGCTCCAGCGGACTTTCGCCATCTACCGGCAGTGGTACAAATACAGTACCAAAGTAATTCCCCAGCGTTTCCGGCTGCGGCTTCAGCCCTTCAGGCAAACGGGCACGGATATCCACCGGTACCGCGGCGTGCATGACGACCTGTTCCAGCTCGTCATCGCTCAGTCCCAGCCTGGGCCGGGCCGCCGCTGCCACACAGCTGAGCAACACATCATTGATGGTGACATTGGTAATATGGGCGATGGAACGGAAACGCTCGAGCGGGACCGGCGCCGACCAGCGGCAATGGCGCCTGCCCAGCAGCGGCCGCCGGAGGCCGGAGGGGGAGTCTTCAGGCTCCACCAGAAAATCCGTGACTTCGCTCAGCAAGCGCAAGCCTTTCCCGGCATATTCCTCAAGCGCCTGCCCTGCGCGCTCAAGGGAGGCCGTTGCCGATCGGGATTCCCCGGGTGCGGTTTGGCGTTCTTGTTGCCCCAGCGCCAATTGCTCCAGACACGCCTGGACGGCGGTGGTCCAGCGGGAAAACTCGCCCCGTTCCGGCGCACCATAGAGCGCCGGATGCTGCCTGGGTGACGCCGGGCAGAGCTGATCAAAGATCCCCAGCAGTGACAGACCATCGGCGTAGCAATGGTGCATCCGCAACACCAACGCCGCGCCACCCGGAGCATTGGGTGCCAGCCAGAACTTCCACATGGGACGGAACAGCGGCAGGGGTTCATTCAGCCGGGCGGAGACCCATTCCTGCAGCCCCTCCTCGGAGAAGCGCTCGATGACCACGTCCAGGTGATGCCGGACATCAAACCCGGGATCCCGCTGCCACCACCAGCCCGGACCCCGCTGCACCGGACGATGCACAAAGCGCTCCCAGGCAATCCAGTATACCTTCAGGAATTCACGAAACCGGGGCGCGGTGAGCCCATCGACCCTCAGCATCACGGTTATGGTCATCGGATTATCCGGGCGTTCCAGTGCCAGCCAGGCCGAATCTGCGGGCAGCAGGAGATGCGATTGTGCTTGACTCAAACCTGAAGGTCCCCGGGGGCAGTAAGATCCAATGGTGCGTAAAACCGAACATCGCATTGTGCCAGACAACCCGGAACGGCTCCACACGGCGACCGTCGCAGGCAGTTACAAAACGTTAGACGTGAGCAACCGTTCAGTCCTATACTGACTATAAGCCTTGATGCAATGGTTATTAGCGGGTCCGGGCCCCTGTCTATTGGCCGGAGTGCGCTGAAAAAAGCGTGCCCAGCGCCAATAAAAGCCCGCCACCATCGCGGTACAACAAGGTTACCAGCACAAACCAATACCAATAATCGACATTTGCAGTGCTGGGGGGAGAGCAGGTATGAAAGCGAGTCATGTTCGCAAGCTGATCAAGCCCATCGAGAGTGCCTACTCCGAGATGTTCTCGGGCCGGGTCTATCGTGTGGGCAAAGGTGCTGTTTCGGTCCGCAACCACAGTGGCAAGGCGGAGCAGACGGTTATTGGTGTGCACGGCTTTCTGGAGAACCACTGCTACTTCACCCAGGCCTATGAAGGCGCCACCACAGAACTGATCCTGCTGACCTGCAGCAACTACCACATTCCGGTGAACGGGGTCACGCCCGAGACGCCGGACTGGGAAGTGCCGATCAAGCACCTGGAAGGCACCATCGAATACGATGCCTGCATTCTCAACCAGGCTCTGGCCAACCTGCCCACTACCGGTAACATCCGTGTTCACGGCCACTCCCGCGGTGGCGCAGTGATCCTCGAAGCCATGAAACAATGGCCCGAACTCTACGAGGATGTGGAAGTGGTACTCGAGGCCCCGGTACTGCCCCAGGGGCGGCTGCACGGCCTGGTAACCATGCTGCTGGAGCCGGTCAGTCATGGCATGTGGCCCTGGCTGATCCGACTGATCGACAGTGCGCCCCAGTCCGCCTACGGCCAGACCTTCTTCGGCAAGATGAATCCGCGCAAGAAACAGTTGCTGAGCAAGCTGTTCTCTGCCACCAGAGATCAGCTGACCATCGTCCGCAACATTGAGAACATCATGGACTGGATGACGCGGACCGACACCTCGGTGTATCAGCATATCCGCCACGGCACCTTCCTGATTCCGGCGGTGGACCGGATCCTGGACCGGTCCGCCATGCTGGCCAGCGCCCGCCAGAGTCCGACCACTATGCGGATCGTTGAAACCGAGGCGCCAAGCCACTTCATTACCCTGGAAAGCAAGGAATGGGTTCCGGGCTTCGAGACCCTGTCGGCTACCGCCCTGGGCTGACCCTGCTGCATCCCCGGTTCCGCTCCGCTAGACTGGCCGTCCCCATCCACGGTTTAGCGGAGCTGCCCCATGTACCGTAACCGACTGGTCGCCACCCCTGTTCATTCCGAAGCGGCAAGCCGGCTTCAGCGGCTGCTGTTAGCGTACTACGACTTCCGGCAGTACAAGGTGGCGCACCCATCGTTTGAACACACCTTCAGGGTGGCGGACTGGCAGGCCCAACGACTCAAGGCCACCCACCGGGACCTGTATGAGCGCCCCGATTGCCATGCCGGCCTGGAATTCCTGCTCACCGACCTCTACGCACCCGCCGGCATGACCCGCCGGGACGACAACATCGACCGGATTTTTCCGAAAATGGTCAAATGGCTACCGGACAACCTGCTGGCTACCTTTGCCGGACTGGTGGAGCTGAACCTGGTAACCCAGGAACTGGACCTGGAGCTGGCCGAACTGCTCGACCGGGACTTACGGCTGCTGACGAAGCTGGATAGCCACACTTACTGCGAAGCCTACCGGTCGAGCCAGCGGCTGGACGACCGGGCAAGGCAGATTGAGCTGGTGGCGGAAGTTGCTCAGCAGCTGGACCGCTACGTGCGCAACCGCACCCTGGGCTGGCTGCTGTCCATGGCGAAAACACCGGCGGAAATGGCCGACCTGAGCGACCTGCACAATTTCCTGCACCGGGGTTACAGTGCCTTCCGGAAAATGGACAATGTCGATAGCCTGATTGAACGGCTGGTGCGGCGGGAAAGAACCGTGATGGAACAGATTCTGGCGGGCCACCCGGTGCCGTTCGAGCTACCGGGCGACCGCTGAGCCGTCAGGCCTGGATGATCTGGTCGAGCTGACTGTGAATCTCCTGCTCGATCCGGTGCTTGAACGGCCGCAGCATGAGGCCGAGTTCCAGACGGATGTGCAGATCGTCCGGGGTGATGTTCAGGTGCCCTTTGACGCCGCTACGCTTGAACTTCATGACATCACCTTCCCACTGGTAATGCACATCGAACTGCTTTGACAGGTCCCGGGCCAGGGTTTCTGCCGCCTGACGGGCGTGTTCCCTGTCCAGTGAATGGGGGCGATGGACATTGATGACAGACATGGATCAGTTTTCTCTTTCAAATTGAAACGGTTTTACAGTGTATGGCGGTATTAAACTTGTAGCCACCCCGCCAACCGTTAGAATACGGGGTTCAGATTCTGACAGGATATCCCCCATGAGCGAGCAGCAAACGCCAGCCAATCCCTCCGGTTCCGGCAACGGCCAGGACGACGTTACCCATTTCGGCTTCCGCAACGTGCCGAAAAGCCAGAAGGCCGGCCAGGTGGCCGAGGTTTTCCACAGCGTGGCAGGCAAGTACGACCTCATGAATGATCTCATGTCCATGGGCATTCACCGACTCTGGAAGCGGTTCACCATTGAGCTTTCCGGAGTGCGCCCGGGGCACCAGGTTCTGGACATTGCCGGGGGCACCGGCGACCTGACCATGAAATTCTCGGATCTCGTGGGTCCATCGGGCAAGGTCGTCCTCGCCGACATCAATGCCTCCATGCTCCAGGTCGGACGCAGCCGGCTACTGGACCGCGGTTATGCCGGCAACATCGAATACGTGCAGGCAGATGCCGAACACCTGCCGTTCCCGGACAACAACTTCAATGCCGTGTCCATCGCCTTCGGCCTGCGCAACGTAACTGACAAGGATCAGGCCCTGCGCGACATGACCCGCGTACTCAAGCCCGGTGGCAAGCTGATGGTGCTGGAATTCTCCAGGCCCACCAATCCGCTGCTGAACAAGGCCTATGACATGTACTCCTTCAACGCGCTGCCACTGATGGGTCAGCTGATCGCCGGTGACAGCGAGAGCTACAAGTATCTCGCCGAGTCCATCCGCATGCATCCGGATCAGGAGACCCTCAAGGGCATGATGGAGAACGCCGGCCTGGTGAACTGCCGCTACTACAACATGACCGGCGGTATCGTGGCCCTGCACGTGGGAATCAAGCCCTGATGTTTCCGGGCCCGACCCTGCAGTCTGCGGCCAGCGCGATCATCGAGAATGCCCTGAACCGGGCGCTCGAGCTGGACCCGGCCGGCCGCCACGCCCTGATCGCAGCACTGACAGGTCCCGTGCAGCTGGACATTATCGCCCCGGTACCACTGACCTATAGCCTCGACCGGAACGGGGACAGAGTCCAGGTCAGCAGCCAGCCCCCAGTGGAACCAGCGCTGCGGATCAGTGGCCGGCCGCTGGCCTTTGCCGCCCTGGCCGTGGGCGATGACCGGGTATTTGCGGACGGACGGCTGGCTGTGGATGGCGATACCGGCCTCGCCCACCAGCTCCAGCAAGCCCTGAACCAGCTGAATCCCGACTGGGAAGCCGCCATGGCCCGGCACATTGGTGACGTTCCGGCACACTTTCTCGGCAAGCGCCTGCGCCATGCTGTGAAATGGAGCCGGGAAGCGGTCAGTTCCATGAACGCGAACATTGAGGAATACGCCCACGAGGAGAGTCGCACGCTGCCCGGGCGCCGGGAACTGGAAGCCACCTTCGGGGATATCGATGAGCTGAGTCTGCGCACCGAGCGCCTGGAAGCCCGGCTCCGGCTGCTGGAAGACCGCAAAATCACTGACGAACCGGAGACCCCGTGATCCGCCTGAGACGCCTGTTCCGAATTGCCTGGGTATTCTGCCGTTACCGCCTGGACACGTTTCTGCCCATCACAGAATTTCCGGCACCCCTGAAGGTGTTTTTCCTGCTGGCTCCCTGGCACCTGTTCCCGCAGCCGAAACTGAGCCGGGGCGACCGTTTACGGGTGACTCTGGAAGAACTGGGACCAGTGTTCGTGAAATTCGGCCAGATTCTGTCCACCCGGCGTGATCTTCTGCCGGACGACATGGCCGAGTCCCTCAAGCAGCTACAGGACCGGGTGCCCCCCTTCCCCAGCGACACTGCCCGGAACATCATCGAAACCTCCCTGGGCAAGCCGGTCTCCGAACTGTTTGCGGAGTTTTCCCCTGACCCCATGGCATCCGCCTCGGTGGCCCAGGTCCATGCCGCCACCCTGCCCAATGGCCAGCGTGTGGTGGTCAAGGTGCTGAGACCGGATATCGAAAAGGTGATTCACCAGGATCTGGCCCTGATGTACCTGATGGCCAGCCTGTTGGAGAAGTACTGGTCTGAGGGCAAGCGCCTGCGCCCGGTGGAGGTAGTCGCCGATTACGATTCCACCATCCACGACGAACTGGACCTGCAGCGCGAGGCCGCCAATGCCAGCCAGCTGCGCCGCAACTTCGAGAACTCGTCGCTGATCTACATCCCCTTTATCGACTGGGATCACACCCGCAAGACGGTACTGGTGATGGAACGGATCCACGGCATTCCCATCGCCGAGGTGGCCGCATTGGAGGCGGCCGGCGTCAACATGAAGGTACTGGCGGAAAAGGGCGTGGAGATCTTCTTCACCCAGGTCTTCCGGGACAGCTTCTTCCATGCCGACATGCACCCGGGCAACATCTTCGTCGACGTCTCCAACCCGGCGGACCCGCGGTACATCGCCATCGATTTCGGCATTGTCGGCACCCTGGCCCCGGATGACCAGAGCTACCTTGCCCGCAACCTGCTGGCGTTCTTCCGCCGGGATTACCGCCAGGTGGCGCAATTGCATATCCAGTCCGGCTGGGTGCCGCCTGACACCCGGGTCAACGAGTTCGAGGCTGCCATCCGCACCGTGTGCGAGCCGATATTCGAGCGCCCCCTGAAAGACATCTCCTTCGGCCACTTCCTGCTGCGGCTGTTCCAGACCGCCCGGCGCTTCAATATGGAAGTCCAGCCCCAGCTGGTGCTGCTGCAGAAAACCCTCTTGAACGTTGAAGGCCTCGGCCGCCAGCTGTATCCGGAACTGGATCTCTGGAGCACCGCCCAACCGTTCCTCGAAGACTGGATGCGCAAACGCATCGGCCCCTCCGGATTGCTGAAGTCACTGCAGTCACATCTGCCCTCCTGGCTGGAACAGTCACCGGAAATGCCGCAACTGGTCCATGATGCCCTGCTGCAGATGCGACACGCAGGGCCAACGGAACAGCAAAACCGCGATACACTGGCGCTGATGCAACAGCAGCTGGTCCGCACCGAGCGACGCTGGCGCCGGGCCGGTCTGGCCATTGTGCTGGTAGCTGCGGCGGTGATCGGTACCCGGCCCGAAGTCCGGGCCTGGGCCGAGACTGCACCGGCATGGAGTTGGGCCCTGCTGGCCATCGCCGGCGCGCTGGTACTCCGTGGCGGCCGTTAAACCACAAGACAAACCGGGACTCACATAAAATGCATGAAAGCTCCGCTACGCTCGACAACCCTGACTGGCTGAACGCCATTCGCTGGACCGAGGACGGCCTTGTCCCGGCCATCGCCCAGGATGCCGAAAGCGGCGAGATCCTGATGATGGCCTGGATGAACCGGGAGTCCCTCCGGCTCACTGCGGAAGAAGGTCAAGCGGTGTACTGGTCCCGCTCCCGGGGTAAACTATGGCGCAAGGGTGAAACCTCCGGCCACCAACAGGTGGTGAAGGATATCCGGCTGGACTGCGATGAGGACGTCATTCTGCTGAAAGTCGAGCAGAAAGGCGGCATTGCATGCCATACTGGCCGACGCAGCTGTTTTTACCGTACCCTGAGGAATGGAGAGTGGATTGCGGTGGATCCGGTACTCAAGGATCCGGACACAATCTACGGCAACAAGTAAGGAGCAGCCCGTGAGTGATATACTGGAACGCCTGGCCCGGGTACTGGAAGCCCGCAAGGATGCAGACCCGGAGTCATCCTATGTCGCCAGCCTGCATGCCAAAGGGCTGAACAAGATCCTGGAAAAGGTCGGTGAGGAATGCACCGAAACCCTGCTGGCTGCCAAGGATGCCGAGCACAGCGGCAAAACCTCTGATGTGGTCTACGAGACCGCTGACCTGTGGTTTCATAGCATGGTCATGCTATCGCGGCTCGGGCTCGGACCGGACGACGTCCTGAACGAGCTGGCACGTCGTTTCGACCTGTCAGGACTGGAAGAAAAGGCATCCCGGAACGAGTAGGCAGGGGTTACCCCTTTCAGGGATTTCCGCAGGGCGGCTCCATTAACGTACAATGTCTCTGAACTGAAAGAATGAGGAACCCCGCATGGGTATCAGTATCTGGCAACTCCTGATCGTACTTGGCATTGTCATCCTGTTGTTCGGAACCAAGAAACTGCGGAACATCGGCAGCGACCTCGGTGGCGCCATCCGTGGCTTCAAGAAGTCCATGAATGACGAAGACGCTGCAAAGGACGACAGGAATTCCCTGGAAGAAAAGCCCGAGGCCGAGCCCAGGCAGGCCGAAGCGGAAGGCAAGCCCCGGGAAAAAACCCACAGCTGAGACCTGGCTGAATGTTCGATATCGGCTTCCTTGAGCTGTTGATTTGTGGCGTTATTGCTCTTTTGGTGCTTGGCCCCGAACGGCTCCCTGCGGCCGCCCGGGCGGCCGGGCGCTGGGTGGGGGCAGCACGCCGTATGGTCGGCCAGTTCAGTTCCGAGCTTGACCGGCAACTGAAAGCCGAGGAGCTGCGCGAAGAACTCCGCAAAGCCGGGGATGTCGGCCTCGATGATGTGCAGAAAACGGTGCGGGGGGCTCTGAATGAGGCCAAAAAGTACGAGCACATGATCTTGTCTGACGACGAAACCCGCAAGCCCGGGCCTGCGCCGGCAACCCGCCGCATGGCCAGTGAAGGCGAGGAACCGGACTCCTCCGGCGCAAACAGCCAGAACAGCAAGACACCGGAACCGTCCAGCGAACCCTCCGGTGAACGCGAGACCCAATCAGGCCCGTCGGATAACCGTTCATGACTCAACAGCCAGACGGCAACCAGATCCATCCCGAACAACCGGAAATGCCACTGATCGAGCACCTGCTCGAGCTGCGTAACCGGCTGTTGAAGATGGTGCTGGCCGTGGTGATCTGTTTCGCCGCGCTCTATCCCTTTGCCAACGAACTGTATCTCTGGCTCAGCCAGCCGATCCGGGAACTGCTCCCGGTTGGCCAGAGTATGATCGCCACCGACGTCACTTCGCCTTTCTTCGCTCCTCTGAAGCTGGCCCTGGTGCTCTCGGTCTTTGCCGCAATTCCCATCATCCTCTACCAGCTCTGGAGCTTCATCGCCCCGGGGCTGTATGCCCATGAGAAGCGTCTGGCGTTTCCGTTGCTGTTCACCTCGGTCATCCTGTTCTACGCCGGCGCCGCGTTTGCCTATTACGTGGTGTTTCCACTGGTGTTCGGGTTCTTTACCGCCATCGGCCCCGAGGGCATTGTGGAACTGCCGGACATCAGCAGTTATCTGAATTTCGTGCTCAAAATGTTCTTTGCCTTCGGGGTGGCATTCGAGATACCCATCGCCACGGTGCTGCTGATCCTGACCGGCGCTACCACCCCGGATGATCTGGCCGAAAAGCGCCCCTATGTGGTCGTGGCCTGCTTCATCATCGGCATGATGCTAACGCCTCCGGACATCATCTCCCAGACTCTGCTCGCGGTACCCATGTGGATCCTGTTCGAGTTCGGCATCCTGTTCGGCCGCCTGGCCCGCCGTGAGGTGGCCGGCGAGGATACGGAAGACTTCCCCGGCGAATGAACCTGGCACTGTTGTTTGACGAGAATTTTGTCACCCCGGACCGGGCCGTGCTGACCGGCCGCCGGCTGACCCACCTGCATTCCGTGCTGAAGGTCAGCGCCGGTGACCGCATTCCCGTGGGCCGCGTTGATGGCCTCATGGGAAACGCTGAGGTAATACGGCTGACAGCCACCGAAGCCGAACTGCAGGTAACACTCGACCAGCAACCGCCGGCCAAGCTGCCGCTCACCCTGATCCTGGCCATGCCCCGTCCCAGGATGTTCCGTCGGGTACTGCAGACCTGCGCCGCCCTCGGCATCAAGGACATCTGGCTGATCAACAGCTACAAGGTGGAGAAAAGTTTCTGGCAGACGCCCTGGCTGTCGGAAGACAACCTGCGGGAAAACCTGGCGC
>JAXHVJ010000041.1:0-23087 GCA_034189235.1 Pseudomonadota bacterium
CTTTCCGCGATAATACCCGCCTTCTGTTTCCATCGGGCTCCCTGCCCTGACACCCATTCTCCAGTAAACCGAGTCATCTGACAGCATGAAAGAGACCGTTTCCGAGCTGCTCCAGTCTGCGCTGGCGGCGCTGCAATCTGAAGGCACCCTGCCCGCGGACCAGACCTTTACCCCGCAAGTAGGCAACACCAGGGACAAGGCCCACGGCGATTACGCCTGCAACATTGCCCTGATTGCTTCAAAGGCCGCAGGCTGCCCGCCACGCCAACTGGCGGAGGCGCTGGTGGACCGTTTGCCGGAGAGCAAGGCGGTGGCCAGGGTGGAGATTGCCGGGCCTGGCTTCATCAACTTTTTCATGAGCACGGCCAGTGCCTTCGAAATCGTGGAAACCGTCCTGAGCGAGGCGGACCGGTTTGGCCGCAACGACAGCGGAAAAGGCGAGAAGGTGCAGGTGGAATTTGTCTCCGCCAATCCCACCGGCCCCCTGCACGTAGGGCATGGCCGTGGTGCAGCGATTGGTGACAGCCTGTGCCGGTTGCTGGAAGCAAACGGTTACAACGTTACCCGCGAGTTCTACTACAACGATGCCGGCGCCCAGATCAACAACCTGGCGCTGTCTGTCCAATCCCGGGTCAAGGGGCTCACTCCGGATGACGACAGCTGGCCGGCCGACGGTTACCGTGGCGACTACATTGTCGATGTGGCGAAGGCCTACCTGGCGGGTGAAACAGTGACTGCCGACGACCGGGAAGTTACCGGCAAGGGCGATCCGGAAGATCTGGATGCCATCCGGGAGTTTGCCGTGGCCTACCTGCGCCGGGAGCAGGATCTGGATCTGAAGGCCTTTGGCGTTCACTTTGACGTCTATTTCCTCGAATCCTCCCTGTACAAGGACGGCAAGGTCGAAGCCACTGTCAAGCGCCTTCAGGAGAATGGCTATACCTATGAACAGGATGGCGCCATGTGGCTGCGCACCACCGAATTCGGCGATGACAAGGACCGGGTGATGCGCAAGAAGGATGGCGGCTACACCTACTTCCTGCCGGACGTGGCCTACCATCTCGACAAATGGCAGCGGGGTTTTACCACCGTCATCAACGAACAGGGCGCAGACCACCACTCCACCGTCACCCGGGTCAGAGCCGGCCTTCAGGCCCTCAAAGCGGGGATCCCCCGGGGATGGCCCGATTACGTGCTGCACCAGATGGTCATGGTCACCCGCTCCGGCCAGGAAGTGAAGATTTCCAAGCGTGCCGGAAGCTACGTCACTGTGCGCGACCTGATCGACGAAGTCGGCCGGGATGCCACCCGGTTCTTCCTGGCGGCACGCCGGGTAGACTCACAGTTGACCTTCGATATCGACCTGGCCCGCTCCCAGACCAATGAAAACCCGGTCTATTACATCCAGTATGCCCATGCCCGGATTTGCAGCGTACTGCGCAAACTCGCGGACGAAGGCGTTGACCGCGACCGCCACGAATGCGTGGGCGACCTGTCCATTCTGACCCTGGATGAAGAAAAGGACCTGGCCAACCAGCTGGCGAAATACCCGGAACTGGTCACCAACGCCGCCGCCCAGCGTGAGCCGCACCACGTGGCCCACTACCTGCGTGAGCTGGCCGGGCAGTTCCACACCTATTACAACGCGCACAAGGTATTGATTGAAGATACCGCCCTGCGGGATGCACGCCTGAGCCTGTACCTCGCCGTTCGCCAGGTACTCGAAAACGGCCTGGACCTGCTGGGCGTCAGCGCACCGGAAGCGATGTAAGACAACCCAATGGCCCGAGACTACGCCCACAAAGACCGGCCCAACCGGTCTTCCGCCACGCCCAAAAAGGCGCCTGCAAAGCCCGCACGCCCGAAACAGCGTGCCCGGCCTGCCGCACCGGCACGCCGCCAGCACGGCAGCCTGTCACTGAAGTGGATCCTGTCCCTTGCGGCGGTGGGCGGCTTTATCGGGTTTATTGTGTATCTGAACTCCCTCCCTGCCACGAGCCAGCAACCCGGGGCACCGGTTCAGGAACAGAAACCGGTACAGAAGGCACCGGCGACCGCCACCCGGGAGGAAAAAAAGCAGAATTTCCGTTTCTACGAAATGCTGCCTGAATCCGAGGTGGTGCCGCCCAGGGTGGAAGAGTACAACCCCTCCCCGACCAAGCAGAACTTTGATTACCTGGTCCAGTCCGGCTCTTTTCGCAGCCGTGAAGACGCCGAACGCCAACGGGCCCGGATTGCCTTCCAGGGACTGCGGACCAGCATCCAGCGGATCGAACTGGATAACGGTTCCATCTGGTACCGGGTAAATGTCGGGCCGTTCACCTCCCGCACCCAGATGAACTCGGCTGTCGACAAACTCGTTTCGCTGAACATCCAGCCCTTGATCCGGAAGGTTCCCAAAGAGGGCTGACTTCCAACCCTGGTGCAAGGCCAAGCGCCCCAGGGATGGGCCGCAAGGAGCGTGTTTTGGAAAACGGTCTCCAAACCCGGCCTACTCCCAAAGCCAAACCTCTTGAATTCCCACCAGACGCCTCCATTACTTCGGAACACCAATTTCAAACAGGCAATTGGAGCCCCAATGACTACCATTCTCTGTGTCCGGCGAGACGACGAAGTCGCCATGGGCGGCGACGGCCAGGTTTCCCTTGGCAACACCGTGATGAAAGGCAACGCCCGCAAGGTACGCCGCCTCTACAACGGCCAGGTGATTGCCGGCTTTGCCGGAGGCACCGCGGACGCATTTACCCTGTTCGAACGGTTCGAAGCGCAACTGGAAAAACACCAGGGCAACCTGACGCGAGCCGCGGTGGAACTGGCCAAGGACTGGCGAACGGACCGGGCCCTCCGGAAGCTCGAAGCCCTGCTGGCCGTCGCGGACAAGACCGCCTCGCTGATCATCACCGGCAACGGTGATGTCATCGAGCCCGAGCAGGGCCTGATCGCCATTGGTTCCGGCGGGCCATACGCCCAGGCATCGGCCCGCGCCCTGCTTGAGAATACCGGGCTTTCCGCCCATGAGATTGTGGAAAAAGGCCTGGATATCGCGGCCGACATCTGTATCTACACCAACCACAATCGCACCGTTGAAGTGCTATCCACCAAAGATTGATCCGGAGCGACCATGTCTGCAATGACTCCCCGTGAAATTGTCCACGAACTCAACAAACACATCGTGGGTCAGGAAGAAGCCAAACGCGCAGTGGCCATCGCACTGCGTAACCGCTGGCGCCGGATGCAGCTGGACAGCAGCCTGCGGGACGAAATTACCCCCAAGAACATCCTGATGATCGGCCCCACCGGTGTCGGCAAGACCGAAATTGCCCGTCGCCTGGCCAGGCTGGCCGATGCGCCCTTCCTGAAAGTTGAAGCGACCAAGTTCACCGAAGTGGGCTATGTCGGCCGGGATGTGGAGTCCATTGTCCGTGATCTGGCGGACATGGCGGTGAAGATGTTGCGCGAGAAAGAAATGAAGCGCCACGAGAGCCGTGCCCTGGATGCCGCCGAGGAACGGATCCTGGACGCCCTGCTGCCTCCGCCCCGTGACTTCAGTGAAGAGAGCCAGCGGGCCAGCAATGACTCCTCGACCCGCCAGTTGTTCCGCAAGAAGCTGCGGGAAGGTGAGCTCGACGACAAGGAAATTGAAATCGAGCTTCGCAGCGCCGGTGCCGGCGTGGAGATCATGGCGCCTCCGGGCATGGAGGAGATGACCAACCAGCTGCAGAGCATGTTCTCCAACCTGTCTTCCGACAAGCGCAAGACCCGCAAGATGAAGGTGGCCGACGCGCTCAGGCAGGTCAAGGATGAGGAAGCGGCCAAGCTGGTCAACGAGGAAGAGATCAAGCAAAAGGCCATTCAGGCGGTGGAGCAGAATGGCATTGTGTTTCTCGATGAGATCGACAAGGTGGCCAAGCGATCGGAAAACACGTCTTCCGACGTTTCCCGGGAAGGGGTGCAGCGGGACCTGTTGCCGCTGATCGAGGGCAGCACGGTGAGCACCAAGTATGGCTCGGTACGCACCGATCACATCCTGTTCATCGCCTCCGGCGCCTTCCACCTGTCCAAGCCGTCGGACCTGATTCCGGAGCTGCAGGGCCGCCTGCCGATCCGGGTTGAGCTACAGGCCCTGACGCCGGACGACTTCAAACGGATTCTGACCGAGCCGGATGCCTCCCTGGTTCAGCAGTATGAAGCGCTGATGGCCACGGAAGGCGTGAAGCTGACCTTTGGTGAGGATGCCATTGCACGTATTGCGGAGGTGGCCTGGAAGGTCAACGAGACGACGGAGAACATTGGCGCCCGCCGTCTGCATACCGTGCTGGAACGGCTGTTGGAGAGCCTGTCGTATGATGCTGGTGATCAGGTGACAGAGAGTTTCGAAGTGACCGCTGAGTATGTGGACGAGAAGCTTGGGGAGTTGTCCGAGGACGAAGACCTGAGCCGGTATATTCTCTGAGGTGAAAAAGGGGCCGGAAGAAAGCTTTCTTCCGGCCCCTTTTGCATTCAGTCACTTTTCATTCAGTCACTGGGCCCTGGAGAAAAGATGCGTCACGTTCTCCAGGCCGGCGGCAATTTTTCCCTTCTCCGCCTGCTTCTTCCTGCCCCTCGCCACGTACAACGGCAACATCTCACCATACAGACTGGTACTGATGGTCCTCTGCTCATCCTCCAGGCGGTCCCGGCGCAACTTGATGCCGTAACGGGCCAGTTTCGGCTCCAGTTCGTCGGCCCGGTTGAGCAGGTCGCGGCGGGTCATCTGGTAAGCATGCTCGCACACCATCCGGCGGCTCTGGAAACTGAAGACGTTGGAGAAAAACAGCTTGGCATCGTCCCGGGTTGGCTCGAACAGGAGAATGTCCTTGTCCGGATAGTCCCGTGCATACTGGGCGATGCCGGACTGCATGCGGGAATACACTATGGTCCGGAAGGCCTGGGACAGCAGGTTGGGCATGCCTGAGCGGGTGAGCTCGCCCGGCTTCATGGTGCCCGCCCGCACGGCCGCGCTGGCGTCAATGGGTACCTGGGGATTGACTGCAAACACTACATCCGCCCCGTCCTCGAAGGCAACCGAGGCATGCAGACCTTTGCGCAAGGTGCCGTCAACATAGTAACGGCCGTCGATTTCCACCGGCACGTAGAGCCCGGGCGAGGAGATGCTGGCCTGGATGGCTCTGGAAATCGGCACATGGTCAAAACCGGGCGCCCCGAAACACACGGCTTCGGTGCTTTCCACATCGGCAGCCACCACATAAAGGCTACGTTTGAGCTCCCGGAAATCGTTGGTACGCCCAAGCATGGTGAAGGCACGCTTGAGGTAGTCATGCAGACCTTCGTTGTCGAACAGACCGGCCGGCGCTGCCTGGGCCAGGATAGTCAACGCCTCCAGGAAACTCTGATCGAAGGGGTTATTGATGAACCGGCTGACAGCGGTAGACATCAGGCCCGGTACCGCCAACAGCCGCCTGCCGATTTCCCGGAATGCCGGACGGTAAAAGACTTCCGGATGAAACGGATGCACCTCGGCCTCATTCCGCACGAAAATCCGGCACAGCTGTGCCGTGGTCATCTGATTCGCCAGATTGGCAGCGGTAAAGGAGCCGGCATTGACGCCGACATAGACGTCCAGGTTGTTGAAATCCAGACCGTCCAGCACCTCATCGAGCGCCCTGAGTGCACCGATCTCGTAAATGCCCCCCAGTGGACCACCGCCACCAAGGGCCAGGCCGATTCTGGGGTTCGGTTTGGGTTCTGTTGAGGCGCTCATAATCAGTCGTTCTCCGGACCGTATCGTTGTCGGTGTCCCTTTGGCCGGAACATAACAGCCGAATTTAGAAAACACACCCTATATTCCCGGGCCGGGGCAGGATGTCAGGAAACAGCCTGTTCAGAGATGGCCATGGAGGACGTTCGTCCGGGGCGCAGATAGCGACCAAAGCCGGCGTTCCGTAACGCCAGTTCCACACAACTCTTGATGACATGGGGAGAATCCAGCAACAGAACATCTTCCAGAAGCTGTATCGCCCACTCATGGCTGATACTCCGGATGACCGACTTCACCTTGGGCAGGCTCGCCGCGTTCATGGACAGGGAATCATAACCCATGGCCATCAGCAGCAACGCCCCGCCGGGATCACCCGCCAGCTCGCCACAGATGCCCACCGGCTTGCCGACAGCGTGGGCGTCCTGGGCAATCCGCACCAGGGCCTGGAGCACCGCCGGGTGATAGGAGTGATACAGCTGCGCCACCCTGGGATTGTTGCGGTCCACCGCCAGCAGGTACTGGGTGAGGTCATTGGAGCCGACGGACAGGAAATCCACCCGGTCTGCCAGCTCACGGATCTGGTAGACTGCCGCGGGAATTTCCACCATCACGCCGACCTTCGGCATGTGGATGTCATAGCCCTCTTCCCTCACCTCGTGATAGACCCGGTAGATCAGGTGCAGGGATTCCTCGACTTCCGAGATATTGCTGATCATGGGCAGCATGATCTGCAGATTATTCAGCCCTTCACTGGCCTTGAGCATGGCCCGGACCTGTACCAGGAAGATTTCCGGGTGGTCCAGGGTCACCCGGATGCCCCGCCACCCCAGGAACGGGTTTTCCTCACTGATCGGGAAATAGGTCAGCGACTTGTCGCCACCGATGTCCAGGGTGCGCATGGTGACCGGGCTGGGAGCAAACGCTTCCAACTGCTCCCGGTAATACTCCCGCTGCTCCTGCTCGGAAGGGAAGCGGTCCTTGATCATGAACGGCACTTCGGTACGGTACAGGCCAATACCTTCGGCACCATGGGAGAGCGAACGTACCACGTCGGTCATCAGGCCGGTATTCACCAGCAACGACACCCGATGGCCGTCGGTGGTCTCGCAGGGTTTGTCACGGAGTGCCTCAAGCCCCCGGATCAGCTCATCCTCCTCGTCACAGATGGCCTGGTAGAAGGCGCGAAGATCCTCTGACGGCGAGGCGAAGATCTGGCCCTCGAAGCCATCAACAATCAATTCCTTGCCATGGAGCTGGTTGACCGGGATATCAAACAGACCCATGACGGTGGGCACACCCATGGCACGGGCCAGGATTGCCACGTGGGAGTTGCTGGAGCCCTTGACCGATACCAGCCCCACCAACCGCCCCTTGGGCACTTCTCCGAGCATCGCCGGAGTCAGCTCCTCGCTGACCAGTACCGTCCTCTCGGGGTAGACAAGGTGTTTCTGCTCGCCTTCCTGCAAATGGGAGAGCAGGCGCCGGCCGAGATCGCGAATGTCCACCGCCCGCTCCTGCAGGTAGTGATCATCCATCATCTCGAAGTGGCGGACATACTGCTGGACCACCTGCTTGAGCGCACCCTGGGCCCAGATGCCGTCAGCAATCCGGTTGGCCACTTCGCCCGGCAAGGCCTCATCTCCCAGCATGCGAAGATAGACATCGAACAATGCCTGTTCTTCCGGACGGAGCTGACTGGCAAGCCGTTTCGCCACACGCTCGATATCTTCCCGCACCGCCTTGACCGCACCCTTGAACAGTTTCAGCTCACCGTCGATATCTTCCGTGGACTTTTCCGGAACCACATCCAGATCCGCCGCCGGATAGACGACTACACCAGAGCCGATGGCGACACCGGGGGCGCCGGGCACACCGTTGAAGCTGACATCCCGGGCTTCCTCGCCGGTCAGTGACAAACCGCTGATCGCACCGGTGGCTTCACTGTGGGCGATAACCCCCGCCAGTTGCGCGGAGACTGTCACCATGAAAGCTTCCTCACCCTCATCAAAGCACCGGGAGCTTTCCCGCTGCTGAACAACGAGCACACCAAGTACCCGTCGATGGTGAATGATGGGAACCCCCAGGAAAGAGCGGAAGCGCTCCTCACCGGTCTCAGGGAAATAGCGGTAACGGGGATGGGAGGGAGCGTCTTCCAGGTTGATGGGTTCCTCGCGGGAGCCCACCAGACCGACCAGACCTTCCGAGTAACCCAGGCTCACCTGGCCCACCGCCTTGCGGTAGAGGCCCTCGGTGGCCATCAGGATATAGCGGTTGGTGGCGGGGTCGAGCAGATAGACGGAGCAGACCTCGGTATTCATGGCCTTTTGCACCCGCGATACAATGATATCCAGCGCCTCCTGCAGATCGCGGGCGCTGTTTACCTCTTGTACAAGACTTCGCAGTGTGCTCAACATAGCAGGGTCATTCCGTCATCTTGAGTGATCCTTCAGGCGCCGGTTGTTCTGTTCGGCTTTCCGCCACTGTTCCATGTTGTAGAACAGTCGTGGAGCCAGCTCCCGCAGCGCACGTCTGTATACTTCTCGTTTGAATGAAACCACCTGGCCCAACGGGTACCAGTAGCTGACCCACTGCCACCCGTCGAATTCCGGTGAATCCGTGCCGTCCACACGCACTTGCGCGTCCGGCGATAACATCCTCAGCAGGAACCATTTCTGTTTTTGGCCCACACAAACAGGGTGTGAGTTATGGCGCACCATCCTCCTCGGAAGACGGTACCTGAGCCAGCCCCGGGTACAGCTGATGATTTCCACATCACTGGCTGTGAGGCCGATTTCCTCTCCAAGCTCCCGGTACAGTGCATCCTCCGGTGATTCCTTGTACTTGATACCACCTTGGGGAAACTGCCAGGAGTCCTGGCCTATTCGCCTTGCCCAGAGAACTTCGCCCCTGTGGTTGGCCAGAATGATTCCGACATTGGGTCTGAAACCGTCTGTATCGATCACGGCACAGTCCTCGCAAAAGTCGGCCGCCGGTCAATTTCTGATCGGCGATAATTGTCCAAGTTGTTCTCATTCTTACAGAATCCCAAGGGTTCGGCAAACGGAGCCGATGCCGACAGGTCGTGATAGACTGTGAGCCTGCCTGAAAGCCCTTGTAACAGCGGAGGAAACCCTTTGACGCTCGCACTTTTTGATCTGGACAACACCCTGCTGGCTGGCGACAGCGACCACGCCTGGGGTGAATTTCTGGTGGAAGAAGGCCTGGTCGATGCCGAGGAGTACCGCAAGGCCAATGACCGTTTTTACCAGGAATACCTGAACGGCGAGCTGGATATCTTCCATTACCTCCGCTTCGCCCTGCAGCCGTTGGCCCGGCATGAAATGGACCAATTACTGGCGTGGCGCGAAGCCTTCCTGGAGAAAAAAGTGCGCCCGATGATGCAGGACAAGGCCCGGGAACTGCTGGACCAGCACCGCCAGCAAGGCCACACACTGATGATCATCACCGCCACCAACCGCTTCGTTACCGAACCGATCGCGGACCTGCTGGGCGTTGAGCACCTGATCGCCACCGAGCCGGAACTGGTCAATGGCCGGTATACCGGGGAGGTTGCGGGCGTTCCCAGTTTCCGGGACGGCAAGGTGACCAGACTGAACGACTGGCTTGATCACCACAAGCGCACCCTGGAGGGGGCCTGGTTCTACAGCGATTCCCATAACGATGTGCCGCTTCTGAAGCAGGTGGAAAACCCGGTAGCGGTGGATCCGGATCCGAGGCTGGAGGCGCTGGCGAGGCAGTCCGGGTGGCCGGTGATTTCGTTGCGGGGATGAATTCAGCCCTTCACATGAAGCCGGTCAACGAGCGCACGAAGCACGACTTGATGTAATCCGTCTCCGGTATCCCCGGAATCACCGGGTGGTCCGGCGCCTGATGGCCCTGCTCCAGCAGCTGCACAAACCGGTCAACCTTGCGGCCGCTGCTGCGGATAATGTCGATCAGCTTTTCCCGGGACAGATGCATGGAACAGGACGCCGAAACCAGCAACCCATCCCGCTCGAGCAGCCGCAACCCCAACTGATTCAGGCGGGCATAGGCCTGTTCACCGGCTTTCTGGTCCCGGCGCCGTGGAATCAGGGCCGGCGGATCCAGCACCACGATGTCATATTTTTCTTTCTCGTCCGCCAGGGCCCTGAGCGCTTCGAAGGCATCGCCCTGGATGGTCTCGATATTGTCGAGCCCGTTGATCTTCGCGTTGTGGTGCACCGCATCAATTGCCGTTGCCGAGGCGTCGACACAGGTCACCTGAGTGGCACCGGCACAGGCAGCCTGCAGCCCCCAGCCACCGACATAGCTGAACACATCCAGCACCCGCTTACCCGGCGCGTAGGCCTGCAAACGCTGGCGATTCATCCGGTGGTCGTAGAACCACCCGGTTTTCTGGCCACCGGCCAGCGGCACCTCAAAGCGAACGCCATTCTCCTCGACCTGCAGCAGACCCGCCTCCGGCCCATGCGCCTGCTCGACGTAGGTATCCAGCCCCTCAACCTTCCGCATTTTGCCATCGTTTTTCAGGATGATGGCATCGGCATGCACCAGACGCTGAACGGCGCGAACGATCGCCTCCTTCATCCGCTCCATGCCCGCCGTGGAAATCTGCACCACCACGGTATCCCCGAAACGGTCAACCACCAACCCGGACAACCCGTCGCTGTCACCAAACACCCAGCGATAGAACGGCTTATCGAACAACCGCTCCCGCACCGCCAGCGCAATCTCCATCCGCTCGGTCAGCCGCTGCGGCGTCATCCCCTGGGAGGGATTCCGGCTGATCAGCCGGCCACAGATCAGCGCGTGGGGATTCACAAACACCGTGCCCAACGGCTTGTCATTGGACGCCCGCAACCCGGCCTGATCACCGGGCCGAAACTCAGTCAGCGGCGTACGGCGGGTATCGACCTCATTGCTGTAAACCCACAAATGGCCAGCACGGAGGCGGCGCTCGGCGCCTTTTCGGAGATACAAAATCGGGAAATTCATCAGATACACCAGCCAAACAAGAAATCAATGGATGCGAGATTATAGCCAATCGGCCACTGCACCCAGGCATGGGCTTGAGCGTGTTTCGGAAAGCCCACCCTGAAACGCGCATGCTCCCAAACTGCTTACTCCTCGGCAGCAACATGCCCGGCGTAAGCGGTGGCATCCATCAGGCCATCCAGCTCACCGGCATCCTTCAGCTTCACCCTGAATATCCAGCCATCGCCATACGGATCCTCATTGACCAGCTCCGGCTCATCCTCAAGGTTCTCGTTGACCGCAATCACCTCACCGGTCACCGGACTGAACACATCCGAAGCCGACTTCACTGATTCAGCAACACCGGCTTCCTCACCACCGTTAACCATCACGCCAACATCCGGCACACCGATGTAGACCACATCGCCGAGCTGCTTCTGGGCAAAATCGGTAATACCTATGGTAGCGGTGCCATCATCCGCTACCCGCACCCACTGGTGGGTTTCAATGTATTTCAGGTCTGCGGGGATATCACTCATGACTGTGTTTCCTGTTGAATTTTTCGCGCAGTTTAACGCAAGACCTGGCCCCAGCGAACCTCCCGGGCCAGGTTCATGAACGAATTCAGGTAATCGACCTCACAATCCCGTTCACGGAGGCCGAGAAAAATCTGCTTCGGCAGCCCCTCTGCACCCAGACGCACCGGAACCACCGGGAGTTTCTCGGCATACTCCGCCACCAGCCATTTCGGCAGCGCCGACACGCCCCTCCCGGCGGCCACCATCTGCAACATGATGTCCGTCGTCTCGATGGTCTTGTGCCGGGCCGGGCTGGCGTGAGCGGGCAAAAAGAACCGGGTATAGATATCCAGCCGCTCCACTTCCACCGGATAGGTGATCAGGGTTTCCCGCTCCAGGTCCCCGGGCACGACAAACTTCCTGGTCGCCAGGGGATGATCCCGGGAGACCACCAGAACCTGCTCGTAATCGAACACCGGCTCAAACACCAACCCCGGCCGATACAACGGGTCCGGGGTTACCAGCATATCAATATCATGCCCGAACAGGGCGCCGATCCCGCCAAACTGAAATTTCTGTTTCACATCCACATCCACATCCGGCCAGCGCTCAAGGTAGGGCCCAACCACCTTGAGCAACCACTGGTAACAGGGATGGCATTCCATCCCGATCCGGAGCGTGCCCCTCTGCCCCCTGGCGAACTGACCAATTACCTGTTCGGCATGCTCAAGCTGAGGCACCAGTCGATTGGCCACTGCCAGAAGATACTCGCCGGCCTGGGTCAGCCGTAACTGACGACCATCCCGCAGCCACAGGGGGGTGCCCAGATAACGCTCCAGCTTGCGAATGGCATGACTGAGCGCCGACTGCGTGAGATGCAGGGACTCTGCCGCCGCCGTCAAAGAGCCGTCGCGATCAACGGCACGGAGAATCTCGAGATGGTGTCGATCAATCATGGCCAACACACCAATTGATGAATCTATTTCATGAACTACTGAAATAATACCATTTTTATTCATGTAATAACCCGCCTACCCTGACCGACTCTTACCCGAAGCACATTTCAGACATCAGGAGCACAAGATGGTTACCACTCACTCACTGGGCTACCCCCGCATCGGCGCCCAACGGGAACTGAAATTCGCTCTGGAAGCCTACTGGCAAGGCCGGCTGACTGAGGAGGAGCTGGAGATTACCGCCAGCGACCTGCGGCGCCGCCACTGGCAGGACCAACAGGCGCTGGACCTTGTCCCGGCAGGCGATTTCTCACTGTACGACCAGGTACTGGACATGAGCGACACCCTCGGACACCTGCCCGAACGTGCGAGCAAGCCGGGAGGGCACGCACTCGACCGGTATTTCCGGGCCGCACGCGGTCGCGGTGCCAATGACGATGGCTGCCGCGGCACCCAGGCCGGCGAAATGACCAAGTGGTTCGACACCAACTATCACTACATTGTCCCGGAGTTTCTCCAGGACACGGAATTCCGGCTCGACAGCAGCCGGATACTGGCCCAGCTCGATGAGGCGCAGACACAGGGTTTTCGTGCCAAACCGGTCATCATCGGCCCGGTGACCTATCTCTGGCTGGGTAAATCCAGGGACGGCAGCGATCCCCTGGCGTTGCTCGAGCGAATTCTGCCCGCCTACGGCGACCTGCTCGACCAACTCGCCGAGGCAGGTGCGGAGTGGGTGCAGGTAGATGAGCCTGCCCTGGTCACCGAACTGGGCGATCGCTGGCGCCATGCCTTCAGTCTTGCCTACCATCACCTCAAGGCTACCCGCCCGAAACTCCTGCTGACCACCTATTTCGGCCAGCTCCGGGACAACCTCCAGCTCGCCTGCGAATTGCCGGTGGCCGGCCTGCACCTGGATGCCGTTTCTGCCCGTCCTGAAGCCGACCGGCTGGCAGACTGGCTCGCGCCCCATAAAGTGCTGTCCCTGGGTGTCGTCAATGGCCGGAACGTCTGGAAAACCGACCTCAATGCCACCCTCGACTGGCTGGAACCCTTGCATTCACGACTCGGCGAGCGGCTGTGGCTGGCCCCGTCCTGCTCACTGCTGCATGTTCCCATCGATCTGGAACCCGAGGACAAGCTCGATCCGGAAATTCGTCAGTGGCTTTCCTTCGCCCGCCAGAAACTCCGGGAGCTGACCACCCTGGCCAGAGCCCTTAACACCGGCCGGAGCAGTGTTGCCCGGGAACTCGAGGACAACCGCATCGCCGTTGACTCTCGCAGGCTATCGCCGAAAACCCGCAATCCGAAGCTCCGCGAGGCCGTGTCCCTTATCACCCCGCAGCTTGGCGAAAGAAACAGTGCTTTCGAGACGCGGCAGAAGCTCCGGAGCAAGGCCCTGCCCCTTCCCCTTTTCCCGACCACCACCATCGGCTCCTTCCCGCAAACCGGAGATATCCGGCAAGTGCGGCAACAGTACCGGGCCGGAAAACTGGGCAAAGGAGATTATCTGGCACGTATCAAGCAGGAGATTGCCCATTGCATCCGTGAACAGGAGTCTCTGGGCCTGGATATCCTGGTCCATGGCGAAGCGGAGCGAAACGACATGGTGGAGTATTTCGGGGAGCAGCTGGATGGTTATGCCTTCAGTCGGTTTGGCTGGGTCCAGTCCTATGGCTCACGGTGCGTCAAACCGCCGATCCTGTTTGGTGATATCACTCGCCCCAAGGCAATGACTGTAGACTGGATCCGATATGCACAGTCACTGACCGACAGGCCCGTCAAGGGCATGCTCACTGGCCCGGTCACCATGCTGAACTGGTCCTTTGTCCGGGACGACCAGCCCCGGGCGGAGACCTGCTGGCAGCTGGCCCTGGCCATCCGCGAGGAGGTGCAGGACCTGGAGAGCGCCGGCACCCGGATCATCCAGATTGACGAAGCTGCGCTGCGGGAGGGCCTGCCCCTGCGGAAATCCGACTGGCAGGACTATCTGGACTGGGCCGTCGATGCCTTCCGGATTGCCGCCAACGGGGTCGATGACACAACCCAGATTCACACCCACATGTGCTACTCGGAGTTCAACGACATCATCGAAGCCATCACCCGGATGGACGCCGATGTCATTACCATCGAGACCTCCCGTTCCGATATGGCGCTCCTCAATGCGTTCCGGAATTTCGAGTATCCCAACGACATTGGCCCCGGTGTCTACGACATTCACTCACCCAACGTGCCGGAACAGGCCGGGATCATTGCCCTGATGGAAAAGGCAGCGGAGAGGATTCCGGCCGAAAGGCTGTGGGTAAACCCGGACTGTGGCCTGAAAACCCGGCAGTGGCAGGAGGTACGACCGGCCCTCCGGGCCATGGTCGCGGCAGCCAGGGAGCTGAGGCAAAGACTGGAGCAACCGGCCGGGAACGGTGAACCGGCAATTCAGTAGCCGGAGCTTTTCTGGTCCAGTTCGAACTCGAAGGCTCTGGCGCGATGAATTTCGGTGCGGAAACTGCCATCCAGCTCGAGCTCGAACCAGCGGTAACCCGGCGCCAGTGGCTCCACGGAAAAGTCCCTGGCACCGGAGGTGAACTGGATACAGGTGGAGGGTGTGGCAAGCAGCTGCACCCCGTTCCGGGTTTCTTCATGCTCCTGGTGGACATGCCCCCAGAGCACGATCCGCACCTGGGGATGGCGGTCAATCACCGCCCAGAAGCCATCGCGATTGCGGAGCCCGATTTTCTCCATCCAGTCCGCCCCGATGTCCACCGGGTGATGGTGCAGTGTAACCAGTGTCGGCGTATCGGGGTACTCGGAAAGCGCCCGATCGAGAAACGCCAGCTCACTTTCCTCCAGCTCACCGTAAACCTTGCCCTGAACGGAAGAATCCAGCAGGACGAAATGCCAGCCACCCAGCAGAATCTGCCGGCGATCGGCCTGAAAATCTCTGGCAACGCGGTTGAGCATGCCTGCGTCGTCGTGATTGCCGGCCAGCCATGCGGAACTGCAATGGAAGGAGGAAAGACTGTCACCGAAAACGCGGTAGGCCTGTTCGGAGGCGTCCTGGGCGAGGTCGCCGGTGGCCAGGATCAGGTCCGGCTGGCCATGGGCCTGCAACACCTCATCGACCACGGCCGCGAGGCTGTCCCGAGTGTTGACACCCAGCAAGGCACCGTCCTCACGGGCCATCAGGTGGGGGTCTGTTATCTGGAGTACCCGCAAGGGGCGGGCCTCGTCCGGTCTGGTCATGGCGAACCTGTTAAGCCTGCTGCAACCACTTGAAACAGGGACAAGTGTACGACGAACGCTTCAGAATTGGTCACCGGCAATTGCAACCGGAGTCACATTCCCGCCGGGTATCGTCAACATATTGCTATTTTTGACAACTATGACACATCCGCAGCAAACCGTCAGTCGACACCCTCACCGGCCGGCCAGGCGGCGTACTCCATGGGCAGATGGCCAAAA
Source organism: Pseudomonadota bacterium (assembly GCA_034189235.1). Lineage (GTDB taxonomy): Bacteria > Pseudomonadota > Gammaproteobacteria > Pseudomonadales > Oleiphilaceae > Marinobacter. The sequence goes on from JAXHVJ010000041.1 coordinate 15,669, forward strand.
CGCAGACAGTAATCCAGCCAGTCGGCCAGGAAACCGTTTACCTGAACCTTCTCGTCCGGGTGATGCATGAAACGGTTGGGATAATCGTTGACCGGCGCAATCCGGCGGTCCCGGTAACAGCTGATCACCTCGGCCATGGCGGCGTCGTGATACACACGCACGGTCATCCGGGGGTTGTTCAGCCAGCGACCGGAATTGTGGACCTGTTCCAGCAGCAGGGTTTCGGTAAACCGGGCCGTCTGCAGGACCTTGGTCCGGACCCGGCCCAGGTACTGGTTCTCCCGGTGCAACTCGAACTCGCACACCGGCTTGCCATCGGCTTCCAGCTGACGCAACTTGTTCAGACGCTGGTAATTGGCGTCGCACAGGGCGCCGAGCTGCCGAAGATCCGGCACGTAGCGCCTGGGTTTCATGGTCCACTCGGTCATCACTGCCTTCCTTCACGGAGTCTTGAACGGTTCAGTTCAAGCCATTGAAGCGCGATGATAGCGGCAGCGTTGTTGATCCGGCCATCGTGGATCATGGCTATGGCTTCGTCCGCAGAAACCACGTGCGCCCGGATATCCTCGTGCTCGTGCTCCATGCCATAGAGGCCGCCAGCATCTTTGGTACTGATGTGACCACAGTACAGGTGGACCATTTCAGTGCTGCCACCCGGGGACACCAGGTAATCGCAGATCTTGTCGAGCTGGCTGAAGCTGAGCCCGGCCTCTTCCTGGCCTTCGCGCCGGGCCACTTCTTCAGGGGATTCGCCCTCTTCGTTCATTCCGGCCACGAGCTCGAGCAGCCATGGGGACTGGTCCCGGCCGAGAGCGCCGAGGCGGAACTGTTCGAGCAGGACGACTTCGTCCCGGTCACGATCATAGGGCAGCACGCAGGTGGCGTCGCCCCGGATGAAGAGCTCCCGGGTAAAGACCGGCATGTCACGGCCGTCAAAACGCGGGTGGGTCAGCCAGAGCTTGTCCATGCGGAAGAAGCCCTGGAAGACGGTTTCGCGTTTTTCGACTTTGACGTCGCTGGCTTTGAACTGGAACGGTTCGGTCATCGTTCACCCCGGTTGGTAATCAACTTTGAACGATAGCCTCTGGGTTTGCTTCAGTGCAAGTCTCTTGCTTCGACTCGAGTCCTCTTGCTCTGCCCCAAGCCATCGACTTGTGGGGAAGGCAGCCATTGCGGCAGGTTCTCCAAAACACGCTCCTTGCGGCACGTCCCTGTGACGCTTGAGCTCCGCCATCCATGGCTCCGCACAGTTTTGGAGAACCTGCCGCAATGGCTGCCCAAACCGTGGTGCAGCCCTCTCAAAAAAGAAAACTTCCCCGGACCATAACTGCGAATGCCCGATTGAACCGGGGAGGACGTCCCGTTCAGAAACGTGCGGAGCCAGGGATGGCGGAGCCCGAGACGCACAGGGACGTCTCGAGTCGTTTTCTGAACGGGACGTCCTCCCCGGTTCACACTCCGGAACTATCAGTTTGGGAGATAAAAACACCTGTGTCAGACCTTGTCATAGATTTTCCCACCAGACTCCACAAACTCGCGGGACTTCTCCTGCATACCGGCATCAATCGCCGAAACCTCGTCCAGCCCGTTTTCTGCCGCGTAGTCCCGGACTTCCTGGGAGATTTTCATGGAACAGAATTTGGGTCCACACATGGAACAGAAGTGAGCCACCTTGGCAGAGTCCTTGGGCAGGGTTTCGTCATGGTAGGCCCGGGCCGTGTCCGGGTCCAGGCCGAGGTTGAACTGATCCTCCCAACGGAACTCGAAGCGAGCCTTGGACAAGGCATTGTCGCGGATCTGGGCACCCGGGTGGCCTTTGGCCAGGTCGGCGGCGTGGGCGGCGATCTTGTAGGTGATGATGCCGGTTTTCACGTCGTCCTTGTTGGGCAGCCCCAGGTGCTCTTTGGGTGTGACGTAGCAGAGCATGGCGCAGCCGTACCAGCCGATCATGGCGGCGCCGATGCCGGAGGTGATGTGATCATAGCCCGGAGCAATGTCGGTGATCAGCGGGCCGAGGGTGTAGAACGGGGCTTCGTCGCAGCACTCAAGCTGCTTGTCCATGTTTTCCTTCACCAGGTGCATGGGCACGTGACCGGGACCTTCAATCATGCACTGGACGTCGTGCTTCCAGGCGATTTTGGTGAGTTCGCCCAGGGTTTCCAGTTCACCGAACTGGGCGGCGTCGTTGGCATCTGCTATTGAGCCGGGGCGCAGGCCGTCGCCGAGGCTGAAAGACACGTCATAGGCCTTCATGATTTCGCAGATGTCTTCGAAGTGCTCGTACAGGAAGCTTTCCTTGTGGTGGGCCAGGCACCACTTGGCCATGATGGAGCCACCGCGGGAGACGATACCGGTAACACGATTTGCTGTAAGCGGGACGTGATGCAAGCGCACGCCGGCGTGGATGGTGAAGTAGTCCACGCCCTGCTCGGCCTGTTCGATCAGGGTGTCCCGGAAAATCTCCCAGGTCAGGTCCTCAGCCACGCCACCGACTTTTTCCAGGGCCTGGTAGATGGGCACGGTGCCGATCGGAACCGGGGAGTTGCGGATGATCCATTCCCGGGTTTCGTGGATGTTCTTGCCGGTGGACAGATCCATGATGGTGTCGGCGCCCCAGCGGATACCCCAGGTCAGCTTCTCGACTTCTTCCTCAATGGAGGACGTGACCGCCGAGTTGCCGATATTGCCGTTGATTTTCACCAGGAAGTTGCGACCGATAATCATCGGTTCGACTTCCGGGTGGTTGATGTTGGCGGGGATGATGGCGCGGCCGCGGGCCACTTCGTCACGGACGAACTCCGGGGTTATTTCCGGCGGGAGGTTGGCGCCGAAGGACTGGCCAGGGTGTTGCTGGTCCAGCAGGCCCTGCTCCCGGGCTTCCTGGAGTTTCATGTTCTCGCGGATGGCGATAAACTCCATTTCCGGGGTGATGATGCCCTGGCGGGCGTAGTGCATCTGGGAAACGTTCCTGCCAGGCTTGGCCCGCAAGGGTTTGCGCTCATCCATGAACCGGAGCGGGTCCAGTTGCGGGTCTTTCATGCGCCGGCGGGTGAATTCCGAGGTGTAGCCTTCCAGCTGTTCGACATCGCCCCGTTGGGCGATCCAGCCGGCGCGGATAGGCTCCAGGCCTTTGCGCAGGTCGATGTTCGCTTCCGGGTCGGTGTAGGGGCCTGAGGTGTCGTAGACGACCACCGGCGGGTTTTTCTCACCACCCATTTCGGTGGGTGTGTCTTCCACAGTAATTTCCCGCATGGGCACCCGGAGATCGGACCGGCTACCCTGCACGTAGATTTTTCGTGAACCTGGTAACGGTTTTATTGCGGCGGAATCAACTCTGGCGGAATCGCTGAGATAGGATGGCAGGTCTGTCATCATTCGCTCCCGGTAAACAGATTGGGGGTTCGGGTCGCGTATGACGGAGCCTGCAGGGGCAGTCAAATCCACTCGGGCTGGACTGCTTTTGGCTCATCTGGTCTTAATCCCTACGCCGGTATTATCCGGATCAGGTCGCGGGTTCTGCAAGGCAATCTCAGCCGGCTTCCGGGAATCGGGCAAGCCGGCACCCCGTCAAGACGCGAGTGAAATTCGGTTCAGCATACATTTGTGTGACACTTACAAGTGTAGAGGCCGGAGGAATTATTGTCCATAATGGCCAGCCATAATAAAACCCGCCGGATGTGCAACCTGCTGCTTGAAAGCACTGTGCGGCCGGTTACCGGGCGCCCCGGACTGACACCCATGTGTACAGGTATTCAGGAGAATGAATGAAAAAACGACTGCTTTCCGGACTGATTGGCGTGATGGTTGCCCACCCAGCCCTCGCCCTGGACCTGATCGAGACCTACCAAAAAGCCCTTTCCTATGACTCCGGCATCGCCGCCGCCCTGGCCAGATATGAGGCCCAGCAGGCCGCGAGCGATGTCAGCAGGAGTGAACTGCTGCCGCAAGTGGGTGCCTTCGGCAATGCCAACCATACGGACGTGGATGGCGACATGCAGAACGAAAGCTACAAATCCACCAGCTACGGTGTCGAGCTGACCCAACCGCTGTTCCGGGCCGACTCCTGGTTCCGCTACGACGCCAGCCAGTTCCAGACCGAATCAGCACGGGCCCAGTACAACCTGGCCCAGCAGCAGCTGATCCTGGACGTGGCCACTGCCTATTTCAATGTGCTCCGGGCCCAGGACACTGTCACTACGGCCCTGGCTACCGAAGCCGCGATCCGACGCCAGTACGAGCAGGCCCAGGAGCGCTTTGATGTTGGCCTGATTGCGATTACCGCGGTATATGAGGCCCGTGCCAGCTACGACGACGCCAAGAGCCGGCGCATTGCCGCGGAAAACCAGCTCAATGTCGCCAAGGAACAACTGGCAAGGCTGACCGGGGAGTACCCGGAGGATCTGGAGAACCTGCGCCAGAACTTCCCGCTCGGTCGCCCTGAACCAATGGATCCCTCCGCCTGGGAAACCACGGCACTTGAGCAGAACTGGTCCATTCAGTCCACGATCTATGACCTCAACACCAGCGAGGCCAACCTGAGGGTTGCCAAATCCGGCCATTACCCGACCCTGGATCTGACCGCGTCCTACGGTGACAGCGACATTAACGGCGGCAGCCGCAACCAGTCCGAAGGGACCCAGGGCGTCATTGGCCTGGAACTGAAAGTGCCCCTGTATACCGGTGGCGGTACCCAGGCCGGCGTTCGACAGCAACGGTCCCTGGTTACCGTAGCGCAAGAGCAGCTCAACACTGTTCGCCGGGACGTCCGGGTGAATACCCGCAGCCTGTTCCTGACCGTGAACAACAACATTGAGACCGCTTCGGCGCTGTCACAGACCATCATTTCCCGCCGTAGCGCACTGGATGCCACCCGTGCCGGTTATGAAGTGGGTACCCGGAATATCGTGGAAGTGCTGGATGCGGAACGCGCCTATTACGTGTCGTTGCGTGACTATGCCAATGCCCGTTATGACTACGTGATCAACACGCTCCAGCTGAAGCAGGCCGCCGGCACCCTGAGCCCGCAGGATCTGATAGATCTGAACAACTGGCTGAGCGAAACCGCCCCGGGCATCGAAGCGTTGGCCAACGAGAAACAGACCCTGGACAATCCGGCCCGATAAAGACCTGCCCTGACCTGGCGGGCAGCCACACGGCCCGCCACTCACTTCAAACCCGCTCGATAATTCTCTCGACCACTTTTTCCAGCGCGCCCCGGTTCTTGTTCACCACTGATAATGCGCGCCGGCCGATCGCCTCCCGCTCCGCGGGGTGACTGAACAGGGATATCAGGAAGGTCGCCAGCTCTTCGGCATTGGCCACGATCCTGACGCCGGTATCATCCAGCAGGCGTTGATAGATGGTTTCGAAATTAAACACATGGGGGCCGGAAAACACCGGGATTCCCCAGCTCGCAGGCTCCAGGGGATTGTGACCACCCCGCTCAACCAGCGAACCACCGACAAAGGCAATGTCACTGGCACCGTAGAGCATTATCAGCTCACCCATGGTGTCGCCAAGGTAAACCCGGGCAACCGCCGGATCCTCGCCCCGGGAACGTCTGGCAACTGTCAGCCCTTTGGACAAGGCCTTGTTGGCCACCGAATCGAATCGTTCCGGGTGCCTTGGCACCAGGATCAGGAGCGCCTCCGGATAGACAACCAGCAATTCCTGGTGGGCTGTCAGTAACTGGGCGTCCTCGCCACCATGGGTACTGCCGGCAATCCAGACCGGTCGCCCCGCCAGCCGCTTGCGGAGATCCCGGGCGGCCTGCCGGACATCCGGTGGTATATCCACATCAAACTTGATGCTGCCGGTGACTTCCACCTTGTCCGGCACCACGCCAATACGCCGGAAGCGCTCGGCATCCTTCCCGGCCTGAGCCGCCACCCAGCTGATGCTCTGCATGATCGGTAATACAAGGCTCCGGATCCGTTCATAACCCCGGGCAGAGCGTTCGGACAGGCGGGCATTGATCAGGAAAACCGGAACGCCGCGGGCCCGGCTCTGGCGTATCATGTTGGGCCAGATCTCGGTTTCCATGATGACCAGAATGCGGGGACGGGTGCGATTGAGAAACCGGCGAATGGAACCGGGGGTATCATAGGGTGCGTAGGCATAGCGTACCCGGTTACCAAACATCTTGCGGGCCTGAGCCAGACCGGTGTCGGTCATGGCCGTCATCAGAATGGTGGCATCAGGCTTGCTTACCAGTAGCCGCCTCACCATCGGCCCGGCGGCAATCGTTTCACCCACTGACACGGCGTGTACCCAGATGACCGCCCCCGGGATTTCCGGCACAATGCCCAGGCGATGCCACCAGTTTTCACGACGCCCGGGCGCACGACGGCCACGCCACCACAGCCGAAACAGGATGAATGGCAAAGCCAGCCTTATTAACTGGGAATAAATGAACAGCAACACGGGGGCTCCCGGCGAAACGATGCGTTATGATAATGCCGTTATTCTGTCGCGGGGCATCTTGCCCCTGGACAAGAAGTTTGTCGATTCAGGAACAGGAATTTTGCAAAAGAAATACCGCCAAAAGTCCCGAAACACTGACTACTCAGCTTACCTGCATCCCCGCTGGTGGCCAACCTGGCTCGGCATCGGTGCCATGTGGCTGGCTGCACACCTGCCCATCCGTTTCCAGTGGTTGCTTGGAAAAGGGATCGGACTTATTGCATGGAAACTCGCAAAAAGCCGCCGGCACATTACCGAAACCAATATTCGCCTGTGCTTTCCTGAGCTCAGCGACAAGCAGCGGGCAGCGTTGGTGCGTGGCACCTTCATTGCCAATGGCATCGGCTTGATGGAGATTGGCATTGCCTGGTTTCGGGACCCCGCCAGAATGACCGGCATTACCCGAATTCACGGACTGGAATATTTCAAGGAAGCATTGGCGGCCGGCCACGGCGTTCTGCTACTGGGTGGTCACTACAGTACGCTGGACCTTGGTGGCAGCCTGGTAACCGAGTTTATTGAGGCTGACATCATGCAGCGTGACCACAATAACCCGCTCATGAACGCCGTCATGACCCGCGCCCGGGGCCGGCGCTATGGCACCGTTCTGGGCGCCAGGGATATCCGGGGACTGTTCCGCTGCCTGCGCAAAAACCGTGCGGTCTGGTATGCCACTGATCAGGATTATGGCCGCAAAGATATCGTGTTCGCCCCCTTTTTTGGTATCCCTGCCGGCACAATTACCGCCCCCTCGCGGATTGCCGGGCGCAGCGGCTGCAAGGTGGTGCCCTTCAGCCACTTCCGCCGGCAAGACAAGCCGGGCTACGACATCTGTTTCCACCCTCCTTTGGAAAATTTCCCGAGCGGAGATGATCTTGCAGATGCCACGCGCATCAATGCAGTAATTGAAAACGAAATTCGTAAAGCACCCGACCAGTACCTGTGGATGCATCGGCG
>JAXHVJ010000042.1:0-22327 GCA_034189235.1 Pseudomonadota bacterium
CAAGACGCTGGAACTTGCTCGGATCACGAAGGAAGTCCACCAGCTCCTTGACGTCTTCCTTGGCTTCGTCGACACCAGCGACGTCCGCAAAGGTGGTCTTGATCTGGTCTTCACTCATCAGACGCGCTTTGCTCTTGCCGAACGACATGGGGCCTTTGCCGCCACCGCCGCCCTGCATCTGGCGCATGAAGAAGACGAATAGAGCGATTATGATCAGTATCGGGAACGCTGCCACCAGCAGCTGTGTCCACAGGCTCTGGCGCTCAGGCTCCTTACCGATCACCTCGACGTTGTTCGTCAGCAGGTCGTCCATCAGCTTGTTATCCGCCACCTGGGGCCGGATTGTCTGGAACCGGGAACCGTCATCGCGGGTGCCCTGGATTTCCAGACCGTCAATGGTCACCTGCTGTACCTGGCCCTGCTGGACCATCTGTACGAACTGGGAATAGTTGACTTGTTGGCCGGTGGTGGTGGGAGAAAAATTCTGAAACACCATCAGCAGCACAGCGGCTATTATCAGCCAGAGAACCAGATTTTTTGCCATATCGTTCAAGGATCATCACCTGTGAATTGAAGGGAGCCTTATCAAAGACAACCTTTTCCGACACCTTACACCAATTGTACGCTCGTCCACCAGAAACGGCCCATCCGTAGCGGCCACAATCTGGCAGTGTTACCCGGGTTCAGAGTTGAAGACGGGGTCAGATCAAAGCTTTTATCTGCGCCCGACTTACCTCACCCCCTGAAACCCTTCCCCACCAGGTAGACCTCTCTCGACCTTGCCCGGGAAGAGTCCGGCTTCCGGCTTACAACGGTCCTGAAGCTGTCGCGCATATCTGCCAGCAATGCATCAAAGCCTTCACCCTGAAACACCTTGGCAACAAACATCCCTCCGGGCCGCAGTACCTGCCGGGCCATATCCAGGGCCAGTTCCACCAGCCCCATCGCCCGCGGAATATCTACCGCAGCCATACCACTCATATTGGGTGCCATATCCGAAATTACAACATCGGCCTGACGGTCGCCCAACAATTCCAGCAGCCTTTCGAAGACTTCATCCTCGGTAAAATCGCCCTGGACAAAGTCCACACCGGGTATCGGATCCATGGGCAGGATGTCGCTGGCGATCACCACACCCTTGTCCCCCACACGCTCCACGGCCACCTGGGACCAGCCGCCAGGCGCAGCACCGAGATCCACCACCAATTGGCCCGGCCGAAACAACTTGTCCTTCTTGTCCAGCTCAACGAGTTTGTAGCTGGCGCGGGACCGATATCCTTCTTCCTGCGACTTTCTGACCCAAACGTCGTCGAAATGTTCCTTCAGCCAGCGATCGCTGGACTTGGAGCGAGCCAAACCTACCTCCAGATCTTTCCGGTACAGACCGACCGCGATCACCATCGATACGGGTTAACAAACATTTTCGGGGCCGGGCGATCTGTTACAATGCACCAATTATACGATTATGCCAGCGAATACGCCGCTGACCTCTTGTTAATTGCACCTATAAAGAGATTTCATCATGAGTCTTTCGCCGGAACAGCGCCGGGAATACCGGGCCATCGCCCACAACCTGAAACCCGTGATCATCGTGGGAGACAAAGGCCTGTCCGAGGGACTCCAGGAAGAACTGGAGCGTGCACTGAACGATCACGAACTGATCAAGATCAAGGTGGCCAGCCCCGACCGCGACGTGCGCCGCGAGGCGATTGACGCCCTGTGCGAAGCCTCCGGCGCCGAGCTGGTGCAGACCATCGGCAAGATCGCCGTGATCCTGCGCCGGGCCAGGCAGCCGAATCCGAAACTGTCCAACCTTTTAAGAAATAAATGATTTTTTTGCCACGGTATCCACGGAAGAACACGGAAAAAAGCAAAAGATAAAACTAAAGACGTATTGGCCACGAAATCCACGAAAGAACACGAAAAACTGACCAAAGATACTGATTTTTAGTCTTTTGATTTCGTGTTCTTTCGTGGGTTTAGTGGCTGGAAAATCTTTTCATCTTTTCTTTTCTGGCCCTTCGGTGGCCAAATCGCAGTAACAAAAAACCGGCCAGGGGAGTCCCCCAGCCGGCTTTTTGTTGCCTGGAATACCTTAGATGTACTCCACCTTGGCAATTTCATACTCCACGGTACCTGAGGGCACCCGGATCGCCACCACGTCGCCCTCGTCCTTACCCACCAGGGCACGAGCAATCGGGGATGAGATGGAGAGCTTGGCCTTCTTGATGTCGGCTTCGTCCTCGCCGACAATCTGGTAAGTCACTTCTTCGTCAGTGTCCACGTTCACCAGGTGCACAGTGGTGCCGAAGATGACCTTGCCGGTGTTTTCCATGGTGGTGACGTCAATCACCTGGGAGGAGGCGAGCTTGCTTTCGATTTCCTGAATCCGGCCCTCGATGAAGCCCTGCTGCTCACGGGCAGCATGGTACTCGGCGTTTTCCTTGAGATCGCCGTGTTCACGAGCTTCGGCAATCGCCGCGATCACCTGCGGACGATCTTCGGACTTCAGCTTCTTAAGCTCCTCGCGGAGGCGGGCTTCTCCCGCCTTGGTCATGGGTACTCTGTCAGCCATAGTCTTACTTTCCTGAGTGTAGATCCTGGAGGCGACGAACAGTACGTTCCGGACCGAACTTGATGGCCCGGCAGAAGGCTTCGCCACCCGCCAGTGTCGTTGTATAGGTCACCTTGGCCTGCAGGGCAGACTGGCGGATCTGCGCCGAGTCGAAAATCGCCTTGCGACCTTCAGTGGTGTTGATAATCAGCTGCACCTTGCCGTTCTTGATGGCATCCACGATGTGCGGACGGCCCTCACGGACCTTGTTCACCCGCTCAACCTCGATCCCGGCGGCTTCCAGCGCCTTCGCGGTACCGGTGGTGGCAATGATCCTGAAGCCGGCATCGACCAGGTCCCGGGCAACCCTGGCGGCACCGGGCTTGTCCACGTCCCGCACGGACATAAAGGCGGTGCCCTTGTCCGGCAGGCGTTCACCCACGGCCAGGGCCGCCTTGGCAAAGGCCTCATCGAAGCTGTCACCCAGGCCCATGACCTCACCGGTAGACTTCATCTCCGGGCCCAGGATCGGGTCAACGGCCGGGAACTTGTTGAACGGGAACACCGATTCCTTCACCGCATAGTAGCGCGGCACGATTTCATGGGTAAAACCAAGCTCCTTCAGTGTCTTGCCGGACATGACCCGGGCCGCAACTGCAGCCAGAGACACACCAATGGCCTTGGACACGAACGGAACGGTACGGGAGGCCCGCGGGTTCACCTCGATCACGTAGATCTCGCCGTCCTGCCAGGCCAGCTGCACGTTCATCAGGCCGATCACATCCAGCTCGATGGCCATCTTTTTCACGGCATCGCGCATCTCATCCTGAACCTGCTGGGACAGGGTGTACGGCGGCAATGAACAGGCGGAGTCACCGGAGTGTACGCCGGCCTGCTCGATGTGCTGCATGATGCCGCCGATGACCACATCCTCACCGTCACAGATGGCGTCGATGTCCACCTCGATGGCGGCATTCAGAAAGTGATCCAGCAGCACCGGGCTGTCGTTGGACACCAGCACGGCGTTGCGCATATAGCGCACCAGTTCTTCTTCATCATAGACGATTTCCATGGCCCGGCCACCCAGTACGTAGGACGGGCGCACCACCAGTGGGTAACCGATGTCCCGGGCCGCCAGGATGCCTTCCTCGTGGCTGCGGACGGTGGCGTTCCGGGGCTGTTTCAGGCCCAGACGGGTGATCATCTGCTGGAACCGTTCCCGGTCCTCGGCACGGTCGATGGCGTCCGGGCTGGTACCGATGATTGGCACTCCGGCCGCTTCCAGGCCACGGGCCAGTTTCAGCGGGGTCTGGCCGCCGTACTGGACAATCACACCCCTGGGCTTCTCGACATGGATGATTTCCAGCACGTCTTCCAGGGTGATCGGCTCGAAGTACAACCGGTCGGAGGTGTCGTAGTCGGTGGACACGGTCTCCGGGTTGCAGTTGATCATGATGGTTTCGTAGCCGTCCTCACGCATGGCCAGGGCCGCGTGCACACAGCAATAGTCGAATTCGATGCCCTGGCCGATCCGGTTCGGGCCGCCGCCGATCACCACGATCTTCTCACGGTCGCTGGCATCCGCTTCGCACTCCTCCTCATAGGTGGAGTACATGTACGCGGTGTCGGAGGCAAACTCGGCGGCGCAGGTATCCACGCGCTTATACACCGGGCGGATGCCCAGGTCGTGGCGCAGCTTGCGCAGGCTCACTTCGGAGATGCCCAGCAGTTTGGCCAGGCGGGCGTCGGAGAAGCCCTTGCGCTTGAGACGGAACAGGGTGGCCTGGTCGATGTCGGCCTTGCCGGCACTCTTCAGCGCCTGCTCTTCTTTGATCAGGTCTTCGATCTGCACCAGGTACCAGGGATCCACCCTGGTGTGGGCGAACACGTCGTCCACGGTCAGGCCGGCGCGGAAGGCGTCACCGATGTACCAGATGCGGTCGGCGCCGGGTACGTTCAGTTCGCGGGTCAGGGTTTCCCGGGAATTCTCGGAATCCAGGTCCTCGAGTTTTTCGTCGAAGCCTTCGGAACCCACTTCCAGCCCGCGCAGGGCTTTCTGCAGGGATTCCTGGAAGGTCCGGCCGATGGCCATGACCTCACCGACGGATTTCATCTGGGTAGTCAGGCGGGCGTCGGCCTGGGGGAATTTCTCGAAGGTGAACCGGGGGATCTTGGTGACCACGTAGTCGATGGACGGCTCGAACGAGGCCGGGGTCACACCACCGGTGATTTCGTTGCGCAGCTCATCGAGCGTATAGCCCACCGCCAGCTTGGCGGCGACCTTGGCGATCGGAAAGCCGGTGGCCTTGGAGGCCAGCGCCGAGGAGCGGGACACCCGCGGGTTCATCTCGATGACGACCATGCGCCCGGTGTCCGGGTTGATACCGAACTGGACGTTGGAGCCGCCGGTTTCCACACCGATCTCACGCAGGACCGCCAGGGAGGCGTTGCGCATGATCTGGTATTCCTTATCGGTGAGGGTCTGCGCCGGAGCCACGGTGATGGAGTCACCGGTGTGTACGCCCATGGCATCGAAGTTCTCGATGGAGCAGACGATGATGCAGTTGTCGTTCTTGTCCCGGACAACTTCCATCTCATACTCTTTCCAGCCGATCAGGGACTCGTCGATCAGCAGTTCGTTGGTCGGGGACAGATCCAGACCGCGGGTGCAGATTTCCTCGAACTCGTCCTTGTTGTAGGCGATACCGCCCCCGGAGCCGCCCATGGTGAAGGACGGACGGATAATGCACGGGAAGCCTATGTCCCCGGCCACTTTCCAGGCTTCGTCCATGGAGTGGGCAATGGCGGCTCGCGGGCACTCCAGGCCGATTCTCTTCATGGCCTTGTCAAAGCGGTCCCGGTCCTCGGCCTTGTCGATGGTGTCGGCGTTGGCACCGATCATCTCGACACCGTGTTTCTCCAGGATGCCGTGCCTTTCCAGGTCCAGGGCGCAGTTCAGTGCGGTCTGGCCGCCCATGGTGGGCAGCAGCGCGTCCGGCTGCTCTTTCTCGATGATTTTCTCGACCGTCTTCCAGGTAATCGGCTCGATGTAGGTGGCATCAGCCATGACCGGGTCGGTCATGATGGTAGCCGGGTTGGAATTCACCAGGATCACCCGGTAACCCTCTTCACGCAGGGCCTTGCAGGCCTGGGCTCCGGAGTAATCAAATTCGCACGCCTGCCCGATCACGATGGGTCCGGCGCCCAGGATCAGGATGCTTTGGATGTCTGTACGTTTTGGCATGTCTTGGTAAACCTGTCAGCAACTTTTGAATTCTTGCAGCGCAAAACGCGGCGCCTGTGAGCTTTCCGGAGCGACCCGCACTCAGGAGGACCGCGTTTCCATCAGGCGGATAAACCCGTCAAACAGGGGCGCCACGTCGTGGGGACCGGGGCTGGCTTCCGGGTGACCCTGGAAGCTGTAGGCCGGCTTGTCGGTCCGCCGGATGCCCTGCAGTGTGCCGTCAAACAGGGACTTGTGAGTCGCCTCAACGTTTGCGGGCAGTGTTGCCTCGTCCACGGCAAAGCCGTGGTTCTGGCTGGTGATCATCACGGTGCCTTTGGCAATATCCTGAACCGGATGGTTGGCGCCGTGGTGGCCATGGCCCATCTTCATGGTTTTGGCGCCACTGGCCAGGGCCAGCAACTGGTGGCCGAGGCAGATGCCGAAGACCGGGATTCCGGTTTCCAGTACTTCCTGGATGGCCTTGATGGCGTAGTCACAGGGCTCGGGGTCACCCGGGCCGTTGGACAGGAAAATGCCGTCCGGATTCATGGCCAGCACTTCGGAAGCCGGGGTCTGCGCCGGTACTACGGTGATGTCGCAACCGCGCGCCGCCAGCATGCGCAGGATGTTCAGCTTGACACCGTAATCCCAGGCTACCACCCTGAATCTTGCCTCGGTGCGCTCGCCATACCCGGTGCCCAGGGTCCACTCGGTCTGACTCCATTGCCAGGGTTTGTCGCAGGTGACCTCTCTGGCGAGGTCCATGCCTTTGAGGCCCGGGAACGCCTTGGCCAGCTCCAGGGCACGCTCGGGAGTGGCATTTTCACCGGCAACGACGGCACCATTCTGGGAACCCTTGTCCCGGAGAATTCGGGTCAGACGGCGGGTGTCGATGTCGGCAATTCCAACAATGTTGTTGCTTCGCAGGTAGTCCTGGAGGCTTCCCTGGCTGCGCCAGTTGCTGGCCAGCAGGGGCAGGTCGCGGATGATCAGGCCGGCGGCCTGGATGCGGTCGGATTCGATATCCTCTTCGTTGACACCGGTGTTGCCGATGTGCGGATACGTCAGTGTGACGATCTGGCGGGAGTAGGACGGATCGGTCAGGATTTCCTGGTAGCCGGTCATGGCGGTGTTGAATACCACCTCGCCGCTGGTTTCTCCGTCAGCGCCCATGGCGGTGCCGTAGAAGAGGCTTCCGTCTGCGAGTGCAAGGATTGCTGGTGTGCTCAAGGCTTGTATCCTCATCGAGTGGCGTATCGGTTCGTCACGAACAGGAACGCAAGCGCAAATTCAGGTTGCAAAAAAGCGAGACGGAGTCTTGGCTCGGTCCCGCTTTTTCAGAAACGTTGTGCAAAGGTACGCTTGGTGCAGTCAAACCGCCTTATTGTAGGAAATTTGGCGCTTTCTGTCCACGGGAAATGTCCCTCCTCCGTGCTTGGACGGAGCACCGGGCAGGAGCTTGACCGGTAATCCGGCAGGGGATTGGAGTCATCCTTTCAGGTTGAGAACATCCTGCATGTCGTAAAGACCAGCAGGCTTACCCTTCAGCCAAAGCGCCGCCCGCATTGCGCCCTTCGCAAACGTCATGCGACTGCTTGCCTTGTGGGTCACTTCGATGCGTTCGCCTTCGGTGGCGAACAGGACGGTGTGGTCGCCGACCACGTCACCGGCGCGGATGGTTTCGAAGCCGATTTCCTTGCGGGTGCGCTCGCCGGTGAAGCCTTCGCGGCCGTAGACGGCACATTCCTTTAGATCGCGACCGAGGGCGTCGGCAACCACTTCGCCCATGCGCAGGGCAGTGCCGGAAGGCGCATCTTTCTTGTGGCGGTGGTGGGCTTCGATGATTTCGACATCGTAGTCGTCGCCCAGGGTTGCCGCCGCGGTGCGCAGCAGGTTGAGGACGACGTTGACGCCGACGCTCATGTTAGGCGCGAACACCACCGGGATGGATTCTGCAGCCATGGCCAGTTGCTCTTTTTCCGCGCCGGACATGCCAGTGGTGCCGACGATGAGCATCTTGCCGTTAACCTTGCAGAATTCAGTGTTTTCCAGGGTCAGGTCCGGGAAGGTGAAGTCGATGAGTACATCGAAGTCGTCCTTGGCGTCTGCCAGGCTGCCGACCATTCTGATGCCGGTTTTGCCGACGCCGCTGAGTTCGCCCGCGTCGGCGCCAACCAGACTGCTACCCGGTTCGACAATGGCGGCGCCCAGCTCCAGGCCTTCGGTGCCATCGACGGCTTCGATCAGGACTTTGCCCATGCGCCCGGCGGCGCCGATGATTGCTACCCTCATGTCCGCTTTTCCCTTGTTTGGCTCACGCTCAGAATTTCATTTCATCGAAGAAGCTTTTCACACCCTCGAACCAGGAGGTTTTCTTCGGAGCATGGTGGGTGCCGTTGCCACCGTCCAGTGTTTGCTGGAATTCTTCCAGCAACTCTTTCTGTCGCCTGGTGAGGTTGATCGGGGTTTCCACTACCACACGACACAGCAGGTCACCGGCAGGACCGCCACGGACCGGGCTGACGCCCTTGTTGCGCAGGCGGAACAGTTTGCCGGTCTGGGTTCCAGGCGGGATCTTGAGTTTCACACGGCCATCGAGGGTGGGCACTTCCAGCTCACCACCGAGGGCAGCGTCCACGATGCTGATGGGGACTTCGCAATACAGGTTGCGGCCCTCGCGGGTAAAGATAGAGTGTTCGCGCACTGCGATCTGGACATACAGGTCGCCGGGAGGTCCACCGTCGACACCCATTTCTCCTTCACCGGAGAGACGGATGCGATCACCGGTATCCACACCGGGCGGCACTTTGACGGAGAGGGTTTTCTCTTTCCGTACCCGACCCTGGCCCCGGCACACCTTGCAGGGGTTCCTGATGATCTGGCCGGAACCCCGACAGGTCGGACAGGCCTGCTGTACGGCGAAGAAACCCTGCTGCATGCGGACTTGTCCCATACCCTTACAGGTACCACAGGTCTCGACACCTGAACCCTTTTCGGCCCCACTGCCATCACAGGCTTCGCATTTTTCGTGGCCAGGAATGGTGATCTTGACGTTCTTGCCCCTGACCGCTTCTTCAAGGTCCAGCTCAAGGGTGTAGCGCAGATCGGCACCGCGGGTGTTGCGGCCGCGACCACCGCCGCCGAAGATGTCCCCGAATACATCCCCGAAGATGTCGGAGAAGCTGGCGCCACCGCCGCCGAAGCCGCCGCCGGCCTGACCATCAACGCCGGCGTGACCGAACTGGTCATAGGCGGCACGCTTACTGGAATCCGCCAGTACGTCGTAGGCTTCGCTGGCCTCTTTGAATTTACTCTCGGCGTTTTCGTCGTCCGGGTTACGGTCCGGGTGGTATTTCATGGCGAGCTTACGGTAAGCCCGCTTGATGTCCTTCTCGTCCGCGTCCCGGGATACACCGAGAACTTCGTAATAATCGCGCTTGGCCATGCTATAAAACCCTGTATTTATAACGCGGAAAACGCGGAGAATTCCCCGCGTTTTCCAGCTACCTGAGGTACGTCAGATTTACTTCTTGTCGTCGTCTTTGACTTCCTCGAACTCGGCGTCGACGGCGTCGTCAGCTGACTGGGACTGGGCACCTTCCTGCCCGCCAGCCTGCTGCGCCTGGTCGGCCTGATCCGCGTACATCTTCTGGGCCAGCTCGGAAGACACTTCGGTCAGCTTCTGGGTCTTGGCCTCGATATCTTCCTTGTTCGAACCTTCCAGCGCTTCCTCCAGCTCCTTGATAGAAGCCTCGATGGACTCTTTTTCGCTCTCGCTGACCTTGTCGCCGGCTTCGCTCAGGGTCTTGCGCACGGCGTGAACCATGGCGTCACCCTGGTTGCGGGCCTGGACCAGCTCTTCGAACTTGCGATCTTCCTCGGCATTGGCCTCGGCATCACGCACCATCTTTTCGATTTCCTCCTCGTTCAGGCCGGAAGAAGCCTTGATCACGATGGATTGCTCTTTGCCGGTGGCCTTGTCCTTCGCGGACACGTTCAGGATGCCATTGGCGTCGATGTCGAAAGTTACTTCAATCTGCGGTACACCGCGCGGCGCCGGCGGAATGTCCGTCAGGTCGAAACGACCCAGGGACTTGTTCTGTGCCGCCTGCTTGCGTTCGCCCTGAACGACGTGGATGGTCACGGCAGTCTGGTTGTCTTCCGCTGTGGAGAAGGTCTGCGACTTCTTGGTCGGGATCGTGGTGTTCTTCTCGATCAGCGGAGTCGCCACGCCGCCCATGGTTTCGATACCCAGGGTCAGCGGGGTTACGTCCAGCAGCAGAACATCCTTAACGTGACCGGACAGTACGGCCGCCTGGATGGCAGCACCCACGGCAACCGCTTCATCCGGGTTCACGTCCTTGCGCGGCTCCTTGCCGAAGAACTCTTTTACCTTCTCCTGCACCAGCGGCATACGGGTCTGACCGCCAACCAGGATAACCTCGTCAATTTCGGACGCCTTCATGCCGGAATCCTTCAGAGCCACCTTACACGGCTCCAGGCTGCGCTGGACCAGGTCCTCGACCAGGGATTCCAGCTTGGCACGGGTAAGCTTGACGTTCATGTGCTTGGGACCGCTCTGGTCCGCTGTGATGTATGGCAGGTTCACGTCGGTCTGCTGGCTGCTGGACAGCTCGATCTTCGCTTTCTCGGCCGCTTCCTTCAGGCGCTGCATCGCCAGGGAGTCGCCACGCAGGTCGATACCGCTGTCTTTCTTGAACTGGTCCGCCAGGTATTCGATCACTTTCAGGTCGAAGTCTTCACCACCCAGGAAGGTGTCACCGTTGGTGGCCAGTACTTCGAACTGGTGCTCGCCGTCCACATCAGCAATCTCGATGATGGACAGGTCGAAGGTACCACCGCCCAGGTCATAGACTGCGACAGTACGGTCGCCGCTCTTCTTGTCCAGGCCATAAGCCAGGGCAGCTGCGGTCGGCTCGTTGATGATCCGCTTCACTTCCAGACCGGCGATCCTGCCAGCGTCCTTGGTGGCCTGACGCTGGCTGTCGTTGAAGTAGGCCGGAACGGTGATAACCGCCTCGGTTATTTTCTCGCCCAGGTAGTCTTCAGCAGTCTTCTTCATTTTCTTCAGAACTTCTGCAGACACCTGCGGCGGCGCCATCTTCTGGCCCTTCACTTCAACCCAGGCGTCACCGTTGTCGGCCTTGACGATCTTGTAGGGCACCATCTTGATGTCCTTCTGGACCACATCGTCCTCGAAACGACGACCGATCAGACGCTTGATGGCGTAAAGGGTGTTGGCCGGGTTGGTAACGGCCTGGCGCTTGGCAGACTGACCAACCAGGGTTTCGCCGTCTTCGGTGTAGGCAATGATGGACGGGGTGGTGCGATCACCCTCGGCGTTCTCGATTACCTTTACCTTGTCGCCATCCATGATGGCCACACAGGAGTTTGTGGTTCCCAGGTCGATACCAATAATCTTGCTCATCGAATCACTCCAAATCTTCTGAATGCTTTCCCGGAGTATGTCGCCCCGGCTTCTCGCTATTTACTCGCTATATTGGCGCTTTAATCGGCTTTTCAAGCCCGCCGGCGAATTTTTCGTTACTCGTCCCTGGCAACGATGACCATCGCCGGGCGCACCACACGGCCGTTCAACAGGTAGCCCTTCTGCACCACGTTGACCACGCTGTTGGGCTCGGCGTCCGGTGCCGGCACCATGGACATGGCCTCATGCTGCTGCGGATCGAACGGCTCACCCACCGGGTTCAGCTGCTCGACATTGAACTTCGCCAGGCTCTTCATGAACAGATCGAGAGTCATTTCCACACCCTCACGGATGGAAGCCACCAATTCACCGGACTCTTCCTGGCCCTCGGTGCTTTCAACCGCTTTCTCCAGGCTGTCAGCCACCGGCAGCAGTTCCTTCACGAACTTCTCGAGTGCGAACTTGTGGGCCTTCTCGACATCGATCTCGGAGCGGCGACGCACGTTCTGCATTTCCGCCTGGGTACGCAGCATCTGGTCCTTGAGCTCCTGGACCTGCGCGTTGAGGGCTTCCACTTCGGAAACCTCCTCGCCTTCCGGGGCTGCGTCCCCGGTTGCCTGCGCTTCCTCAGCAGCCGCCTCGGTCGCTTCCTTCAATTCCTCTGCCTGTTCGTTGCGGTTCTCGTCAGTGCTCATGACTTCTCCTGCTAAATCTCCAGCGGCCTGACAACACGGCCGGTTGAAATGTGCTCCCGGCCGAAGCGAGCCGGAAAACTGTATTTGCGAACGGATATGGGGCCCGCTCGTCCGGTTTCAACCATTTTCCTCCGTATTCGCGAAGAAAATCCCGTCCGGAGGTTTACAAACCGGCAAAACCCTGTATATATTTACAGTCACTGTATGTAAAGCCAGTATTTCAGACAGGCACCGCCAAGCACTCAACAACGGATTCTGAACCGGGAGCGGAGGTTACCCATGCTCACACAACTTACGGTTTCCAATTACGCCATTGCCGAACGAGTGGAACTCCAGTTCAACAAGGGTATGACGGCGCTGACCGGCGAGACCGGTGCGGGCAAATCCATCGTCCTTGATGCCCTCGGGCTTGCCATGGGTGGCCGCGCAGATGCCGGGGCCGTTCGTCATGGCGCCAAGCGGGCGGATATTACCGCCACCTTCGATGTCAGCGACATTCCCGGGGCGGTGGCGTGGCTGGACCAGCACGAACTGGACGATGACAACGACTGCATCCTGCGCCGGGTAATCAGCAAGGACGGCCGCTCCCGGGCCTACATCAACGGCCAGCCCTGCCCCCTGGCACACCTGAAGGAACTGGGCGGCCTGCTGATGGATATCCACAGCCAGCATCAGCATCAGTCCCTGCTGCGCAAGGAAACCCACCGCAAACTGCTCGACGAATTCGCCGGCATTGAAACCCTGGCCGCCGATACCCGCGCCGCCTGGAAAGCCTGGCACCAGACCCGCCAGCGCCTGACCGAACGGCAACAGAATGCCGATGAGACAGAAGCCCGACTGCAACTGCTGCGCTACCAGGTGGAAGAGCTGGGCCGTCTGGCCCTCGAAGACGGCGAACAGGAAGCCCTGGAACAGGAACAGGCCCAGCTGAGCCAGGCGGATTCAGTACTGCACAGCAGCCACCAGGCCGCCCTGCTCTGTACCGAGGAGGAGACCAGTGCCTCGGGCCTGATCCGCCAGGCCCTGCAGCAACTCGAACAGCTACCGGTGGAGGTGCCCGCCCTGGCCGACACCATCCAGATGCTGAACGAGGCCCATATTCAGGTTTCCGAAGCCGGCGACAACCTGCGCCGGTTCGTGGAGGATTACGAAGCGGACCCTGCCCGCCTCGCCGAGGTCGAGGAGCGGCTGAGCGCCATCTACCAGATGGCCCGCAAACACCGCATCACCCCGGAAGAACTGCCGGAACTGCATGCCCGCCTGGGCGGTGAGTTGGCCGAATTGGACGGCGGCGAAGGCAGCCTGGAGCAACTGGAAGCAGAGCTGGAGAAACAACGCGCCGGCTTTGACGAACTGGCCAGCCAGCTCACCGAAGCCCGGCAGAAAGCCGCCGTGGAACTGGACCAGCGCATTGCCGGGGAGCTTGCCCAGCTGAGCATGCCGTCAGTGCAGTTTGTCACCCACCTGAACCGTAACAGTGATGAGCAACCTGCCCCTCATGGCATGGAGGACATCGAGTTCCTGGTCAGTGCCAACCCGGGCCAGCCGGCACGCTCCCTGGCGAAAGTGGCCTCCGGTGGTGAGCTGTCCCGGATCAGCCTGGCTATCCAGGTGGTGGTCGCGCAGACCTCCACTACGCCTACCCTGGTGTTCGACGAAGTGGATGTCGGCATCGGCGGCGGCACCGCTGAAGTGGTCGGAAAGCTGCTGCGCACCCTCGGCAGCAACGGCCAGGTGCTGTGCGTAACCCACCTGCCGCAGGTGGCGGCGCAGTGCCATCAACACCTGTTTGTCAGCAAATTTACGGAAAAAGACGCAACCTTCTCGAAAATTGAAGCTCTCGACGACAAGGGAAGGGTCAGTGAAGTGGCGAGAATGCTGGGTGGTGTGGATATGACCGAGCAGACCATTGCCCATGCCCGGGAGATGTTTTCCAAGGGGCAGGCTACCCACCACTGACGGCGGACCAGAACCTCTACCCCTCTCGATCCTGAGAGCTGTTCGGGGGCAGCTTGATACCTGCCCCCCTTTTTTTGTGTTCTCTGCTATTCGCCTTCTCTGGCTTTGGCCGGCTTCACATAGAGAATCAGGCTGTGATCCACGATCTCATAGCCATGCTCCTCGGCGATCTTCTTCTGACGCTCCTCGATCACCTCGTCCACAAACTCGATGACCTCACCGGTGCGGGTACACACCATGTGGTCGTGATGATCATCGCCCGCCATTTCAAAGACCGCATGGCCTCCCTCGAAGTTGTGGCGCAGTACCAGGCCAGCCGCCTCGAACTGAGTCAGCACCCGGTAGACGGTTGCCAGTCCCACGTCATCTCCCTGCTCAAGCAGCTTCTTGTAAACGTCTTCGGCACTCAGATGGTGCTCTTCGGCGCTTTCCAGAATGTTGAAGATCTTGACCCGCGGCAGGGTAACCTTCAGACCGACTTTTCGTAATTCGGCGTTTTCAGATGGCATGTTACTATTCGCTCTTTGGTGTGCCTCACGGCTTTCGGTATGATGAAGCCGCCATTTAACGGTCAACCCGTGTCACATCTGCCTCTGGCAGGCGATTTCAAGATAGAGGATTTCCCCCGGCGATGCAAAAGATCACAGCTCTCATTCTCACTCTCTTTATGGCCGGTTGTGTCTTCCCCGGTGTCTACAAGATCAACGTCCAGCAGGGCAACATTGTGACCGACGAAGAGCTCACTTCGCTCAACGCCGGCATGCCCCGCAGCCAGGTCCACGCGCTACTTGGCACACCGCTGACCATCAATCCCGTGGACCTCTCCCGGGAATACTACGTCTACACATTCCAGCCAAGAGGCGCCGACATCCGCGAGCAACGCATTATCGTCTACTATGATGGTGACAGCTTTTCCCATTATGAAGCGCAGTTGCTTGAGGAAACCCCCGCCTACTGACCCCCGCTCAGGCGCCCTTCTTTTTTGCCCGATTCAGGCGCGCCTGTTTCGGGTCGATCTTCAGGGGCCGATACAGCTCCACGCGATCACCTTCCCGTAATTCGTGGGCGGCCGGATCCTTGATCATCTTTCCGAAGATGCCCATGTCATTTGAATCCGGATCCACCTCCGGGAAAATATCGGTGATCCCCGAGAGTTTCACCGCCTCCAGCGCGGTCGTGCCTTCCGGCACCGTCAACGACACGATTTCCTGCTTGTCAGGCCGGGCGTAGGCCACTTCTACCCGAATCATCAATTTCCTCCCCGATACAGCTCGTTGGCCCGGCGACAGAACGCGTCCACCATGGTATTGGCCACTTGGGAAAAGACCGGCCCGAACGTCATCCGGGACAGCGAACCCGAGAACTCGAACTCCAGGGCCAGGATGACCTTGCAGGCATTGTCATCCAGGGCCTTGAAATGCCAGCGGCCGGTGAGATTCCGGAACGGCCCGTCCACCAGGTTCATCTCGATGGCTTCAGGCATCAGCAGTTGGTTTCGGGTAGTCAGCTTGTGACGGATGCCGCCCTTGGCGATTTCCAGGGAGGCGGTCACCTGCTCCTCGCCCCGGTCGTGGACCTCAGCCCCGGCACACCAGGGCAGGAACTCGGGATAGCGGGCAATATCATTGACCAGATGGAACATGCGCTCAGCGGAGTGCATGACAAGTGCGGTTTTATCAATCTGATGGGCCATGGGCTCCTCAGTAAAAAGTACAGCCTGAATCAGACGCTATGATAAAGGATATCGTCCTCTTTGGGGGCATTTTCAGGCTGATCCACTGGTTCCGGTTCGGCTTCTTCATCCCCGTCGGCAGATTCCGCCTCTTCCGGCCGGGGCTCGCTGCCCGGACCGCCGGAAACCGATGGTCCCGGGTCGGCTCCTTGCGACTTATCAGGGGCAATCTCCAGGGCAAGCGGCGCGGGACGCTCGCACCAGAGCGCAGCGCTGCCATTCTCACACAGGTTGTTTAGCGAGAAGGCGGTATACATGACACCGACATAGGCCACCACCAGCGGCAGTATCATGCGCATATCCCAGTACCAGATCCGGGCAAACAGGCCCGGGGTCCGGCCGATCAGTTGGTGCGCCAGCCGGCGGGTCAGGCACCAACCGGTGAACAGGGCAATGAGGATCGCCACCAGGGGAATCAACAGACCGCCGGTGAAAAGCTCCAGCCACCGGAACAGAGTCGCTCCGTAAAGCCGGTATTCCGCCCAGATATTGAAAGACAGCAGGGTTACCAGCCCCGCCAGCCAGACCAACAGCCCGATCAGCACCACGGAGATGCCCCTGGGTGCGCCGGTCCACTCCCGTAACCAGCCGACCACCGGCTCCAGCAACGCCAACGAGGTGGTCCAGACCACCATCACCACCAGCAGAAACACACAGGCAATAATCAGCTGGCTACCGGGGAACTGGGCCAGGGAAACCGGCAGGGAGACGAACAGCAGGCTGAAGCCCTGCTCCCCGTCAAAGTCAGTGCTTCCGCTGGCAACGGCAAAGATCATCAGGCCAGCCAGGATGGCGACCAGGGTATCCATCAATACAACGGCAAGAATCGACCGTTTGAAGCAGGTATCAGGCGTTGTGTAGGTGCCAAGAACCGTCCATACCCCCATGCCCAGCCCCAGGGTAAAGAAAGCGTGGAACAGCGCGGCCTTGATACTACCCGGGGATACATCTTCCGGGCGCATTTCCAGAAGGCGGGTAAACGCGCCGCCGACCCGGCCCTGCCAGCCCGCCAGCCCGAACAGCACCAGCATCAGCACCAGAGCACCCGGCACCACCACCCGCATGGTGCGCTCCAACCCCCGGGCCACGCCCTGCACGGAAACCCAGAGCACCAGCAGCAGAAAGAACGCATGCCAGGCCATGAAATAACGGTATTGCCCGGGATCCGACACCAACCCGGAGAGCACCGAAGCGGCCTCTGCCTCACTACCGGAGGAAAACCGCCCCGTGGCCCCGAAGAACACATAGGCCAGGGCAATCGACCCGAAAACCGCGGTATAGGAGAGCACCACAAACGACGCCAGCACACTCAGCCGACCGGCCAGCATCCAGCCGCGGGAGCACCGGGTGCTGCGGATCAGCCCGTCCATGGCCAGCACAATGCCGTGGCGGGAATAACGCCCCAGGGCCGTTTCGGTCACCATCAGCGGCAGCGTGATCAACAGAAGACAGGCCAGATAGATCAGCACGAACAGGCCACCGCCATGAAGGCTGGCGAGGTAGGGAAACTGCCACAGGTTGGCCAGCCCCACCGTTGCGCCCACGGAGGCCCAGAAGAATGTGGATTTACGGGTGAAGGCCCCGTTGGCGGTCTGATACGACGTCGACATGCATTTCCCTGAAAGTATCTGCGTCGCCATTGTAGCTGATGCCGGCAAAGTCGCACGCCTCACCGGTCAGGATTACGGCGTTTTCGTGACCGGTCCGGCAGTCCTGGGCTACAATGCGCGTTTTGCCGGGGCAAGCCCGGCCGTTCGTTCATTTATCCGAACCCGGATCACTGATTCATGAGCAAGAAGAAACCCGGAACGCCGAGTAGTACCATCGCCCTGAACAAGAAGGCGAAGCACGAGTATCACATCGAGGAACGCTTCGAGGCGGGTCTGTCCCTGCTGGGCTGGGAAGTCAAATCCCTGCGGGCTGGCAAGGCGCAGCTGGTGGACGCCTATGTGCTGCTCAAGAACGGCGAGGCCTGGTTACTGGGTGCCCACATCACTCCCCTGAGCACCGCCTCCACCCACGTGATCCCCGATCCGACCCGCACCCGCAAACTGCTACTGCACAAGAAAGAGATCGCCAAAATCATCGGCAAGGTCAATCAGGCCGGCTTCACCTGCATCCCCCTCGCCCTTTACTGGAAAAAGAACAAGGTGAAGTGCGAGATCGCCCTGGCCAAGGGCAAGAAGCAGTTCGACAAGCGCGCCACCGAGAAGGAGCGCGACTGGAACCGCCAGAAACAGCGCATCATCCGTGAAGTGAATCGATGACCATCTTCGCAAAATGCAGTACCTTGTCTGGATAAACTGAGGGTCTGCAAAGGGAGGGCTTATGTCATCTGAAATGACGCCAATGTCGTCGATTGACCATGCCTGGCTGAGAATGGATTCACCCGAGAACCCGATGATGATTTCGGGGGTGCTGATGCTCGAGAAGCCCATCGGCCTCGACCGTCTCAAGCGGGTGTTGAAAGAACGTTTCCTGTGTTTTCGCCGTTTTCGCCAGCGCGTTGTCGAGAAAGGCGACAAGGCCTGGTGGCAGGATGACCCCCTCTTTGATATCGACAACCACCTGCACCGCACTGCCCTGCCCGGCAAGGCCGGCAAGGCGGAGCTCGAGGCCCTGGTCAGCGACCTGAACAGCACTGCTCTCGATTTCCGCCGCCCGCTCTGGCAGATGCATTATATCGACCATTACGACGGCGGCTACGCCCTCCTGATCCGCATCCATCACTGCATCGCCGACGGCATTTCCCTGGTGCGCGTGCTGTTGTCGATGACCGACAAGACCCCGGAGCCAGAGCTGCGCACGGTTGGCCGCACCCGCAAGCGGCACGTGGGGGAGACGTCCTTTCTCCGACAGGTCCTGCACCGCACCGTCGACAGCACCCTCATGGCTGCCGGCCAGGCCCGCCTGCTGCTTCACTCAATCCGCGAGGAACCCGACTACCCGTTAAAACTGGCCACCACTGCCAGCGGCATCGCCCTGGACCTGGCCAAACTCGGGCTCGCTCCCTTCGAACCCAAAACCAACCTGAAGGGCTCACTCTCCGGGCGTAAACAGGTGGCCTGGGCGGAACCCCTGGACCTGGCGGAAGTGAAAGCCTGCGCAAAATCTCTTGGCGGGACCATAAACGATTGCCTGCTCAGCGTTGCCACTGGCGCCCTGAACCGCCATTTCCAGGCCGCCGGGGAAGTCATTCCCGAGTGCGGCATCCGCGTGGCCGTGCCCTTCAACCTCCGCCCCCTCGACCAGCCCATTGACACCCTGGGCAACAAATTCGGTCTGGTGCTCGTCACCCTGCCGGTAGAAGTCGCCGACCCGGTGATGTGCTTCCGACAGGTCCGGGAGCACATGAACCGCCTCAAGCGCTCCTACCAGGCCCAGATCACATACAGCCTCCTTGATTTGTTTGGCCGCGGCCCTGATATACTTGAAAAACGGGCACTGGATCTGCTCAGCAACAAGGCTTCGGCCGTGCTGACCAACGTTCCGGGGCCAAAGAACCCGGTGTACCTGGCCGGCAGCAAAGTGGTCCAGACCATGTTCTGGGTGCCCCAGACCGGCAACATCGGCATCGGGATGAGCATCCTGAGCTATGCTGGCACCGTGCAGTTCGGCATCACCGTGGACAAGGCAATCCATGCCGATCCGCATGCAGTGATGGGCTACTTCCGGGAAAGCTTCGAAGCCCTGCGCCACGCAGCGCTGGCCGGACGGCCCGAAGCAGTTAAACGGCACGCGAGCTGAGCAGGGGTAGGTATAAATCGCGTATTTAACCCTTGAAGTCCGGTATTACGGACACATATACTGGAATCACTAGGGGGACGACTTGGCTTCGACGCCGGTGACGAACCCTTGGGTGCATGTCGAGATGGCAGCGAATCTCGTAAATCCAAAGCTGCTTTAAAATAGTCGCAAACGACGAAAACTACGCACTGGCGGCGTAAGCCGTTCCAGTCGTCCTGGCTGAGGCGCCTATAACTCAGTAGCAACATCCCAGGACGTCATCGCTTATAGGCTGCTCCGCTACCCAGAGCTCACTGGATAGCGGCTAAGATTAAAGAGCTCGCCTCTTGCACCCTGACCTTCGGGTCGCTCGAGGTTAAAACAATAGAAGGACACTAAGCATGTAGACCTCAAGGCTGAGTGCTGGCGGACGCGGGTTCAATTCCCGCCGTCTCCACCAACCAAGAGTTTCAGGGGATCCAGCAAGATCCACTGAAACGCCCCAAGGCCCCGGAAACGGGGCTTTTTTATGCCTGTCACATCCATATTGATCCATTGGCATCCACGCTCACTTGCCCCCACCCGAACAAACAGGCTTTCCTGACCATCATTGAGCAATTGAAGGGTGTGCTTCACCCCTCAACAACCTGAGCAGTTGATCATCCCAACCTGAGCGGGCAATATCACCACAACCAAACGCAGCAATCGCGACACCCTCCGACTCTACTGGTCGCACCTATCGCTCCGCGTTCCCGGCAACACCAAACGGAAGTACTAATGGCATTAACGCTAGAACAACTCGAACGCCACCTGTTCAGGGCCGCCGACATTCTGCGGGGCAAGATGGACGCCTCGGAATTCAAGGAATACATCTTCGGCATGCTGTTTCTCAAACGCTGCTCTGATGTATTTGAGCAGCGCTACCACGAGGTGGTCGCGAACCAACTGGCCAAAGGCAAGGGGCAGGTTGAAGCGGAAGCCATTGCGGACATGGAGAACTGGTACAAGGCCACTTTCTACGTCCCCAAACAGTCCCGCTGGGACTTCCTGATGAACGACGCACATCACGGCGTGGGCAACTACCTGAACAAGGCGTTGGCGGGGCTGGAGGAACACAACGTCAGCCTGGCGGGTGTACTGGAGCATATCGACTTTACCCGCAAGGTGGGCTCCACCACCCTTCCCGATAAAAAGCTTCGGGATCTGATCGTCCACTTCAGCCAGTACCGCCTGCGCAACGAGGACTTCGAGTTCCCGGATCTGCTGGGCGCGGCCTACGAATACCTGATCGGTGATTTCGCGGATTCCGCTGGCAAGAAAGGCGGCGAGTTCTACACGCCCCGTTCGGTCGTTCGCATGATGGTGCGGCTGGCGAATCCTCAGGAAGGCCAGAGTGTCTACGACCCCTGCTGCGGCTCCGGCGGTATGCTGATCATGTCCAAGGAGTACCTGGAGGAGCAAGGCGGCGATCCGAAGCACCTCTCGGTCTTTGGCCAGGAGAACTCCGGATCAGTCTGGGCGATTGCTAAAATGAACATGCTTCTTCACGGAATTCAGAGCGCAGATATACGCAATGAGGACACGATAGAAAGTCCGCAGCACATTGAGGGTGGCGAGCTAATGCGCTTCGATCGAATTCTTACCAACCCTCCATTCTCATGGCCGTTCGGGCCCAATGACAAAGAGGGCCAGAAAGGTTGGGCGCCTAGTTTCCGAGAAAGGTTTAAATACGGCGAAGTTCCGCTTGGAGCAAAGAAAGCCGACCTGATGTTTCTGCAACACATGGTCGCCAGCCTGAAATCCGACGGCATGCTGGCAACCGTCATGCCCCACGGTGTGCTGTTCCGGGGTGGTGATGAAAAACGCATCCGGGCTGGCCTGCTGGAGAACGACCTGGTGGAAGCGGTGATCGGCCTGGCACCTAACCTTTTCTATGGCACCGGCATCCCCGCCTGCATTCTGGTTCTGCGCAACAAAGGCGCCAAAGCGCCGGAACGCAGAGGCAAGGTATTGTTCATCAACGCCGACCGGGAATACTACGAGGGCCGAGCCCAGAATCATCTGCTCCCAGAGCACATCGAGAAGATCGTCAGCACTTACGAAGCCTTTGCTGAAGCCGACAGTTTCTCGCGGATTGTCAGCCTGGAGGAATTGCGGGAAAACGACTACAACCTGAACATCCGCCGCTATGCGGACAACGCCCCACCACCGGAACCCCAGGATGTGCGGGCTCACCTGGTGGGCGGCATTCCCCTGAAAGAGGTTCAGGCCAAGCAGTCCCTGTTTGAGGCCCAGGGCCTGGACCCCATGGATCTGCTCGTACCCAAGGTGGGCGAGGATAATTACGTGGACTTCCGGGAGGACCTCACCGGCAAGGCCAATATTAAACCGGCTATCGAACAGAACGAAGGCGTCCGGCATAAAGAAGCCCGGCTCAAGGATACCTTCGAAACCTGGTGGCAACAGCGGGGCACCCACATTGCCCAGCTCTCCGGCAATGGCCAACAACTGAGCGCCCTGCGGGACGATCTGATTGGCACCTTCACCCACGCCCTGGACCCGATCGGCATGCTCGACAGGTTCGCCGTGCGCGGCATCATCGCGGGCTTCTGGGACCAGAACAAAAACGAATTCCGGACCCTGCAGGCCCGTGGCGTAATGGGCGTGGTGGATGCCTGGCGCACCAGCATCATCACCCTGCTGGAAGACGACCAGAACAAAACCAACCCGCTGGACCACAAGCTGGTGGCTTTCCTGCTGGCGGACTATGTGGCCGAACTGGAAGACCTGCAGGCCCGCAAGACCGACCTGGATACCCGCATTAAAGCCGCCACCGCCCAGCCGGAGGAAGACGACGAGGGCGAACCGGATGAAGACGCACCCAACGAGGTGGATATCAAAGCCTGGAAGGCCGAACGCACCAAAACCACCAAGACCCTGAAAGCCAAGCAGGCCAGCTTTGAGGCGCATCTGAACGAAGCCGTGG
>JAXHVJ010000043.1:0-22323 GCA_034189235.1 Pseudomonadota bacterium
GGTACTGGCCAGGTCCAGCTTGCCGTGGCAGAGCCTGGAAAGGTGCTCAGTCAGCTCGAAACCGGTGACCACGAACAGGTCTTCGGGGAGTTGGCCAAGGGTGGCCGTGAACTGCAGTCCGGTTGCCTGGGGCATATCTTCAGTCCTTGAAGAAAAAGTTTTCGAGATCGTTTTGCGCAGGCTTCCGATTATAACCATCGAGCCCTCGAATGAAACCCCGAAGGCGGATCTCTGGCTGAAAATGAGAGGTGCTTTGGCTCTGTATGCTTTGGCCTGGGTGTTTTTGGTCCTTGACATTCGGAGGTTTGAGCGGCATAGTTCCGCGTCATTTATTTCGACGCGCTGGTTGTTGGCGCGCCTGCGATGTACGAATTCATCATGAATTCACTCGAGTTCATTCAGTAACGAATTTCAGATTTTCAGGAGTTTTACGGTGGCAAATTCCCCGCAAGCCAAAAAGCGCGCTCGTCAGAACGAGAAGAACCGCAAGCACAACGCCAGCCTGCGTTCCATGGCGCGTACCTACATGAAGAAGGTCCAGTCCAAAATCGAAGCTGGCAACTACGAAGAAGCCCGGGCCGCTTTCCAGCAGGCACAGCCTGTTATGGACAGCATGGTCAACAAAGGCATTTTCGCCAAGAGCAAGGTAGCCCGTCATAAGGCCCGCCTGAATGCCAAGATCAAGGCCCTGAAGAGCGCGTAAGCGATCTCCGGAGCTGAAAAACCGGCTTTCGAGCCGGTTTTTTTGTGTCTGAATAAAATCCAACGACTATAAATGTCAGATGATAACCAGATTGTCCCGGTGGATCATTTCATCATCGGAGATGTAGCCAAGCACTTCGGTGATCCGCTGACTGGGACGGCCGGCAATGGCACGCGCCTCGTCGGCATCGTAGTTCACCAGTCCGCGCGCAACCTCATGGCCGCTTTCATCGACGCAGGACACCATCTCGCCCCGCCGGAACTGACCACTCACGCTCTTCACGCCGACCGGCAGAAGGCTGCGGCCGCCCAGACACAATACCCGCACCGCGCCCTCATCCAGGGTCAGCGTGCCACGGGTCTGCAGGTGCCCGGCAATCCACTGCTTGCGGGCGGCCACCCTGCCCTGCTCCGGCAACAGCAAGGTACCAATCACCTCACCCTGGCGCAGACGGGTTATCACACCCTCAATCCGGCCGCCAACGATGACGGTGAAAGCGCCGGAACGGGCCGCCAGACGAGCCGCCCGCAGCTTGGTCTGCATACCGCCCCGGCCCAGAGCGCCGGCGCCGCCGCCGGCCATGGCATCCAGCTCGTGGTCACTGGCCTTGCGCTCGGTAACCAGGCTGGCGTCGGCGTATTTACGGGGGTCCTTGTTAAACAGACCGAGCTGGTCAGTGAGAATGATCAGCCCGTCCGCCTCGATCAGGTTCGCCACCAGGGCGCCGAGAGTGTCGTTGTCACCGAAACGGATTTCGTCAGTGGCCACGGTGTCGTTCTCGTTGACGATGGGAATGACACCGACATCCAGCAAAGCCCGGAGCGTACTGCGGCCGTTCAGGTAACGTTTGCGGTCAGAGAGATCGTCGTGGGTCAGCAGTATTTGCGCGGTATGGATATCATGCCGCTTGAACCGGGCTTCCCAGGACTGCACCAGCCCCATTTGCCCTACCGCGGCGGCAGCCTGCAGTTCGTGCAGCTGGTCCGGGCGTTTTACCCAGCCCAGCCGGCTCATGCCCACCGCCACCGCGCCGGAAGAAACAATGACCACCTCGACACCGTCGGCAATCAGACCGGCAATCTGGTCCACCCAGCGCTCCATGGCCACCTCATCGAGCCCCTTGCCGTCATTGGTCAGCAGGGCACTTCCGATCTTGATGACCAGGCGGCGGGCCTGGCGCAACAGGGCACGTTCGCTCATGATGTGTGAATCAGCCTCTTAGCCTCTTGATGGTGCTGTCGGTTTATTCCGGTGCGTACACGATTTCAACGTCGTAATCGTCGTCGTCAAAATCGTCGTCATCGTCTTCGTCCTTCCTCGCGGCACGGCGCGCCTTGCGTTCCGCTTCGATCCTGGCCCGGGCTTCCTCATCCATCCGCTGGCGGCGAGCCGCCTCTTCTTCGGCAAACTCCGGATTCTCGGCCTCTTCCCGGGCCTGGTCCTCGATCCAGCGCATCACCGCCTGTACCAGCGGCCTGGTGCCCTCGCCGGTGATCGCGGAGATGCGGAATACCGGGCCTTCCCAACCAAGCTCGTCAATGATGGCCTGGCAATGGGCGTCACGATCCTCTTCCGCGATCAAGTCCACCTTGTTCAGCACCAGCCAGCGCGGGCGAGTGGCCAGGGTTTCACTGAACTTCTCCAGTTCGTGGGCGATGGCCCGGACCGCGTCCGCGGGAGACGAACCGTCATATGGGGCCACATCCACCAGGTGCAGCAACAGACGGGTGCGCACCAGGTGCTTCAGGAAGCGGATACCCAGACCGGCCCCTTCTGCGGCCCCTTCGATCAGCCCCGGAATATCCGCGATGACGAAGCTCTGGTGAGCCTGAACACTGACCACCCCCAGGTTCGGTACCAGCGTGGTAAACGGATAATCCGCCACCTTGGGCCTGGCGGCCGAAACCGAACGGATGAACGTGGACTTGCCGGCATTGGGCATGCCGAGCAGCCCGACATCGGCCAGCACCTTGAGTTCCAGGCGCAGGTTCCTGGTCTCTCCCTCGGAACCTTTGGTGGTCTGCCGCGGGGCACGGTTGACCGAGGACTTGAACCGGGTGTTGCCCAGACCATGAAAACCGCCCTGGGCCACTTTCAGACGCTGACCTTCACGGGTAAGATCACCCAGGACTTCATGGGTATCCATGTCCACGACCGTGGTACCTACCGGCACCGGCAACACCAGGTCTTCACCCTTGGTGCCGGTACAGTTGCGACCGGAGCCGGGCTCGCCGTTCCGGGCCTTGTATTTACGCTGGAAGCGGTAATCGATCAGGGTGTTCAGTGACCCGTCCGCCTCCAGACAGACGGAGCCACCGTCCCCGCCGTCGCCGCCGTCGGGGCCACCTCTGGGAACGTATTTCTCGCGCCGGAAACTCAGGCAACCGTGCCCGCCCTTACCGGCCTCCACGATGATGGTGGCTTCATCTACAAACTTCATGGTCAACCCTTTGCGCGTTGCGCATAAACTAAAAAGCCCCGCAGCCTCAAGGAAGCTTTGCGGGGCTCCGGATGGCTCTGACTTCCGACTATATCAGGAAATCAGAACCACCCAAGGTTCTGCAGAACCGGATCGCCGCTGCTTACGCAGCCGGAACGATGCTCACGAACTTGCGGCTCTGCGGGCCTTTGGTTTCAAACTTCACCTGGCCGCCTGCTTTCGCAAACAGGGTGTGGTCCTTGCCAATACCTACGTTGGAACCAGCGTGGAAACGGGTGCCACGCTGACGCACGATGATAGTGCCTGCAGATACGGTCTCGCCGCCGAAGCGCTTCACACCAAGTCGTTTCGACTCGGAATCGCGACCGTTACGGGTACTGCCTGCTGCCTTTTTATGAGCCATTACCAGCCTCCTTCTCTAGGGGGTAATTCGAGGGCTTAGCCCTGGATACCCGTGATCTTTACTTCAGTAAACCACTGACGGTGGCCCTGACGCTTCATGTGATGCTTACGACGACGGAACTTGATGATCTGAACCTTGTCGTGACGGCCGTGGCTGACCACCTCAGCGGTAACCCTGGCGCCGTCTACTACCGGAGCGCCAACTTTTACGTTGTCGCCGTCGGCTACCAGCAGAACGCGATCGAAATCGACGGTGCCACCGGTTTCAACTTCCAGCTTTTCCAGCTTCAGGGTTTCGCCTTCCTTTACACGGTGCTGCTTACCACCGCTAACAATAACTGCGTACATTCACTAGTCTCCGCGATTGACCCATCCCTGCTCTTATCCACCTGGTTCTAAGGGAAGCGCTCTGGCAACCCTATAGCAGGGAGCGCAGGTTGGGATGAGTTGGGCGCGTGATTTTACGGGAAGATGTGGGGCGAGGCAAGCCTTCACGCATCTTCACCGCGTTAACGTTGACACCATACCCGCCAATACCTAGCATTGCGGCGACCTGCCCGAAATATCAACAGAAACACCAGCAAGGGACCCTCAAGCCCCATGACAGCCCAGCGTATCCATGACACCGTGGCGGATGACTTCAGCCGCGTCAACGACCTGATCATCCAGCGGCTTGCCTCGGACGTCCCCCTGGTGGAGAAAATCGCCCAATACATTATTGAAAGCGGCGGCAAACGGCTCAGGCCCCTGCTGGTACTGCTTTCCAGCCGCGCCCTGGGCTACGGCGACGATGACCACCTCAAACTTGCCGCCGTGATTGAATTCCTGCACACCGCCACCCTGCTCCACGATGACGTGGTTGACACCTCCGACCTGCGCCGGGGCCGCAGTACCGCCAACGCCAGGTGGGGCAATGCGCCGAGCGTGCTGGTCGGTGATTTCCTCTATGCCCGCGCGTTCGAGATGCTGGTGGAGCTGAAAAGCCTGGCCATCATGGAAGTGCTGTCCCACGCCACGGCAGTGATTGCCGAGGGTGAGGTGATGCAGTTGATGAACGTGAAAAACCCGGATCTCACTGAAGACCAGTACATGAAGGTCATCCACAACAAGACGGCCATGCTGTTCGAGGCTGCCTCCCACACCGGCGCATTGCTCGCTGGCGCGGAAGAACCCGGGGAGAAGGCGCTTCGGGATTACGGCAAGCACCTGGGGCTCGCCTTCCAGCTGGTGGATGATGTGCTGGATTACCAGGGCGATGCCGGAGCCATGGGCAAGAATGTCGGTGACGACCTGGCCGAGGGGAAAACCACCCTGCCCCTGATTTATGCCATGAACAATGGCAGTGATGAGGAACGGCAGCTGATTCGCCAGGCGATCCGTAAGGGTGGGCTGGACGATCTGCCCGCCATCCTGCAGATCGTCCGGGATTCCGGTGCGATTGAGTACACCATGGCGAAAGCGCGGGAGCAGGCGGAATTGGCGAGGGCTTGTCTCGGCGGCCTGGAGAAGACCGGGCACCGGGAGGCGTTGGAGTTGCTTACCGAGGTTGCGGTTGCCCGGGAAAATTGATCTGGAAATTGGGGTCAGGGAACATGGGGTCAGATGAAAGCATTCATCTGACCCCGTCCTGGGCCTGGCCCCCAAACTTTTCCCGCCCATGGGGCGCATCGAAATCCAGCTCCGGTCCCACCGGCACGATCCGGGTCGGGTTGATGGTGCGCTGGCTCACGTAGTAGTGCCGTTTGATCTGCGCGATATCCACCGTCTCCGCCACGCCCGGAACCTGGTACAGGTCTCTCAGGTAGCCCGACAGGTTCGGAAACTCCCGGATTGGCTGGCGATTGCACTTGAAGTGGCTGTAGTACACCGCATCGAACCGGATCAGGGTGGTAAACAACCGCCAGTCGGCTTCGGTCAGTTGTTCTCCGACCAGATAGCGCTGGCGTGACAATCGCTCCTCAAGCCAATCAAGTGATTCGAACAAGGCCCGATAGGCCTCTTCATACTTGTCCTGGGCAGTCGCGAAACCGGCCTTATACACGCCGTTGTTGACGGTGTGATAGACCCGCTCGTTCACCTCCTCAATTTCCGGGCGCAGTGCTTCGGGGTAGAAGTCCAGCTCTGCGTTCACGCCCTCAAGATCATTGAAAGCGGAATTGAACATCCGGATGATCTCGGCGGATTCGTTGCTGACAATGGTCTCCCGCTTCTTGTCCCACAAGGTGGGTACGGTCACCCGACCGGTATAATCCGGCGCGGCCCTGGTGTAGACCTCATGCATGAACCGGAAGTTATGCAGATGGTCCTGGTGCTGTTCATCGCCAGGCCGGAATTCCCAGCCGTTTTCCGCCATGTCGGGGTGGACCACGGAAGCGGAGATGTGCTTTTCCAGCCCTTTGAGCCTGCGGAAGATCAGCGTCCTGTGCGCCCAGGGACAGGCCATGGAGACGTAAAGGTGGTACCGGCCACTCTCGGCCCTGAAGCCACCCTCACCACCCGGGCCGGGCGATCCGTCTGCGGTCACCCAGTTCCGGAACCGGGCCGCCTCGCGTTCGAACTTTCCTCCGGTCTTGTCGGTGTCGTACCACTTGTCCTGCCATTTGCCGTCAACCAGAAGACCCATCGTCAACTCCTTCACAATAATTTGTAAGGAAGAATAAAGCCCCGCCTGCTACCCTCTCAAACAAGCATTTCTGGCCAACAACCTCAGATATTTCGAACATGCATACAGCCATCACCATAGACGCCCTGAAAGTCCTTGATGCCATTGACCACAAGGGCAGTTTCGCCGGTGCAGCGGCGGAACTGTTCCGGGTGCCCTCTGCCATCAGCTACACCGTCCAGAAACTGGAAGAGGACCTGGACGTCAACATCTATGACCGCAGCGGTCACCGGGCCATTCTGACCCCGGCCGGGCGCTACCTGCTGAAGGAAGGCCGCGCCCTGCTGGAAGCGGCCGAGAACCTGGCCCACACCACCAAACAGGTGGCCCAGGGCTGGGAAACCCGGCTGAAGATCGGCTTCAATTCGTTGCTGCCCGCGCAGTGCCTGTTTTCGGCCATCCGGGACTTCCATGCCCTGGACGTTCCCGTTGACGTCCAGGTGGTCGAGGAGGTCTTTGCCGGTGCCTGGGACGCCCTGCAGAGCCGCCGGGTAGACCTGGTAGTGGGGGCCGATCACTTCAGCAAACCGGCAGGCAACTTCACCACCACGAATCTTGGCGTGATGGAGTTCGTTTTCGCCGTGGCGGCCAACCACCCGCTCGCCGGTGCCACAGAACCTCTGCCGGAGGAGGATATCTCCGACTACCCGGCAGCTGTTGCCGCCGATACATCCCGGTCCTTGCCTCCCGGCCATGCCGGCATATTCCATCGCCAGCGCACGCTGACGGTGGCCAATATCGAGCAGAAGATCGCCGTCCAGGAATCGGGGCTCGGGGTGGGTTGGTTGCCCAGGGCCCGTATCCGCAGCCAGCTCGAGACGGGCGCGCTGGTCGAGAAGGCGGTCCACGAACCACGCCAGCCGATCATGCTGCATCTGGCCCGCCATGCCGAGGATCAGGGCAAGGCACTGATGTGGTTCTGGGATCGGCTGCAGGACAATGCTGACATCCGGTCCTGGCTCAGAGACTGAGACGGCCCCCCCATGCTGCATCGCTGGCCACGGAACAGGCGGGGGACAGACGCCTCAGTCAACCAGGTTGATCAGTCATTCGTTTATACTGCGGGAAAACACGCCGAAGGGAGTCCCATGATGCGGCAACTGTCGGAACTTGATGCCTCGTTCCTGTACCTGGAATCGGAAACCGCGCCCATGCACATTGGCGGGGTCTATCTGTTCGATGCCAGCAACCGGAACGAGCCGCTACCGTTCAGCACCTTTGTTGCCTATCTGCGCAGCCGCCTGCATGTGGTTCCTGTCTTCCGCCAGCGCCTGAAAGAGATTCCGCTCCGGCTCGGTCGCCCCTACTGGATTGATGATCCCGACTTCAGCATCGAGCGTCACCTGACCTATGTGAACCTGGCGGAGCATAGTCATCAGTCGGATTTGATGGCGTTGGCGTCGAAGATACTGGAGGAGCCGCTGAAGCGGGATCGACCGCTTTGGCATATTACGTTTGTGGATGGTTTTACGCTCGGCGAAGGGGACGGAACCGGTGGAGAAGCAGAGGTCAGAACAAAGCCTTCTTCTGACCCCGGCCCGGGCCGCGAACACCAAAGCTCTTGCGGCAGCGAGGGTTTCGCCCTGATCGTCAAGCTGCACCACGCAGCCATTGACGCCTTCAGCGGCGAGGAGATCATTGGCAAGCTGCTGGAATACACGCCGGAACCCCGGCCGATCACTCCGCCGCGGCCGTGGCAGCCGTGCCCGGAGCCCTCGGAGGAGCGGGTCATGCTGCAGGCTGCGGCGAATCTCCTGCGCACGCCGCTGCAGGTTACTTCCCTGGCAATGACCGCCGCCGAGGCGACCGCCCGCGGTGTCATCCACAAGCAGCTACGCAAACTGCCTTTACCCTTGCCCCTGTTTTCGGCGCCCCACAGTCCGTTCAATCGCCAGATTACCTCCAACCGGCAGCTTGTGGCCACCACGATTGAACTCTCCAGACTGAAGGCCGTCAAGGCCACCCTGGGGGATGTCACTCTCAATGATGTGGTTCTGGGACTGTGCGCCGAGACGCTGCGCCGGTACCTGGTCACCCAGAAGGCGGACACTGACCGCTCCCTGGTGGTCATGACGCCTATTTCCGTCCGCTCCAGCAGTCTGCGCCGGGCCACGGGCAACCAGATGTCTGCCATGTTGCTGGATCTGGCTACCAACGAGCCGGACCCCGCCAAACGCATCCGCCAGATCCACTGGAACGCGGTCGCCTCCGAGCCCTATCGGGAGGCCATCGCAGCCGACAGGCTCACCGAGCTGCTCCCTTCAACCATGCTGGCCCTGTCAGCCCGCCTGTACTCGGAATTGCAGATTGCCCAGCGCTATCAACCGGTGTTCAATCTGCCGATCACCAATGTACCCGGGCCCCAGGTACCGCTGTACCTGCAGGGGGCGCGGTTGGTACGCCAGTATAACACGGCGCCACTGTTCGACAGCATGGGGCTGGTCATCGTGGCGGTGAGCTACCAGGGTAAGCTGACCCTGAATTTCACCCTGTGCCCGGACGCGGTGGCAGACGGGATGTCACTGCCGGACCTGGTCGAGGAGAGTCTGGCGAGTATCGAGTCACATGCCCCGAATGTGGAGCCGGCGGAAGATGGGGAGGCACCAGGGGAGGTCACTGGCCAGAGCCTGGCCGATGACGCCCTGACCTTTCTCGAGGGCGCGCTGCGCAAGACTCTGAAGCGATTCCGGGGCTGACAGGATCTTGCGCCAGCGGCGGTTTACTCAAACGCCCAGCGCAGGAATGCGCGCTTCTCTTCCTCACTGGCAGTGGCCCAGATCGACTTGAGCTGACCGAGGGCGGTACCGCCGGAATTGCCCGCGGAGCCGCCGGCTGAGGGGATCGGCGTGCGTGCTGCCACACTTTCCCGCGGATCGTAGTCTTCCGATTGAGCCACTTCGTGCCCGCTTTCATTCACGATCGTTGCCGAAAAGGTCTCGATCATACGCTCAGCCTCGACACGGGAAGAGGGCTTGTCAAAGACAAAACGGTAAACGGCGCCAGGCTCCGCCTCAAAACGGACAACCTGCGGCTTGCTCTCGATGACATGGACTTTTGATTCACCGTTCTCGACCACACCAGACCTTGCCCAGATGGTCTTGTAGTTAAATACAACCTCGTTCTGACCCGGCAGAAGAGCAAAATCCAGGGCAAGGTCATCCATCATGAAGTTGGTGACCGAACGGCCGTTTACACTGGCAACCTGAATTCCCCCCGGCGCTTTGAGGGTAGCGGCATCACCGGCGTTGACAGGGCTTCCGTCCCAGGTCTCCACCCGGCTGAGGCTCGAGGCGCACCCGGTCAGGGCAAGGACTAGCATGCCAGCAAAAAAGAACTTGAACGCGGCAAAAACATGATTGTTTCTCATTAAATCTCCTTGAGATATGACAGGAAAAGGAAGGGCCTGAGGCTCACACTGGATGACCAGCATTCTGACCGGCCGTCATTGCAAGTGCAAGTCCGCCGCAAGGCCAGTGACCAGGCCTGAAAATCCGCTTTCGGGACCGGCACCGTCGAAATGTAAAAAAATGTTGAATTTGGCTCTGATTGGATTATTTTTAAACCATCAGCTGAATCCATACGGCGCCCGAAGGAATAACACCAGAACGGGCTCAGGAGACATCAATGGACACGCAATGCAGGTCCGGAGAAGAAGGGCCCGTGCCCTTTCGCAGCGGTCGCTTCTTCTGGGTCGGGGGCAAGTGGTACTTCACCACCCGGGAAGGGTTTGATAGCGGCCCCTTCAGTTCGCGGGAGCGGGCTGAAATGGGTCTGAAGCGTTTTCTGCACGTGGTCCGGATGCTTCCGGAAGATCAGAAGCCGCACTGACCCGCCTCTGGCTTTTGTCCGTCAGATCCCGTCAGATAATGACGGGCATCAGCCAGCGGTCAATGGCGTAGAGGCAGCCGAGGGCCATAAAGCCGGCAACCACATCATCCACCATGATGCCCGGACCGCCTGGCAGTCGTTCGTCCAGCCAGTTGATGGGCCACGGCTTGACCACGTCGAACAGACGAAAGAGGGCGAAGGCCATGAGCACGCCGTAGATCTGATCGGGGAACAGCCCCAGGGCGATCCACATGCCGACAAACTCATCCCAGACAATGCCGCCATGGTCGTGGACCTTCAGGTCCCGGGCGGTTTTTCCGCACAGCCAGATTCCCACCAGGAATGCCAGCGCGACCAGTGTCCAGTAGGCCATCGCTGGAAGCCAGGCAAAACCGTACCAGATCGGGATGGCAGCCAGGCTACCCCAGGTTCCGGGAGCCCGGGCCGTGGCGCCACTGCCGAACCCGAACGCCAGCAGATGCACGGGATGCCTGAGGAAGCCCGGCGGCAGGAGCGCCTGCGTCAGTTCCGGTTCTCCGAGATCATGCTCACGAGTCATGAAATACTCCCGAAATGATCGAAGCCCTGCGGGCCCGAATTCGCAACCGCACCACCCTCAAAGCGGATTCCCTCTTCGCCGTCGATACGCCCTATCAGCGTCAAATGGTTCTTTGTTTCCTCTGGCAGCCCGTCCCAGAGCACCTCGCTGATGGTAATACACAGTTCGTAGTCATCCCCGGAAGATAATGCCAGCCCCGGGGCGCGATCACCGGTACAACGCTTCAGCGGCAACGATAACGGCAGAAATTCCGGATTGATGGTGGCGCCCACACCGGAGCGCTCGAGGATGTGGCCGAGATCGGCGATCAGACCGTCGGAGATATCAATGCAGGCGGATGCGAGCCCTCGCAGGGCCTGCCCCAGCTCTAACCTGGGCAGGGGGTGGTGATAACGGTCCAGCAACGCACGTTCATCACTGCCCGGTTCCTGCACGTCGAGATAGTCCAGGGCTGCGCCGGCATCGCCCAGGGTTCCGGAAACAGCCACCAGATCGTTGACCTTTGCGCCGGAGCGCATCAGTCCCTGTCCTTTCGGAACCGTGCCGTGAACCTGTATGGAAATGGTCAGCGGGCCGCGGGTGGTATCGCCACCAGCCAGGGCCAGCCCGAACCGGGAGGCCGCTTGCGCCAGGCCTCTGCCAAAACCTTCGAGCCAGCTTTCATCAGCCTCCGGCAAGGTCAGGGCCAGGGTGAAACAGACCGGAGTCGCGCCCATGGCTGCCAGATCGCTGGCGGCCGCGGCCAACGCCCGCCAGGCGGTGTACTCTGGCCGGTAATGTCGCGGGAAGTGGACCCCTTCCACCTGGGTGTCCACCGAGAACACCAGGTCCTGATCCGCCGGAACACGCTGGATTGCGCAGTCATCTCCCAGAGCCAACAGCAGGTCCGGATGGCCCCGCTGCTCAGCCACGGGCAGGAAATAACGGCGGATCAGATCGAACTCGCCCATTACTCAGCGCGGACGCATCTCGGCCAGGCGAAGACGACGGCTGAGCTTGTCGAGGATGCTGTTAACAAACTTGTGACCTTCGGTACCCCCGAAGCGCTTGGCCAGCTCGATTCCTTCGTTGATCACAACCCGGTAGGGTACGTCCAGCCGGTTCTTGAGCTCGTAGGCACCCAGACGGACGATGGCCAGCTCGATGGGGTCCACCTCGCCCAGCGGGCGATCCAGGAACGGTTCCAGCAAGCTGTCCAGCTCGCCCTGCTCCCGGTGCACGCCACGCAGCAGGTCCCGGAAGTACAGCAGGTCCACCTTGCTCATGTCATTATCGACCAGAAACTCGGCCTCGATGTCGGAGATCGGACTCTTGCTGACGTGGCGCTGATACAGACCCTGCATTGCCAACACCCGGGCACGGCGGCGATCACCGGCCCTGGGTTGCCCGGAGGCGGGCTGCTGAGGGGTGGTGCCGTCAATTTCGTTCATTACTCACCCAGTTTCTTGAACAGGCTGACCATTTCCAGCGCGGTGATGGCCGCTTCGGCGCCCTTGTTGCCGGCCTTGGTGCCGGATCGCTCGATGGCCTGCTCGATGGAATCCACGGTCAGAACGCCGAATGTTACCGGCACGTCCGTATCCAGGCTGACTGCGCCCAGACCGCTGGAGGCCTCACCGGCTACGTACTCGAAATGGGGGGTACCACCACGGATAACCGCGCCCAGGGCGATGATGGCGTCATACTCGCCGGTCTCGGCCACGCGCTTGACCGCCAGTGGCATTTCATAGGCGCCCGGCACCCGGATAATGGCCATGTCGTCGTCGGAAATACCGTGCCGGCGCAAGGCATCTACCGCGCCCTCAACAAGGCTCTCCACAACAAAACCGTTAAAACGACCCACGACCAGGGCGTAACGGCCGCTGCACTGGGTAAAATCACCTTCAATTACCTTGATATCTGCCATCGATGGCTCCTTCACTGACCGTCCAACCTGCTGGACGGCCGGGTTTCTCATTCGGGGGCGTAGGGAACGTATTCCACCACTTCCAGATCAAAGCCGGAAATCGCGGAAAACTTGACGGGCGGACTCAGCAGACGCATTTTTCCAACGCCGATATCCCGCAGGATCTGGGACCCGGTTCCCACGGTAAAATAGACGCCGGAACTGCCCTTGCCGGCAGATTTCCGGCCTTCGTCGAAGAACTCGTGAATCCGGTCATCGAGGTTGTAGTTGTCTTCCGCGCTGTTGAGCAAGACCACCACGCCACGGCCCTCACTGGCGACCTTTTCCAGGGCATGGTGCAACGGCCAGCTCCGGGAGTCCTTGCGCCGGGCGCCCAGCAGGTCACGCAGGGTGTCCGTAATATGGACCCGCACAAACGCCGGCTCTTCCGGGGTGATGTCCCCCATGACCATGGCCAGGTGAGTGGCACCCTGGATGTTGTCCCGGTAGGTGCGCAGATTGAACACACCGTATTCGGTATCAAG
The DNA here is from genome assembly GCA_034189235.1 of Pseudomonadota bacterium. GTDB lineage: Bacteria > Pseudomonadota > Gammaproteobacteria > Pseudomonadales > Oleiphilaceae > Marinobacter. Next base: position 13,025 of record JAXHVJ010000043.1, read on the forward strand.
CTCGTTTTCCTCAACGCACTCGATGGTCCGCTCGTTCATGGTTCGGTAGTGGATCAGGTCGGCAATGGTGCCGATTTTGAGATCGTGTTCCTCGGCGAAACGCTCGAGGTCTTCCCGGCGTGCCATGGAGCCGTCGTCGTTCATGATCTCGCAGATCACACCGGCTGGCTCGCAACCGGCCAGCGCGGCCAGGTCACAGGAGGCTTCGGTGTGGCCGGCACGGCTGAGCACCCCGCCGGGATCAGCCATCAGCGGGAAAATATGGCCCGGCTGGACCAGGTCCGACGCCTTGGCATTCCGGGCCACCGCAGCCTGCACGGTGCGGGCGCGATCGGCCGCGGAAATACCGGTGGTCACACCTTCCCGGGCTTCAATGGACAGGGTGAACTTGGTACCGAACCCGGAGGCATTCTGCTGCACCATGAGTGGCAGGCCCAGTTGCTCGCAACGGTCGCGGGTCATGGGCATGCAGATCAGGCCGCGGCCGAACCTGGCCATGAAGTTAATGGCTTCCGGCGTACAATGCTCGGCCGCCATCACCAGGTCACCCTCGTTTTCCCGGTCCTCATCATCCATCAGGATGACCATCTTGCCCTGACGAATATCTTCGATGATTTCTTCAATGCTGTTCAGTGCCATACGGTGTCGCACCCTTGTGGCTTCCCGGCAGACGTCCACCCTGCCCGGGCCATGAATTTAGTGAATTAGCGTGGAGCCAGGATCAGACGCTGATCCTCTCCGACCTGTCGCCTGTCCAGTACGCTCCATTGTACCTTGTCTGCCATGGTTTCCAGTGGCAGGTTTGCCGTGGGGCGTCCGGTACTGCCGAGAAATACCGGTGCCTGGTAAAGCCAGAGTTCATCCACCAGATTCTCGCTGATGAACGTGCCGGCCAGGGTCGGCCCGGCCTCCACCAGCAACTCGTTGATGCCGAGCTCGCCCAGGGAATCCAGCAGTTCGGCTACGTCCACACCATTGTCTTTCCAGGCCACGCCGGTAAGACTGATCCCCAGCGCCGCGAGATCCTGTGCAGGGGCCGAAGCCAGAGCCGAGGAGGCACAGAATAGCTGGACATTGCCGCCCTGGAGAATGGTGGCCGAGGGTGGCGTACGCGCATCCCGGTCGGCGATCACCCGAAGCGGCTGGCGAGAGGGCTCGGTGGCATCCCCAATGTCGCCTAATTCCTCCCGGCGCACCGTCATGGATGGATTGTCCGCAAGCACGGTGCCGACACCGGTCAGGATTGCGTCACTCATCGCCCTGAGGCGCTGGACATCATGCCGGGCTTCCGGGCCGGTGATCCACTGGCTTTCGCCGGAAGCCATCGCGCTCCGGCCATCCAGGCTGGCAGCCATTTTCACGCGCACCCAGGGGCGCCCGGCGTTCATGCGTTTCATGAAGCCCGGATTCAACCGGGCCGCTTCATCCGCCAGCAAACCTTCGGTGACCTCGATGCCGGCATCACGAAGCATTTCCAGGCCGCGGCCGGAAACCGACGGATTGGGATCCTTGGTCGCCGCAAAAACCCGGGTCACCCCGGCTTCAATCAGCGCACGGGCGCAGGGTGGCGTCCGGCCGAAATGACTGCACGGCTCCAGGGTCACGTAAGCCGTTGCATCCCGTGCCCCGGCACCAGCCTGGCTCAGTGCCCGTATCTCGGCATGGGCTTCTCCGGCACGCTCATGCCAGCCTTCGCCCACGATACGGTTGCCCCGGGCTATGACACAGCCGACACGCGGATTCGGATGGGTAGAGTAGCGCCCCCGCCAGGCCAACTGGACGGCGCGGGCCATCATCGCCCTGTCACGGACGTCGCTCATGACTTGCCTTTCCGGGAATGGTTGTCCGCCAGCGCCTTGGCCACGTCCACCGCGTTATCGCCGTTGCCGGCAGACAGCCGCTCGATCTCTTCCTTGAACTCGTTGATGTCCTGAAAACTGCGATACACCGAGGCAAAGCGGACATAGGCCACCTTGTCCAGCTGACGCAGTTCGGTCATCACTTCCTCACCCAGCCGCATGGACTTCACTTCCCGCTCGCCGGTGGCCCGCAGGCGGTACTTGATCCGGTTCAGGGCCGCGTCGATCTCCTCGATGCTGACCGGGCGCTTCTCCAGCGCCTTCATGAGACCAGCCCGCAACTTGTCCTCGTCAAAGGGCTGACGGGTGCCGTCCTGCTTGACCACGCGGGGCATGACCAGCTCGGCGGTTTCAAAGGTTGTGAAGCGCTCGTGGCAGGACAGGCACTCCCTGCGGCGGCGCACCTGATCCCCGTCGGCCACCAGCCGGGAGTCAATCACCCTGGTATCTGCTTCACCACAGAAAGGACAATGCATAATCGGGAACTCCGGAGCGAAGCCGGACCGGCAATCGATTTACCGGCCCGGCAGGATCTTGCCTGAAGTCTAGCCGTAGACCGGGAAGCGGGCGCACAGGGCTTCGACCTGCTCACGCACCCGGGCATTGACAGCCTCGTCTTCGAGGTTATCGAGGATGTCACACATCCAGCCGGCCAGTTCGCGGCACTCGGACTCGCCGAAACCACGGGTAGTGACGGCCGGGGTGCCGATCCGCAGACCCGATGTGACAAACGGAGAGCGCGGATCGTTCGGGACCGCGTTCTTGTTGACGGTGATGTGGGCACGGCCCAGCGCCGCATCCGCATCCTTACCGGTGATGTCCTGCTTGATCAGGCTGACCAGGAACAGGTGGTTCCTGGTGCCACCGGAAACCACGTCGTAGCCGCGCTCGATGAACACGTCCGCCATGGCAGCGGCGTTCTTGACCACCTGCTGCTGGTAAGCCTTGAACTCGTCGCTCATGGCTTCCCTGAAGCACACTGCCTTGGCCGCGATCACGTGCATCAGCGGGCCGCCCTGGCCGCCCGGGAACACGGCAGAGTTCAGCTTCTTCTGCAGATCTTCGTCATCACAGGCCAGGATCAGGCCACCACGGGGACCGCGCAGGGTCTTATGGGTGGTGGTTGCCACCACATGGGCGTGGGGCACCGGATCCGGGTAGACGCCGGCAGCCACCAGGCCGGCCACGTGGGCCATGTCCACGAACAGATACGCACCCACCTTGTCGGCGATCTCGCGGAAGCGGGCAAAGTCCAGCTCCTGGGAGTAGGCTGAGAAGCCAGCGATGATCATCTTCGGCTTGTGCTCCACCGCCAGCTTCTCGACTTCGCCATAGTCGATCAGGCCGGTCTCGTTGTTGATACCATACTGCACGGCGTTGTAGATCTTGCCGGAGAAGTTGACGCTGGCGCCGTGGGTCAGGTGGCCACCATGGGCCAGGCTCATGCCCAGCACAGTATCGCCCGGCTTGAGCAGGGCCATGAACACCGCGGCGTTGGCCTGGGAGCCGGAGTGCGGCTGGACGTTGGCGTAGGCGGCGCCGAACAGCTCCCTGGCGCGATCAATGGCCAGCACCTCGGCTTTGTCCACGAACTCGCAGCCACCGTAGTAACGCTTGCCGGGGTAGCCTTCGGCGTATTTGTTGGTCAGCACACTGCCCTGAGCTTCCATCACCCGCGGGCTGGTATAGTTCTCGGATGCGATCAGCTCGATGTGCGTTTCCTGACGCTTGCGCTCCTCTTCCATCGCGGTCCAGAGTTCGTCGTCGTAGCCGGCGATTTTCATATCACGATTAAACATGGATGTGCTGCCTCTGTGTGCTTTGCTGGCCCGGCGCCCTGCCCCCGGAAGACAAGGCGCCGCGGGCCCGGAAAAATCGGGCCGCTATTCTATCTCGAAACCGGGTTAAATATCATCCTTTATGCCGGCCGCAAATACCGGCATGCAGCCAACTCCGGTTCCTGGTCAATTGCTATCCCCCAGGCGTTTCGATACCTTACGGGTTGGTTTTTGCCGCAGGCGATTCCGACCTGCCTTGAAGATTTTTTTGCCACGGAATCGACGACCGGGCACGGAATAAGGATAAAAACAGAGAAAAAGACTGTTTGCCACGAAACCCACGAAAGAACACGAAAGTAAAAGACAAAACTCATTGTGCCCTATGCTTTTCATTTTGGTGTTCTTTCGTGGATTTCGTGGATTTCGTGGATTTCGTGGCCACAACATCTTTTATCCTTCGCCTCCCGTGCCCGGTCGTCGATTCCGTGGCAAAAACCAGTGAAGAGGACACAGCCAATATGGCCCAATACGTATATACCATGAACCACGTGGGCAAGGTGGTTCCGCCCAAGCGCGAGATTCTGAAAGACATTTCCCTGAGCTTCTTTCCCGGCGCCAAGATCGGCGTTCTCGGCCTGAACGGCGCCGGTAAATCCACCCTGCTGCGTATTATGGCCGGCGTGGACCAGGATTACACCGGCGAAGCCCGCCCACAACCGGGTATCAACGTCGGCTACCTGCCCCAGGAGCCGGAGCTGGACGAAGACAAGACCGTCAAGGAAATCGTCGATGAAGCGGTTGCCGGCGTCCATGACGCCCTGGCAGAACTGGACCAGGTCTACGCCGCCTATGCCGAACCGGATGCCGACTTCGACGCCCTGGCCAAAAAGCAGGGCGAACTGGAAGCCTACATCCAGGCCACCGATGGCCACGACATCGAACGCAAGATGGAAGTCGCGGCCGATGCGCTGCGCCTGCCGCCCTGGGATCAGAAAGTGAGCGTTCTTTCCGGTGGCGAACGCCGCCGCGTGGCGCTGTGCCGCCTGCTGCTGTCCGGCCCGGACATGCTGCTGCTAGACGAGCCCACCAACCACCTGGATGCCGAATCCGTGGCCTGGCTGGAGCGTTTCCTGCACGATTACGAAGGCACCGTGGTTGCCATCACCCACGACCGTTACTTCCTGGACAACGTGGCCGGCTGGATCCTGGAACTGGACCGTGGCCACGGCATCCCGTTCGAGGGCAACTACAGCCAGTGGCTGGAGAACAAGGAGAAGCGTCTGGAGATGGAAGCCAGGCAGGAGGCTTCCCATCAGAAGGCCATCAAGCAGGAACTGGAGTGGGTTCGCAGTAACGCCAAGGGCCGCCAGTCCAAGAGCAAGGCCCGTCTGGCCCGCTTCGAGGAGATGAGCTCCCAGGAATTCCAGAAGCGCAACGAGACCAACGAGCTGTATATCCCGCCCGGACCACGCCTGGGCAACAAGGTGATCGAGGTGGAGGGCATCAGCAAGTCCTTCGGCGACCGCCTGCTGTACGAAGACGTGTCCTTCAGCGTACCGCCGGGCGCCATCGTCGGCATTATCGGTGGTAACGGCGCCGGTAAGTCCACACTGTTCAAGATGATCGCGGGTTATGACAAACCCGATGCCGGCGACATTACCGTCGGTGAGACGGTGGACATTGCCTACGTTGATCAGATGCGGGACCTGGACGGCAGCAAGACCGTCTGGGAAGAGCTGTCTGACGGCCAGGACATCATCAAGGTCGGCAACTACGAGACCCCGTCCCGCGCCTATGTGGGCCGCTTCAACTTCAAGGGCAGCGACCAGCAGAAGCGGGTCGGCGACCTGTCTGGTGGTGAGCGCAACCGCCTGCACCTGGCCAAGCTGCTGAAACAGGGCGGCAACGTGCTGCTGCTGGATGAGCCCACCAACGATCTGGACGTGGAAACCCTGCGCGCCCTGGAAGAAGCCCTGCTGAACTTCCCCGGCTCCGCCCTGGTGATCTCACACGACCGCTGGTTCCTGGACCGGGTGGCCACGCACATCCTGGCGTTCGAGGATGATGGTGAGGTGGTCTACTTCGAAGGCAACTTCAGCGAGTACGACGAGGACTTCAAGAAGCGCAAGGGCGATTCCGCGATGCAGCCCAGGCGGATGAAGTACAAGAAGTTGGCGTAATGGCCAAAGCAAAAACCGCCTACGTCTGCACCGGGTGCGGCGCCGATTACTCCAAGTGGCAGGGCCAATGCACCGCCTGCCAGGCCTGGAACACCATCAGCGAAGTACGTGGTGTCGCCAGCAATGCCAAGGGAGCCCGCGGCGCCCGGTTCGAGGGTTTTGCCGGCAGCCTCTCCGAAGTTCAGAGCCTTGGCGACGTCAGCCTGACCGAGCAGCCGCGTATCCGCTCGGGTATACAGGAATTCGATCGGGTGCTTGGCGGCGGCCTGGTCGAGGGCTCGGCGGTACTCATGGGCGGCCATCCCGGCGCGGGTAAGAGTACCTTGCTGCTGCAGGCGGTCTGTCAGCTGGCGGAGAGCGTTCCCGCGCTCTATGTGACCGGCGAGGAATCACTCCGGCAGGTTGCCATGCGCGCCAGGCGCCTGGGCCTGCCCACCCGGGACCTGAAGATGCTGTCGGAAACCAGCGTCGAGCGGGTCATGCAGGTTGCCGAGGCAGAAAAGCCGAAAATCCTGGTGGTGGACAGCATCCAGGTCATGCATGTCGCCGACATCGAATCGGCCCCGGGCTCGGTATCACAGGTCCGGGAAAGCGCTGCGTTCCTGACCCGCTTCGCCAAGCAGACAGGAACCATTCTTTTGCTGGTCGGGCACGTCACCAAGGACGGCAGCCTGGCAGGGCCGAAAGTACTGGAGCACATGATTGACTGCTCAATCCTGCTGGAAGGCTCCAGTGACAGCCGGTATCGCACCCTGCGGGGTATCAAGAACCGTTTCGGCGCGGTGAACGAACTGGGCGTGTTCGCCATGCTGGAACAGGGCCTGAAAGAGGTGAAGAACCCCAGTGCCATCTTCCTGAACCGCGGTGAGGAGGCTGCACCGGGCAGTGTGGTCATGGTGGTCTGGGAAGGTACCCGGCCGATGCTGGTGGAAATCCAGGCGCTGGTGGACATGGCCCAGGGCGGCTATCCCCGAAGGGTTGCCGTGGGCCTCGACCAGAACCGGCTGGCCATGCTGCTGGCTGTGCTCCATCGTCATGGTGGCATGCACGTGTCGGATCAGGATGTTTTCGTCAACGTGGTCGGCGGCGTGAAGGTCAACGAGACCAGTGCCGATCTGGCGCTTCTGGCGGCCATTGTCTCCTCCTTCCGCGACCGCGCCCTGCCGCAGGATCTGGTGATCTTCGGGGAGGTTGGCCTGTCCGGCGAGATCCGTCCGGTGCCCAGCGGGCAGGAACGGATTTACGAGGCGGCCAAGCACGGCTTTACCCGGGCCCTGGTACCCAGGGCCAACGTACCGCGCAAGCCGGTTGAGGGAATGAAGGTGGTGCCGGTGGCCAGGCTGAGTGATGCGTTGGCGGCGTTGGAGGAGTTCCAGATGTGAAAAAGGGGTCAGATGAGAGCTTTCATCTGACCCCTTTTTCTATGACCAGAGAGGAGGACTCTTACCGGTGGTATTCCGGACTCAACTCGACAACCGCCTCGATAAAGGCACCGGCATGGTCAGGATCGACATCCGGGGTGATGCCATGGCCGAGGTTGAAGATATGGCCGGTCCCTGAACCGTAACGGCGCAGAATGTCCGCTACTTCCTGGCGGATCCGCTCTTTCGGGGCATACAGCATGGCCGGGTCCATATTGCCCTGCAGGGCAACGCGGTCACCAATCCGGGCCCGGGCGTTGCCGATATCGGTGGTCCAGTCCAGGCCCACGGCATCACAGCCGGAATCAGCAATGGTTTCCAGCCACTGGCCACCGTTCTTGGTGAACAGGATCACCGGCACCCGCCGGCCGTCGCTCTCCCGGATCAGGCCGTCGACAATCTTCTTCATGTAGCGGAGGGAGAATTCCTCGTAGGCCCAGCTACTGAGCACACCACCCCAGGTATCGAAGATCTGCACCGCCTGGGCACCGGCCTTGATCTGACCGTTGAGGTAGTCAATGACGGCGTTCGCCAGATGATCCAGCAGGCGATGCATCACCTCCGGCCGGCCATACATCAGCTTCTTGGCCTCGCGGAAATCCTTCGATGAGCCACCTTCGATCATGTAGGTCGCCAGGGTCCAGGGGCTTCCTGAAAAACCGATCAGCGGTACGCGGCCGCCGAGGGCGGAGCGAATCGTGGACACCGCGTTCATGACATAGTCCAGATCCACCTCTGCGTTCATCGCCGGCAGAGCGTCAACATCTGCCTCCGAGCGGATCGTGTGCTTGAACCTGGGGCCTTCTCCGGTCTCGAAATACAGGCCCAGCCCGAGTGCGTCCGGGATGGTCAGGATGTCGGAGAACAGGATGGCGGCATCCAGCGGGAAACGCTCCAGGGGTTGCAGCGTGACCTCGCAGGCCAGCTCGGTATTCTTGCACAGACTGAGGAAATCACCGGCCCTGGCCCGGGTGGCACGGTATTCCGGCAGATAGCGGCCGGCCTGGCGCATCATCCACACCGGGGTGCGGTCTACGGGCTGGCGCATCAGAGCACGCAAGAAACGGTCATTTTTCAGTTCGGTCATGGCAGCTCCTGGCCTGGGTATCGAATTTTCCGGCGTGTAATGATACGCGGTTTGGGTGAACCGGGAAGGTATGAAAAAGGGGTCAGATGAACGCTTTCATCTGACCCCGGGCTAACGTCTCAGACATCCAGGTAATCAAGGATGCCTTCCGCTGCCTGACGACCTTCCCAGATGGCGGTAACCACCAGGTCGGAGCCCCGGACCATGTCGCCACCGGCGAAGATCTTCGGGTTGCTGGTCTGGAAGGCAAATTCGGCTTCTTCCGGAGCGGTAACGCGGCCGGAATCGTCGGTATCAATCTTCTGCTCATCAAACCAGTCCGCCGGGCTCGGCCGGAAACCGAAGGCAACGAGGACGGCGTCGGCAGGGATCACTTCTTCAGTGCCAGGAACCACTTCCGGACGACGACGGCCATTCTCGTCCGGCTCGCCGAGCCGTGTCTGGACCACTTTCACGCCTTCCACACAATCTTCACCAATGATCGCAATGGGCTGACGGTTGAACAGGAACTTCACGCCCTCTTCCCTGGCGTTGGCCACCTCGCGGCGGGAACCGGGCATGTTGGCCTCGTCCCGGCGATAGGCGCAGGTCACGCTCTCCGCCTGCTGACGGATGGAGGTGCGGTTACAATCCATGGCCGTGTCACCACCACCCAGCACGACAACCCGCTTGCCCTTCATGTCGATGAAGTCAGCAGGATCCTTCTCGAAACCGAGGCGGCGGTTGACGTTGGACACCAGGAACGGCAGCGCATCATAGACGCCCGGCAGGTCCTCACCCGGGAAGCCGCCCTTCATGTAGGTGTAGGTGCCCATACCCATGAACACGGCATCATATTCGTCAATGATGTCCAGCAGTTGAACGTCCTTGCCCACCTCGGTGGACAAGCGGAATTCCACGCCCATTTCCTCGAACACCTTGCGGCGGCGGGTCATGACCGACTTTTCCAGCTTGAACTCCGGAATACCGAAGGT
>JAXHVJ010000044.1:0-21024 GCA_034189235.1 Pseudomonadota bacterium
GCCCTCCCGACATGGAAGGGACTCAGAGGATTACAGACGATTTGGACCGCCTCTGCCGCGTAGTGGCTTCGTCCAACATCGGCGGTTAGCAGCTACAGCTTCCTTCCAAATCTTGCGGATTGAGTAAAAAAGGAATAATTTGTACTCATGGATGAGTTTGAATTCGACGAAGCCAAAAGCCAGGCCAACCTAGATAAGCACAGTATCGATTTCGTTGCTGCCCAAGGGCTTTGGGAAGATCCCTGCTTGCTGGAAATCCGTGCAAAATCAGAAGACGAGCCAAGATTCGTGCTGATAGGCAAGATTGGTGAAAAGCATTGGTCGGCTGTGGTTACCTATAGGGACGGTCGTATTCGCCTGATTTCAGTCAGGCGTTCCCGTAAGAAGGAGGTTGAGCTCTATGAAAGCTAAAGACTTCGATAAAAAATTTGAGGAAGATCAGGAAGACATTGTTGATAACCTGGACCTGTCTTCTGCTTGCCGTGTTAATCAGGAACAAAAGCGAATCAACGTTGATTTTCCGGCTTGGGTTGTAGAGTCGTTGGATCGCGAGGCAGCGCGTATTGGCGTTACCCGCCAATCAATCATCAAGGTATGGCTGGTGGAGCGTCTTCAGGCAGAATCTGCTAACAAGCCGCTCAATGGTGATGCCGCAGGCGGCGCACATTAGCGTTATGCAAATGTGCGAGCTGGGCCCCCGGTATTACTGCCGGCCCAGCTCTCAATTTTGCCTAAGGAACCCCGCTTACAACCACCGCTTCGGATACCGTTGCCCAGAAATACTAATGAGAAACAAAGTATCCGAACATCGCAATAATGTTGTCGGGATATTACCTTAGATCAGAAAACCAAAAAAAATCATAGTGTTATTAATTTCGCGAATATTTATCCGAAGAATTTTCGAGTGTCCGGATACAAAGTTTCGGATTAGTATAGCGAAACTCGGAGATGCGGTCCGGCACTTTGTGCGTATTCCGGCGAACGTGACCGGTCATTCCGGGGATCGTGACCGATTTGCACACGGCCATCACGCTGGTGCTAGCTTTTTACTCTGAGCGGTCACGATGGGTCAACCGATTCCGCGTTTTGTGCTTTCGCTTTTCGCAGTGATTCCCCCTTCAGATTGAGCCGGTGAGCGCCGTGCTGTCAGCCCTGAAATGGCGCTCAGGCTTGCGCGTTTGTTTGGTAACTCGCCGGAATTCTGGCTGAACGCGCAGCGATCTGTTGATCTTTGGACTGCCGCGCAGTCGGTCAAGGAAGAAGTGGATCGAATTAAGCCGCTACATGCTGCATAATCGGGTAACCGGGGGTATTTAAAACCCCCACAGTCCCCACAACACCCTGCACCGATGCGTCGGACCGACGGCTCCGCACAGGGCGTTTCTCGAAAACGTTTAAAGCAAGTCGGCCGATTATCTCTTGCTTACTCCAATGATGGCTTCTGATTTTGCGCCAATGCTCCTGGGTCCGGTCGGATATGGAGTCCCGATACGTCGGACCGCCCCAAATAAGAGCATGAACTTTCCCTGCACAACTGACGGAGGCCCCCATCCTTTACGGTGGCCGTCAGATCACGTGGCTTCGTCGTCTGGTGCCAACTCGCCTTCAGCCTACGCCTCGTATGATGTTCTTGTTCATCAGCTCGCAGTTTTATGAAATACATCCATGTATTTCACCAAGGCCAGCCTTCGGCTGTTCAAAATGGCTCCATGCCATTTTGTGCTAGCGGCTTCCTCCAGACCGTTCCTCACGGATTGGCCCTTGCCATTCGCTAGTGGTTAGCGTTCAATCGGGTAAAACCCATTGAACGGTGATCTTCCCACAGGGGACTTTCACCCCATTAGTTCATGCCCATGCTGGGCGTACACAAAAAGTTCCAGGGGACGTCCCCACCTTCGGCTGGTCCACCCCTGAACCGGGGCATTATGCCCGTCTTTAACTACAGACCATATTGACGCTTGACGTTATTAACGCACTGCGTCACTATTGTCCCATGATCATATCGTTCAAGTGTAAGGATACCGAGAAGCTGGCAAGTGGTCGCCGCGTCAGACGCTTTGTCAATTTCGAGCGCGTTGCCTTAAGAAAGATTCGGCAACTCCAGTCTGCAGGTCAGTTGGATGATCTTAAAGTCCCGCCCGGCAATATGTTGGAGGCGCTGTCCGGTGATCGTAGAGGTCAACACAGTATTCGAATCAACAAACAATTCCGGGTGTGCTTCCGCTGGACAAAGGCTGGTGCGGAAGATGTCGAAATTGTTGATTACCACTAGGAGGTAACTCATGCGCAACATTGATCCTGTAACGCCAGGCGAGTTACTGAAGGAGGAGTTTCTTGAGCCGATGGGGATTTCTCAGTACCGCTTGGCCAAAGAAATTGGCGTGCCTGCTCAGAGAATAGGCCAGATTATCGCTGGAAAACGTTCGATAACGGCAGATACCGACCTACGACTTTGTCGTTTCTTTGGTTTGTCCAATGGCTATTGGTTGCGGGCTCAGGCTGCCTATGACACTGAAATTGCGGAAGATGCCCTTGAAGACCAGTTGAAAAATATTCGGCCTTGGAACTCGGGTTCGGGAATCGGGCACAGGGCATAACCAACGGCTGCAAAGCGACCGTTTTCTGCCGCTTCGCGGCTCCAAACCGGCGCGTGAGCCGGTCATTATGGGGAAAACCGTCTCCGCCAGTAGCCTGGTTTTCTGGAGTGATGAGCAAAAGCAACGACTATGATAGCTTGGTTTCTTTCGATGGTTACGAGGGAGAAGGGGAATCTATGAAGGACGAGTTGTTTTGCTCCGGATTCTTCGGCGTCATGGTTGGCTGGAACCAGTGGGGGATTGGGCTCCTCAAGCAGCTCTATTGCTTGTTCGAAAGCACTGATCAGGCGTTCTCCAAGCCCCACTTCTTCCTGCTCATACCAGGAAGCGGCTTCTTCCAATTCTGTAGCAGCTTCCCTACTGACTCTTACTCTCAAAAGGATCAGCCTCTAATTCGATCTCTGGCGCGAGACAGAACTTCTTTTGCATCGAGCAGCTCTGCTTCTCCTGACTCAATCTGGTGGATTCTTCGGCGAATCTCACGGTCCCACGCTTCTGCAACACCTTCATCTGCAGGGCCATCCAGGCTTGCGACCAGATCTTTGGCTAAAGCGGCGCGCTCCTGTTCGGAGAGCGCCATGGCAGCATTTCTGAGGGTTTCGAGTTCGAGCGCAGTCATTTGACACCCCGCGGAGATAGACATAGATAAATGATGCAGGATGTTTCACCCCATAACAAGTGGCAGCACGGTGACCGCTTTTCCGCCGCGCTGCGGCTCCAAATCGGCACGTGTGCCAAGCGTTCGGCAGTACAAGACTTTCGATGATCCGGGGTTGGACGAGCCCGGTGCTTCTATTAAGGAAATAGCTTCGGGGAACTGAGGGGCCGGATGGGTCTTTGGCGGGGAGGCACTTTTCCCAAGCCGAGCGACGCCTCGGAGGCCCTCCCGACATGGAAGGGACTCAGAGGATTACAGACGACTTGGACCGCCGCTGCCGCGTAGCGGCTTCGTCCAACCACGGCTGTACGGCGCCCGGTTTTCCACCGCTTCGCGGCTCCGGACCGGCGCGTGAGCCGGGCGTTAGGTACTTCTGCCCACCTGATTATTTGGGAACATAGAATGATACATACTGAACGACACAGGACAGAAAGGATCGGCTGGCTTCGTGCTTCGGTTCTCGGTGCAAACGACGGCATTGTATCTACCGCTAGTCTAGTTCTTGGTGTTGTTGCAGCAGGAGCAGATTCCGAAGCCGTTTTGATCGCAGGCGTTGCCGGTCTCGTCGCTGGCGCAATGTCGATGGCGGCCGGTGAGTATGTGTCAGTGAGCTCTCAATCCGATACGGAGCAGGCCGATCTTGCCAGAGAAAGAATCGAGCTGGCTGACGAACCGGTTCAAGAACGAAAGGAACTGGCTGAGATTTACGTCAAACGAGGGTTGGATCCGGAGCTCGCCGCTACGGTATCAGATCAATTGATGAAGCATGATGCGCTCGGAGCTCATGCCCGTGATGAACTTGGGATATCAGAAGTCACTACGGCTCGTCCATTACAGGCTGCGTTTGCGTCGGCAGGTACATTCTCTGTGGGTGCAGCTCTTCCTCTTCTCGTCGTCCTTATGTTTCCTGCTCACTTGCTCATGTGGGTCGTCCCGGCTAGTTCACTGTTATTTCTGGCAATACTTGGCTCATTAGCAGCGAGAACAGGTGGCGCCCCGGTTCTCAGGGCAACTTTCAGGGTCACTTTCTGGGGTGCCTTGGCAATGGCGCTGACTACTGGAGTTGGTGCAATTTTCGGGGTAGCTGCCTGAGACACCGAGGGTGACGTAGCCGGTCTTTGTGTTTTCTCCTGATTGGTTTTAGAACTGTAGGTACGAAGGTTACGACAAAAAGTTTGGTTCGTCCCTGGTTCGTCGCAGTATTCGGAGAGACGGGGCCTTGCAAAAACTGGATAATATCGCGTTTAGCCTGACGGCTCGCCGAAATTCTCCAAGCCTGGTGCTCCCGCTATGGAAATCAAAGTCAATTTTCTCGAAAACCTCCGCCTTGAAGCCAAGTTTGATGATTTCACCGTCGTTACCGACCAGCCCATCCGGTACAAGGGCGATGGCTCGGCGCCGAGTCCTTTCGACTACTTCCTGGCATCCTCAGCCCTGTGTGCGGCCTATTTCGTCCGGGTGTATTGCCTGGCGCGCAATATCCCCACTGACAACATCCGGCTGTCCCAGAATAACATCGTGGATCCGGAGAACCGTTACAACCAGATCTTCAGGATCCAGGTGGAGCTGCCGGAGGATCTGCCCGAGAAAGACCGGCAGGGGATTCTGCGTTCGATTGACCGCTGCACCGTAAAGAAGGTGGTACAGACCGGCCCGATCTTCGAGATCGAGACGGTGAAGAATCTGGACGAGGACGCCCAGGCGCTGCTGATGGTGGAGCCGGACAGCGAGCACCACACCTTCATTGAGGGCAAGGACGCACCGCTGGAGCAGACTATCGCCAGGATGACCGGCATCCTGCGGGAGCTGGGCATGAAGATCGAGATCGCCTCCTGGCGCAATATCGTGCCGCACGTTTGGTCGCTGCACATCCGCGATGCCGCTTCGCCCATGTGCTTTACCAACGGCAAAGGCGCCACCAAGGAGAGTGCCCTGTGTTCGGCGCTCGGCGAGTTCATCGAGCGGCTGAACTGCAACTTCTTCTACAATGACCAGTTCTTCGGCGAGGACATTGCCAACGCCGGGTTTGTGCACTATCCGGACGAGAAGTGGTTCCAGCCGGGCCCGGACGACGAATTGCCGGAAGGCATCCTGGACGACCACTGCCTGGCCATCTACAACCCGGAAGGCGAGCTGGGCGGCTCCAACCTGATCGATACCAACTCTGGCCGGGTGGATCGCGGCATCTGTGCGTTGCCTTATGTGCGCCAGTCCGATGGCAAAGTGGTGTATTTCCCCTCGAACCTGGTGGAAAACCTGTTCCTGAGTAACGGCATGAGTGCCGGTAACACCCTCGCCGAGGCCAAGGTTCAGTGCCTGTCCGAGATTTTCGAGCGGGCGGTGAAGAAAAAGATCATCGAGGAAGAGATCGCTTTGCCGGACGTGCCCCGGCAGGTGCTGGAGCGCTACCCCGAGATTGTCGAAGCCATTGAGGCGCTGGAAGCCCAGGGCTTCCCGGTGCTGGTGAAGGATGCCTCCCTCGGCGGCCGGTTCCCGGTGATGTGTGTGACTCTGATGAACCCGAAAACCGGCGGTGTATTCGCTTCCTTCGGGGCGCATCCGAGCTTTCACGTGGCCCTGGAACGCAGTCTGACCGAGCTGATGCAGGGCCGCAGTTTCGAGGGCCTGAACGATGTGCCGCCGCCCACATTCAACAGCCTGGCCGTGGCTGAGCCGAACAATTACGTGGAGCACTTCATCGACTCCACCGGCGTGGTGTCCTGGCGTTTCTTCAGCGCCATGTCCCGTTACCCGTTCAGTGACTGGAACTTCTCCGGCACCAATGAGGAAGAGGCCGATCTGCTGTTCGGTATCCTCGCGGACCTGGGCAAAGAGGTTTACGTGGCCGTGCACGAAGACCTTGGGGCTCCGACGTGCCGCATCCTGGTGCCGGGCTACTCCGAGGTCTATCCGGTGGAGGATCTGATCTGGGACAACACCAACATGGCCCTGGACTACCGGGAAGACATCCTCAACCTGCACTCCCTGAGTGATGAGCAGCTGGCGGACCTGGCGGAGCGGCTGGAAGCCAGCCAGCTCGACAATTACATGACGATCATCACCCTGATCGGTGTCGAGTTTGACGAGAACACCGTGTGGGGGCAGCTGACCATCCTCGAGCTGAAGCTGCTGATCTGCCTGGCCCTGGGCTGGCATGAGGAAGCGCTGGAATTTGTCGAGATGTTCCTGCAGTTCAACGACAACACCGTCGAACGCGGCCTGTTCTACCAGGCCATGCAGGCGGTGCTGGAAGTGACCCTCGACGAGGAACTGGAGCTGGACGACTACATCGTCAACTTCCGCCGCATGTTCGGCGACGAGACCATGGATGCGGTGGTC
This sequence comes from Pseudomonadota bacterium, assembly GCA_034189235.1. Classification (GTDB taxonomy): domain Bacteria; phylum Pseudomonadota; class Gammaproteobacteria; order Pseudomonadales; family Oleiphilaceae; genus Marinobacter. Next base: position 6,595 of record JAXHVJ010000044.1, read on the forward strand.
GGCTCTGTCGAGGGCACCGTGCGCTTCCACGGCCTGACGCCGACCAACATGCAGCTCGAGGGCCTGGACAAACACCTGCGCCTGGTCGAGAGCTACAGGAAGCTGCACGCCGCCCGGGCACGAGCGGCGGGCCTGGCCGGGGGCTGAGGTTTGACCTCAGCCGAACCGCTCCCGGTAGGGCGGCTCACCAAAAAAACCGGGAGTCGACCCTGATAGGGCCGGGGAGCGTTTTTTCGGAGTGACAACCATGCAGACAAGTACCGATGTGCTGTTCATTTCTCACGGCGGTGGGCCGATGCCATTGCTGGGAGACCCCGGTCACCGTGAGATGGTGGATCGGGTTACCGGGATTGCCGGCGACTTGCGCAGGCCGTCGGCCATCCTGATGATCAGTGCCCATTGGGAAGAGTCGGTGCCGACAATCACGTCCGGTGCTACTCCGTCGTTGATCTACGACTACTATGGTTTTCCACCCGAGTCCTACGAAATTCGCTATCCCTGCCCGGGCGAGCCGGTGCTGGCGGGACAGGTACAGGCAGCGCTGGACAAGGCCGGAATTCCGGCGAGGCTGGATGATCAACGCGGCTTCGATCACGGCCTTTTCGTGCCGCTGAAACTGATGTATCCGGAGGCGGATGTTCCCTGCGTGCAGCTGTCACTGGTGAACAGCCTGGACCCGGAAACACATCTGGTTATTGGCCGGGCCTTGCAGGCATTGGACTACGACAACCTGCTGGTGATCGGCTCCGGGTTTTCATTCCACAACATGCGGGCATTTTTCACGCCGAACACGCCGGATATCCGGCAGCGGAATGAGGCTTTCGAGGCCTGGTTGGAGGATACCTTGATGAATGTGACGATCAGTGAAGCCGAGCGGGCTGACCGTCTGACGCACTGGGTCCAGGCGCCTTACGCCCGATTCTGCCATCCTCGTGAGGAGCATCTGTTGCCGTTGCATGTGTGCTATGGGCTGGCGGGGCAGGCTGCTCAAAGGCGCTTCAGAGCAACGATTCTCGGGAAGCAGTCGGGGATGTTCTACTGGCGGTTAGGCCCTTAAAGCAGTGGACCACGGAACGGAAGTCTTTCCGGGCCAGACTGTTTGTGGGTGTCTGCTTTCGCCCGGAAAATCTGGAACTCTGATTAGAGACTGGAACCCGATTGAACGTTTTTCAACCATGTCCGGCGCAGAACGGCTGGTGTAGCGAATGCAGGAGGCAAACCATGACTTCGCAGGAAGACGGGCATAAGCCTGCTGGCCAATGGTCACAGAAAGTGACGGAAACCAGTGACTCGCTGGATCTCGAAGAGGGTGTTTTTACCCTGGAGGATCCGAAGGAGATTGCATTATCCCTGAAGCGTTCAGCAGAGCGAAGTTCGCGACGCAAATCCGAACCTTTCCGATCCGCCATGTCGATGCTGACGTTCTACATCAACCGTGCGGGCAAACATCTACCTGAAGAGCAACGGCAGCGGCTCGAGCAGGCGAAGGATGAACTGCGGGTCCTGTTTGGTCGGCCAAGAAAGGGATAGCCGGACCGCCGACCGGTTTTGGTTGCGCAGATTTGCCGGTTCTCTGTTAAGTTTAAAAAAGATACTTGGTATCAAGGAGCAGGGAGACCGCCATGTTTGTTGCCGAGAAAGCCACCGGGCACCTGAAAGGAGATTGCAGTGACCGAGCGAAGAGACGTCACCCTCTTTTATGACGAACGGGTTCTCAATCACGCCCCCGACGTGAACGCGGCATTCCTTCCCGGCCGGCTGGATAAGCGCGTCCGGGCCATCCTGTCAGGCCTGGCTGTGCAATGGAAGTACCCGGAACATCCCGGTCGGATGCAGCCCGTTCTTGATCTGCTCAAGCGTGAACCGGTCGAGGGGGTCCGTTTCGCCACCGGGCAGCCGGCAACCAGGGAACAGCTTGCCCGGGTGCACACCACTACTTACCTTGATGAAGTGTTTTCCCTCAGAAACAAGAACGCATGGCTGGATGTCGATACCACAGCAGTATCGCCGGGGAGTGTCGAAGCGGCCGAGGTGGCCGCTGGCACGGCCATTGCTGCGGTTGAGGCGGTGGTTTCCGGCAGCACGAACAGTGCTTTCGCTCTGGTGCGCCCGCCGGGCCATCATGCCGAGCCGGTCCGGGCCCGGGGCTTTTGTCTGTTCAATAACGTGGCGGTGGCGGCGGCCCATGCCCAGGCCGAACTTGGTTGCGAAAGGGTGCTGATCCTGGATTGGGATGCCCACCATGGCAACGGTACTCAGGATATTTTCTGGGCCAATCCGGATGTCATGCTCGTCGATATTCACCGGGCGGCGCCATTCTACCCGGGCAGCGGCGGTTTACAGGAAGTGGGGGCCGGGCTTGGGGAAGGGACCACCGTGAACATCCCCATGCCGGGTGGTAGCGGCGATCCGGCTTACCTGAAGGCGATGCATGACATTCTGGTTCCTGCTGCGGAGTACTTTAAACCCGATCTGATCCTGGTATCGGCGGGTTTTGATGCCCACTGGTACGATCTGGCCATGAATGTCACCTACGAGGGGTTTGCGGCGATGACAGGTGTGGTGCAGTCACTGGCGGATCGGCTATGTGAGGGCCGGCTTACCCTTGTGCTGGAAGGTGGCTACAACACTGAATCCCTTTCCCATGGCGTTCGTGCGGTGATGGACGTTCTGGCCGGTGGCGAGATCCCGCAGCCCCGGGTTTGCGGTATGGCGGAGGTGGAAGAGGCAACCGCGTTCCACCTCAGCGCATTTAAGGACGATTCGACCGGCGATTGATTATGCACATGCCGGTACGGATGTGCGCCGGATTGCCTGCTTTGCGACATCCTGGCGAAGAAACGGAGCAACGTGGCTGCCATCAAATCGTCACCGAAGGAAAATATTCTGGATTTACACAGGATTGAACTTGCGGGACAAGACCCCATATAAACAACCGCAGTTACTTTCCGGGGCGGAAACGGCTGCGGGTTGTTGGTGTGAAATTCGCCATGATAGTCTGACACTAATAGATCATTGGAAATTATCAATTTTAACGAAGCCGAAAAATCCGTATCTTTGTATCCCGTAGATTCTTCAACCCTCTAGTGCACCAAACAGGAGTTATCTTAAATGGGTATCATTAACAGCGAGATCAAACCGTTCAACGCCACCGCTTTCAAGGACGGTGAGTTTGTCGAGATCAGCGAAGCGGATGTAAAAGGTAAGTGGGCCGTCTTTTTCTTCTACCCGGCCGACTTCACTTTCGTGTGCCCGACCGAGCTGGGCGACGTAGCGGACAAGTATGAAGAGCTGCAGAAGCTGGGCGTAGAAGTGTTCTCAGTGTCCACCGACACGCACTTCACCCATAAGGCATGGCACGACACTTCCGAGACCATCGCCAAGGTCAAGTACTACATGGTGGGTGATCAGACCGGCACCATCACCAACAACTTCGGTGTCATGCGTGAAGGTCAGGGCCTTGCCGACCGCGCCACTTTCCTGATCGATCCGGACGGCATTATCCAGGTCGTTGAGATCACCGCCGAGGGTATCGGCCGCGACGCCGACGACCTGCTGCGTAAGGTAAAGGCTGCCCAGTATGTCCGAAACCATCCGGGTGAAGTATGCCCGGCCAAGTGGAAAGAAGGTGAAGAGACCCTGTCTCCGTCCCTGGACCTGGTCGGCAAGATCTAAAGATCCAAGTTTCCCGTTATGGTGAAACTGAATGGATACGAGGTCTGCTGAGCGGACCTCGGATTCCCGAAGAATCCCGGTCAATCCGGGGTTCTTTGCGTTTGGGGGACAGCAATTTGCTCAGTTCACGCAGCCAAAGCACGGAGCTGGCCACTGCGGCACAGAACAGCCAGTCCCTGAAAGTGAGACTCACTGTGGAGAACGCCTTCTGCAAGAATGGCAGAGTAGGTGTGAGGGTCACAAGGAACAGTGTAGACGCAGGATATGACCGGAAAGGAGCTCCCTGTCAGGCGCTGGCGATCTCGCTGCCGTAATTGGCGCCGCGGGCCTTGAGCCGGTAGAAGTCCTCGATCACTTCCGCCATGGCTTTCGGGCAGTAGGGGCGCAGTCCACTCAGGACCAGGCGTTTGGTCACCTCGCCCACGGGCTTGCCATCGGCCTTCAACAGGTACTCCAGGGTCACATTGCCCCGTTTGCCGGCAGCTTCCAGCTCGGCGTTGCTTAGCTCCAGTTCCGGGGAGGAGGCATCCACCGTGTCCAGGGCCAGGCTCATGCTCTCATACATCACCATGGGGCGATTCGGATTGAACATGACCCCGTTCGATTCCATCAGCGGTTTCAGGGTGTGCGGAAAGTTCTTGCCCGAGGCCGCCACGTAGCAGCGGGTAAAATCCTCGATGAACTGCTTGTTCCGGGTAATATCGCCGCTGCGGGTGACTTCAAGGTAGACCTTGCCACTCCCGTCACACATTTCGATGCTGTTGTCTCCGTTTTCCCGGAACAGGAGTTCAATACCATCACCGACCAGACTGCGGAACCGGAACGTCATCTTCTGGGAAAGCCCGAAGCGGGACAGAACCACGGCAAACAGCAGGTCTCCTGGTACGCAGAAACGCCGGGCGTCGGGATCGTGGATCGGGTTGAAGTCCCCGGCCACTTCCTTGGCGAACTGGCTGGCCTGGAGCGCGGAAATAGTGACACGTCCGTCCTGGAGGGAGTGGAAACGTTCTAGAAACATGGTTCGCCTTATAGAGGTCGCGGGGCTGACAATGGGAGATTAACTCTTCATGATCCTATGATAGTGGAGTCGCATCAATAGCAAAATGCGCTATTTGTCCTACTGTGAATATAAAGCAGGAAAAGTCACGGGGGAACGGGTCAAGGGCATTACGGCTATTCCGGTAGACCAGCGGGTGATCGATATCGATTCCCGGCGGTATCACCATCCAGCATGGGCGCCACCAGAAGGGTGCCATGCTGGTCGTTGCTGACCAGGCCGAGGGCATGACCTGGCAACAGGCCCTCACCAGCCTGACCTACGGCAGTGCCCACAGCCCACTGGCGACTGGTGGATAGCAGGCCCACGGAGTTGCCGGTGTCCCGGCTGACCGACCGGAACCGGAAAGTGTGGCCGCATTCCATGCCGCCAAGAGGGATATCATCCGGCGCTACGGCAGCGACATTCACCGCTCTTTCATCAATGCCTGACAGTCTGCCAGGGAGTGGATGGCTATTGCTGCATTCTGACTCATAGGGATGCCCTATCAAACAGTTTGGGGCAATTAATTTGAGGCCTGGCTCCCGAGTCCTTATCTTACCTACAACTTGAGTTATTGATTCAATTTGAATTCAGGCACTTAGCTTTACGACATATCAAGGGGAAAACCTACATGTTGGACGCCAATATCAAGCAACAGCTCCAGGCCTACATGGAAAAACTGCAGCAGCCGATCGAGCTGGTAGCGGCCTACGATGACAGCAAGAAGTCCCGGGAGCTGAAAGAGTTGCTGGAAGACATCGAGCCGATGTCCTCGAAAATCAGCCTGCGTATCGAAGAAGATCCGGACGTGCGTCGCCCGTCCTTTGCAATCAACCGGGTAGGTACGGACATTGGAGTCCGGTTTGCCGGTATTCCCATGGGCCATGAGTTCTCCTCCCTGGTACTGGCCCTGCTGCAGGTGGGTGGTCATCCGTCCAAGGAATCCCGGGAGCTGATCGAGCAGATCAAGAATCTGGAAGGAAGTTTCGAGTTTGAAACCTATTTCTCCCTTTCCTGCCAGAACTGCCCGGACGTGGTCCAGGCCCTGAACCTGATGGCTGTCTTGAACCCGAACATCAGGCACACCGCCATCGATGGCGCCCTGTTCCAGGAGGAAGTGGAACAGCGTGAAGTAATGGCTGTGCCCAGCGTGTTCCTGAATGGTGAGCCCTGGGGCCAGGGCCGGATGACCCTGGAAGAGATCGTGGCGCGGCTGGATACCAGTTCCGCCGGGAAGGAAGCCGAGAAGCTCAACCAGAAGGACCCGTTCGAGGTGCTGGTCATCGGTGGTGGCCCGGCCGGCTCTGCCGCCGCGATCTACGCCGCCCGTAAGGGTATCTCCACTGCGATCGCGGCGGAGCGTTTCGGCGGTCAGGTGGCCGACACCATGGGCATCGAGAACCTGATTTCCGTGCCTTACACCGAGGGCCCGAAACTGGTGTCTGCCATGGAGAAGCACGTCAAGGAATACGATGTGGATATCATGAACATGCAACGCGCCGAGAAGCTGATCCCGGCCGCCAGGACCGGTGGTCTGCACGAGGTGCGCCTGGCCAATGGCGCCACCCTCAAATCCCGTACCGTGGTGCTGTCCACCGGTGCCCGCTGGCGCCAGCTGGGCGTGCCGGGGGAGGAAGAGTATCGCAACAAGGGCGTAGCCTACTGCCCCCACTGTGACGGCCCGCTGTTCAAGGGCAAGCGCGTGGCAGTCATCGGTGGTGGTAACTCGGGCGTGGAAGCGGCCATCGACCTGGCCGGTATCGTCGGCCACGTGACCCTGATCGAGTTCGGTGCGGAATTGCGCGCGGACGAAGTGCTTCAGAAGAAACTGCGCAGCCTGAAGAACGTGGAGATCATCACCTCTGGCCAGACCACCGAGATTACCGGTGAGAATGGCAAGGTGAACGGCCTGACCTACACCGACCGTAATACCGGCGAGTTCCACCACGTGGCGCTGGAAGGTGTGTTCGTCCAGATCGGTCTGGTACCGAATACCGAGTGGCTCAAGGGCGATATCGAGCTGAGCCGGCACGGCGAGATCATCGTCAACGACCGTAACGAGACCTCCATCCCGGGTGTCTTCGCGGCCGGCGATGCCACCACCGTGCCCTACAAGCAGATTGTGATTTCCATGGGTGAGGGGGCCAAGGCGGCGTTGAGTGCCTTTGACTTCCTGATCCGGAATTCTGCTGACGAGTGAGGCTGGCGTGAAGAAAAAGGGGTCAGAGGAAAGCCTTCCCATGACCCCTTTTCATCCCCGATTCAGCGCCCGGAAACATCCTGCTCCAGACTGCCGCCAACCTCCAGACCCTCTCCATCTTCCGGAAAGAGATGTGCATACGCCGCCCGCACTCCATCCACGATGAGCTGGTGTGGCACATCGTCAAACACCCCGTGGTCTTTGATGTATTCCATGTGCATCTGGCCATCCTCGGTGAATTCCTGGAACACCGAGTCATTCACACCGTCAAACTCCAGCGGCTCTACCTTCATCAGCTCGCACAGCTGCCTGTTGAACGCCGGGGTTGCCTTTACCCACTGGCCATTCAGATAGAGCTCGATAAAGCCGTGCATCCGGAAAATGTCCGAGCGCAGCCATTCGATCAGTTTGGGGCTGGACAGGTGGTTACGCACATCCGCCAGGCCCAGCCGGCTGGGAATGCCGATGGCGCGGGCGGCGGCGCCGAGCAGGACGGCCTTGGGGATGCAGTAGGTCTCGCCGCTGGCCAGTGCGTAGCTGGCGGACAGGCTGGCGGGATCGGTACAAAACACGTAAGGGTTGTAGTTGATGCTGTCCCGGACCGCGAGGTACAGCACCTTGACCTGCTCCACAGGGTCATCGGAAGCACCCTCAAGTTGCCGGGCGATCCAGGCCTCAAGTTCGGGCTTGTCGTAATCGAAGAAGGCGGTGGGCTGAAGGTAGCGTTCCATAGGGACTCATCCAGGGTTCAGGCATTAAAACCCGATCCTCGCTGATCAGCAACCTGCGGGCAATGGCGATTTCCGCCAAAGCCATTGCCCGGTTTGCTCATCGTGGCAGGTTGTAGCCATTGTCTTCCCGCTCGCGGCGGCGGTGCTCGGCACCGTGGGCATGTTCATGCTCCGGGGAATCGCGCTCAGAATCGTTCTGGGTCTGGCGGCTCTGGCCTGGATGCTCAACAACATCGTGATTGGCTCGATGGGCGGCACTCTTGCCGAGGCCATGGTTCTGGTGACCAACATCATCACCGTCATCCGGCTCTACCGGCTGCAGAAAAAATACCCGGAGTTCCGCCCCGGAGACTGATCGGAGGAGACCTGCCCAACTTTTCTCATGGTGAATTCTGGGCTATTGTCAGAGAGGATTTACCACACGAAACCACTCATTTCCGCCTGAAAAGGATCAGACTATGGCCAACGGAAGCTACCATGAACCTGTCGAAGAGCTGTCCGACGATACCAGAGACATGCACCGGGCAATCAGCTCGCTGATGGAGGAATTCGAGGCCGTCGACTGGTATAACCAGCGTGCATCTTCCTGCAAGGATTCCCAGCTCAAAGCGATTCTCGAGCACAACCGCGACGAAGAAAAGGAACACGCGGCTATGGTGCTGGAATGGATCCGCCGGAAAGATCCGACCATGGACAAGTACCTGCGGGAATTCCTGTTCACGGACGGCCCGATGGGGCACGGTGACTGACCCTCCCAACAAGCCTGTTGCGCGACATCGGCCAATTTGTGCCGAAGCGTAACTCGCTACTGTTGAACCATGATCCGGGCCAGTTATCCTGTTCGAAGGGCCCGGAATGTGTTCAACCGTTTACAAGGTCGCATCCATGAGCCAACATCATTTTGACGTCCTGATCCTCGGCGCCGGCGTTTCCGGCATTGGCATGGCGTGCCACCTGAAACGCGAGTGCCCGGGCAAGTCCTTCGCCATCCTGGAACGCCGGCAATCTCTTGGCGGTACCTGGGATCTGTTCCGCTATCCCGGTATCCGTTCCGATTCCGATATGTTCACCTTCGGCTACAACTTCCGCCCCTGGACTGGCGGTAAAATACTGGCGGACGGCGCCTCCATCAAGAATTACGTGCGCGAAACCGCCCGGGAGAATGATGTCGAACGGCATATCCGCTACGGCCTGGCGGTGAAAACAGCGGACTGGTCGGGTGTCGACAAGTGTTGGAAACTGACCGTCCTGAATGAAACGACTGGTGAAACCGAACACTACACCGCCAGTTTCCTGATCGGCTGCACCGGCTACTACAACTATGACCACGGCTACAAACCGGATTTCCCGGGAGAGAGTGATTTTAAAGGCCAGATTGTGCATCCTCAGCACTGGCCCGAGGACCTGAACTATGCCGGCAAGAAGGTGGTAGTGATCGGCAGTGGCGCCACTGCTATTACCCTGGTGCCGACCATGGCGGAGAAGGCGGCACACGTGACCATGCTGCAGCGCTCCCCCACCTATCTGATGCCCCTGCCATCCACCGACAAGATCACTCTGGGTCTGCAGAAGGTGCTGCCGGAGAAGGTAGCGTACCGGCTGACCCGCGCCCGGAATATTTCCATCGCCAGGCTGCTGTACCAACGTTCCCGCAAGAGCCCGAAGGCGATGCGGAGGTTGTTCCTCTCTATCATCCGGCGGCAGCTCGATGGCAAAGCCGATATGCGCCACTTTACGCCGGACTACAACCCCTGGGACCAGCGCCTGTGTGTGGTCAAGGATGGCGATCTGTTCGAAGCACTCAAGGCCGGCAAGGCTTCCATTGTCACCGATCACATCGAGCGGTTCACCGAGACCGGCATTCGTTTGAAATCCGGCGAGCAGCTGGATGCGGATATCATCATTCCGGCTACCGGCCTGGATATCCAGATGCTGGGCGGCATCAAGCTGAGCGTGGATGGTCAGGAAGTGGTGATGAAGGACAAAGTGATCTACAAGAACGTGATGATTGAAGGCGTGCCGAATGCCGCCATGATCTTCGGCTACACCAACATTTCCTGGACCCTGAAGGTGGACATTGTTGCGGAGTACCTGTGCCGACTGTTCAACCTGATGGACAAGCGAGGTTACCGCACCGTGGTGGCCCGGGATGCCGAGAACAGCCGGGGCAAGGAGACCATCCTGGGTTCTCTGAACTCGGGTTACATCAAGCGCGCCGCGGATCGTCTGCCCCGTCAGGGCACCCAAGGCCCCTGGAAGTCCTCACAAAACTATCTGGAGGATGTGAAGATCCTGCGCTTTGATCCGATTGAAGACGGCTACCTGGAATTCGATGGCAAACGTTCCCGCGCCAGCGAGGGCCCGGCCCGGGGTTTTCTCCGGCCCTTGCGCTCGGCGCTGTTTGGTTCCTGAATGCGTGGTCAAAAAATATCACAATGCCAGGGCTGGTGGTCTGGACTTTGGAGTACCTTTCTCGGAAGGAGCTGGCGTTATGAGTTTCCTGAAAACAATGGTGGTGTTGGTGGCAGCCCTGCTGCTGTCTGCTCTTGCCCATGCCGCCGACGGACTGACTGTTGTGCAGAGCAACCACACTGTGGCAGAGACCGCCGACCGGCTCGAAGCGGTGTGGCAGTGGACCTTCCCCAGAAGGCCCTGATCCGGGAGGACGAACAGGGCCAGGTCTGGCTCGGTTACAACGATCCCGCCTACCTGAAAGCCCGGCACGGCATCGAGGGCTGTGATGAAGTCTTGGGTAAGGTGAACAACGCGTTGGCTAATTTCGCCGAGGCAGCAACAAAATAGATCCCGGCACCGGGATCTATCCCCATAAATGCTGATGGCGGTGCGTAAGTAGCTTCCTTACTATCAGGGCCTCGCCTATTGAGGAAGCTTGCCCTTGCAGTCGATCCGTTCCATTCTCGCCTACCTTGCCCTGATTGCCGCGGTGCTCTCGTTGTTGCCGGGGATGGCACTTGTGGGGGCGCTTGCGGTTGGCCTCGCGGTGCTGCTGGGCTGGCAGGACATGCGCCGGGTTCCGAGAGTGGTATTTTCCGTTGCCGTCCTGGCCCTGGTGTTCGCGCTGGGCCGCGATCCGGGCCTGATTGTGGATGCCGCGAATAATATGACCCGCCTGGCCGGACTGGTGCTGGCGGTGATGCTGCTGTCCAACGTGCTGGGTCGCTCCGGGGACCTGCAACGGATTTCAGCCAGTCTCTTCGGTGGCAAGCCGCTGACCCGTTACCTGAGCCTGGCCTTTGGCACCTCCCTGGTTTCCATCCCGCTGAATTTTGGCTCGGTGGCCGTTGTCGGCAGCCTGGTGGGCGAGCGTATCCGCCGCGGGGGCGACTCGGCCGCTACCCGCAACGCCACCCGGGCGGTACTCCGGGGGTTCGGGGTATCGCCTGCCTTCTCACCGCTTTCGATTTCGGTGGTGCTCACGCTCACCCTGTTGCCGGGACTTGGCAGTGTCCAGCTGTTATCACTCGCCATTCCTTTCTCGGTTGTGCTGATCCTGATGGGCCTGCTCTGGCGTGACCCGGAAACCGGTCAGGAAGAGGTTGCCCCGTCAGACAAGGCCGGGGTGGCAAGCTGGCTCAGGTTTGGTGGCCTGGTCCTGGCGATTTGCGTGGGTGTCTTCGTGCTTAGCCATCGGTTCGAGCTCAGCTACGCCTACGCGGTAACCCTCTCCTGCCTGGGCGCCGTGGTGGGCGCGCGCCTGCTGGCCTGGAGTCGCCGGCAGAATCCGCCCATGACCAACATGGCGAATGTCAGTAACGAGCTGGCCATTGTCGGCGGTTCAGCGTTTATCGGTTCGGTCATCAGTGGTGTGGTACTGGGCCAGATCAGTGGTAACGCCGATCTGCCGGCCTGGAGCTGGCCGATTCTGGCTGCCTGTGTACCCTGGGTTTATTTCCTCGCGGGTCTGGGCGGCGTAAATCCCATTGTGGTCGGGACCCTGGTTGGCGGTGTTCTTGGGTCCCTGTGGCCGGCAGAGGCCCTGATTGGACTGGGCATCGCGATGGTGACCGGTTGGGGTATTACCGCCTTCGGGACACCCTTTGCCGCCAATGCCCTGATCATGGAGCGGTTGACCGGGTACCGGGCGGTGGATGCCTCGTTCCGCTGGAGCCTGCCATTGTCTGTTACCGGGCTGGGTACGGCCAGCCTGCTGGCCGCGTCGCTGACCCTGTGGCCGGGGTGACAACTGGCTATAGCTATTTCCGGCCCCCTCTGTTAATGTGCCTGCATCCTGCCTCTAGGGATTCCGCACTATCACGGCCAACCGGCCGCTTTGCGAACCTCCATACGACCTGTCAGAGGACGTCCCGCCGTTTACGGCGTGTGACTGTAGTCGTCACTTTTCCATGAATCATCATGGCTTCTGCCCGCATTCGCCGATGGACGGTGTTCGTGGAGGCAGAATCAATCAAGAGTTTATCCAATATGAGTTTTTCCTCTCTCGGCTTGTCCGAACAGCTGGTCCGTGCCACTGCCGACCAAGGCTATGAAACCCCGTCTCCCATCCAGCAGCAGGCCATTCCGGCGGTGCTGTCCGGAAAGGATGTGATGGCTGCCGCCCAGACCGGTACCGGCAAAACTGCCGGGTTTACCCTGCCGCTGTTGCAACGCCTGGCGGCTAATCCGCGCTCCGGCAAGGGGCCCCGTGCCCTGATCCTGGCGCCGACCCGCGAGCTGGCGGCCCAGGTGCACGACAGCGTGGCCTTGTACAGCAAGCATTTGCCTACTAAATCCGCCGTGGTTTTCGGTGGCGTCAAAATCAATCCCCAGATGATGAAGCTGCGCAAGGGTCTGGACGTGCTGGTGGCAACACCGGGACGGCTGATGGACCTGTACCAGCAGAATGCGGTGCGCTTCAACGAAGTGGAAATCCTGGTGCTGGACGAAGCCGACCGCATGCTCGACATGGGTTTCATCAGAGACATCCGCAAGATCCTGGCGCTGCTGCCGGCCAAGCGCCAGAACCTGCTGTTCTCCGCCACCTTCTCCAACGAGATCCGTGGCCTGGCCCAGGGCCTGCTGAACGATCCGGTTCAGGTGGAAGTGGCTGCCCGGAACACAGCAGCAGAGAGCATCAAGCAATCAGTCTACCCGGTAGATCAGAGCCAGAAGACCGCCTTGCTGAGCAAGCTGGTACGGGACAACGCCTGGGAACAGGTGCTGGTGTTTACCCGCACCAAACACGGTGCCAACCGCCTGACCAAGAAGCTGGAGCAGGACGGTATCACCGCTGCTGCCATCCACGGCAACAAGTCCCAGGGTGCCCGCACCCGGGCGCTGGCCGAGTTCAAGCAGGGTGACATCCGGGTACTGGTCGCCACCGATATCGCGGCCCGTGGCCTCGACATCAAACAGCTGCCCCAGGTGGTCAACTTTGAACTGCCGAACGTGCCGGAAGACTATGTCCACCGGATTGGCCGTACCGGCCGTGCCGGCGAGAGCGGCCATGCCTTGTCCCTGGTCAGTGCCGACGAAGGCAAAATGCTGGCGGGCATCGAGAAGCTGATCAAGAAGCAACTGCCGCGCAAGGAAGTGGAAGGCTTCGAGCCCAGGAACAACCTGCCCCTCAAGCCCAGAGCCAAGGCCGATCCGGCCAAAGCCGGCAGCCGTAACGGGCGCGGTGGTGCCAGTGGCAAACCCGCCGGCAATGGCCGCAGCTTTGGCGGCCGCCCCGGTGAGAGCCGGAGCCGCAATGGTGGTGGCCAACGGGGCCGGTCGGCGCAACGCCAGAGCGCCTGAGTCGCCCGGTAAGTTCTTTCAAGGCGGAGCATTTGCTCCGCCTTGTTGTTTGCCGGCTTCGGCCGGGCACAAAAAAAGCGGGGCAGAGCCCCGCACAGGAGAACGCACCTTCCGGCAGTCCACAGACCATGAGGCTACCGGAGGGCACGGGGATCAGAATTTGTAGGTGAAGCCCACCATGTACACCATCGGGTCCAGTTCGACTTCGAATTCGTCGGTTTTGGCCACCTGGGTGCCATTTGCGTCATACACCTTGACAGTGGCGTCGGTGTTGATATCCGCCCACCAGAGGGCGGCGTTCAGGCCGAAGTTGTCGCTCAGCATGTAGTCCATGCCCAGTTCCACGGCGACACCGACGCTGTCATCCAGCTCCAGCTCGGTACTCGCCCCTCCCACCGCATTGGTGAGAGCCGAGGTGGTGTCTTCTTCGAAAAACGTGGTGTAGTTCACCCCGACACCGGCATAGGGCTGGAACCTGGAGCTGCTGGCCAGCGGGTAGTACTGCAGGGTGAGTGTCGGGGGCAGGTGCTTGGTCTCCCCCAGCTTCAGATCGCTGGAAAGGTCACCACCCCCATTAATATTATGCTGGAACGGAGTTGCTGCCAGGAGGCCCAGCCCCAGGTGATCGGTGAACATATAGGTGGCGCGCAGACCCAGCTGTGTATTGCTGTCGACGGACACCTTGGAGTCAACGCCCGGCCCCAGCAGGGGGGCACCGCCCACGGTGATGGAATCGCTGGAATCATCCGGGTCTACCTGCACCGCGCCGGCGCGCACTACGAAATCGCCGGATTCGAAGGCCTGGGCAGCGGGAGCCGCGGCCATCACGGCGGCGGCAAGGATACCAAGTTTGAAAGAACGGGACATAAGCCATCTCCTTTATGTAAATTCTTCGATACCTTCAGATTAACCATAGCAGGAAAGTGAAACTTGACTTAGCGCAAGATTCGCGGGCGGAGGAAGATGCTTCAAGTGATGGATTGATCCACCTCAAGAAAATGCGTACCTGCGGGCACTGCGGATGGTCA
>JAXHVJ010000045.1:0-20538 GCA_034189235.1 Pseudomonadota bacterium
GGTGTGGCCCGCTACATCAAGGGCACCCGGGGCAAGGACCTCACCGTGGTTGCCGTGGAACCCACCGATTCCCCGATCATCACCCAAACCCTGAATGGCGAGGAGCCCAAGCCTGCGCCCCATAAAATCCAGGGCATCGGCGCCGGCTTCGTACCCAAGAACCTGGATCTTGACCTGGTGGACCAGGTAGAGGCCGTAACCAATGAGGAAGCGATGGACATGGCCCACCGGCTGATGCAGGAAGAAGGCATCCTGTGCGGGATTTCCTGTGGTGCCGCCGTAGCCGCCGCGATTCGCGTCAGCAAGCAGCCGGAGCACCAGGGCAAGAACATCGTGGTGGTGCTGCCGGATTCAGCGGAGCGGTATCTGTCGTCTGCGTTGTTTGCTGACCGGTTTGGTGAGCTGGAGAACGTGCAGTAACGGCCTTCAGACGTCAGTCCTTTCAGGGACTGACGTCAAACACTCCGTGAATCACTGCTTGCCCACCGGAGTCGGTAATTACTTTCGTATACCCGACTCCAAACGTCCGGGGCAAGCGCCGCCCGGAACTCATAACGCGTATCAGCAAGCAGTCCCTCAAGATGGACCAACAGATACTGACCATCAGCAGTGGAGTGACTGACCGTACCACTGGCCTGCTCCCAGGCAACAGCATCGGGGGACCGTATAGGTGCAGCATATTCAGTGCCAGCTCTCTAAGCGCCTGAATGCTCTCCCGAAGTAAAATCATCGGGAATACTGGCAGCATAGAGCTGTATATTTTTCTGACGCTTTTGCTGTGGATGATGTGGAGAACAAAGGGGCTCAGCCATCCCTGGCCGAGACCTTTCACCATCAGAACTGATATTTCAGACCAACCCGTCCGGTATCAAACTCCGGTCCGTCATTGGTGACCTGGCCGTTGAAGTCATCCTCGCCGAATTCACATTTGGTTCATCGGGTGGGCAAAAGCAACTCCGCCCACCCGGCAATGCGCCTCATACCAGATCAATAAAGGCTTCGGGGTATCCGGTAGCCTGCCAGCAGCTGTTGGGTGAAGGGGTTGGTCGTGCTGGCGGCGTGCAGGCGATACTTCATTTCCCCATCGTCCACCCGGAACCTGACATCCACCGCATTACTGCTGACTCCGGTAATGTCTGCCCGGCCCAGCAGCCTGAACAGGGCCCATGGGCCGCTCTCGGAGAGGCTACGGGGCGAGCGGTTGACCTGGATTGGCACCAGAGTGACTCGGGTTTCCACGGCATCTCGCAGCGTGTTGGGCCATATCAGCGGAATACTCTGGCGCGGACCATGGGAGAACTCCACCAGCTGGCCATCGATGTTCATCACCGAACGTCGCTTGTTATTACTCAGGCTGAGCGGCTCCAGGGCGAACTCCACATCCAGCGTGCCGCTGCGGGTGAAGAACGCCTGTCGGATCTGCTTCGCCCGCTCCAGTGCGGCCAACACATTCCGGCGCACAAGACTGGCCCTGCGGGCGTCGCCCACGTGCTCCGGATGATCTTCCAGGAACAACTTCAGGTTTTCGTTATAGAAGGTTTCCAGAATGCCGTCCGGTGCAAAGAAACGCTCGAAATCCTGTAGCGCAGCATCACGCCCTGCCCCCGGGGTGAACGGGTAGTGCCGGGCCAGGTTCTGCTGGAAGGGCTGGTAAACCTCCCGGTACCAGTCGCGCTCCAGCTGGGCCACGGCGCTGTCCAGAATAACCCGCCAGCTCTCGGTGGCCAGGCGGTTCAGTATCCGGTTCAGAGGCTCCGGCTGGTGGCCGGCCATGCGCTGCAGGGTAAAAATCGGATCGGCGCCCTGCAGGCCCATTCGGGCACGGGCAGCACTGAGGGCGGCTTTACCGGTGTCCGGGGATTCCTGAATGTTACGCATGTATTCATGCAGCTCAGCCACTACGAGCATGATCTCTTCCAGGCCGGAAGGGTCCTCACCCTGTTTGCGGGTGAGCTGATTCAGGTCGCTGAACTGGCGCTCTATGTCCTGCAGCATTCGATAGTGCGGTGATTGCTCCAACAGCTTGCGTGCAGCTTCGGCTTCACCTTCACCCACCGGTATGAGCCGGGTGTTCTCCCGTACCTGGGCCAGCAGCCTGGCCAGGGGTTCGTGCCCGCTGGTCAGGCTATCGAGAATGCGAACCCCGTGATTCAGGTCCTCAAACCGATGGATATCCAGCCGGCTGAGTGCGGTGCGCCAGGCCTCAGCATAATGCCTGGCATACAGGGTCTGCAGGCTGGCCAGCAGCTCGGCTTCATCGGCCTTGCTGAAGTCGACATCATCCCGGCGGCCCAGCACCCAGGCATCGATCAGGGCCAGCTCGGTCACCGAACCGGACTCAGGCAGGAACCACTTTTCCAGGCCTTCCCGGGTCAGCAGAGCCGGAATGGACAGCGGGTCCTGTGCCGACGGCACATCTTCAGCGAGAGGTTCACCGTAGCTGTCCAAGCGCGTGAATACGGTGGAGAAAGCGGGGCCGGAGCTGCGGGCCAGTTCCAGCGGCGTCGGGAAATCACGGCTGGCCTCGTTCTCCAGTTCACGATAGACGCGGTCTGACGTGCTGATACGGCCAAGCTCATGCTGCGCCCACTCCACACTGCTGCGGAACGGCGCCAGCGCCATGGTGGCGGTTGGGTCGCCGTTGGCCGCCAGGTGCGACAGGTCGGTATGGGCCATGGCGTACTGGAGATGGCCATACAGACGGTTCTGCACATCGCGCTGGCCCGGGAACCGGGCTTGCCAGTATTCACGCATATATCCGGACACAATGTCGGTGCGACGGCCGCTGGCATCGTACAACATCCGCAGAACCCGTAGATGTTCCAGCCGCTCCGTGCTGTTATCGGGAGCCTGGCCCATTTCCTCCATCACCCCGAACATCAGTGCGGGCAGGTACTGGTAGGCAAGCATGTTCAGGTAAGCCTTATCCACTTCCGGGCCCACCTTGTGGCCCTGATACAGTCCCATATCGGTAACCAGTGACCATTCCTTGCGGTAATCACCGAAGGCCAGGGTGGCATCCCGCAGTTCATCCAGCGGTTGCAACAGGTTACGGCCGGTGGTGTCCGGCTCGTACCCCACTGGCTGCCAGTCGTTGAGATAGCTTTTCACCCGGTTTTCCACCTGGGCCGCGGCTTTGGCATTCTGGATGAAATAATGCTGCCAGCCCGCAGTCATCCCGGCACCGACAGCAACCGCCACCACCGCCGCGACCGCCACCCGGCGATGACGTTGGCGCACCACCCGCCGGTTATCTCCAGCCAGGCCCGCTTCCGGATAGATGATGTCGGGGAACAGGCCTTTGGTGAACAGGCTGGCCGACTGCCCACCGCGCTGGGCCGGCTGGATCGGATCCGACATCTGGTAATTCCGGGCCGCTGCGGATACAAACGCATCCTCTGGCACCCCTTCCTGCAACACCGAGGTGAAGTAGATGCCGCGTACCAGCGCTGGGGTGGAGAAGGCATCCGCTGACAGTAAATCGGTCAGGAACTGCTCCATGGCAGGCTTCAGGCCAGCCAACTGGCGGGTAAACGAATAGGCCGCCGCCCGTTCTTCGTTATCACGGGTATTGGCCAGAACGTCCGGCAGACGTTCGTTAAGCTCATCCACCATATCGGCGTAGCGCTCCGCGAACTGTTCCAGCCAGTGGTCCTGATCCTGCTGACCATCAAGTCTGAAGGTGAAGCCCAGGGCCTTGTCCTTCTCGGCTTTGCTGAGGGTGCGCACAAAAGGCGTAAAGCCATACATCAAGTCCAATTTGGTGAAGGTCACATACACCGGAAGCCGGGAACCCAGCTGTTCCATCAGTTCCCGCAGGCGGGTGCGCATCAGAATGGCGTGGGCTTCACGCTGCTGTTCCCCGGAGGCACTCAGGCGTGCAAGGTCCACGGCCAGGATAACCCCATTAAGCGGCCGCTGTGGGCGACTGCGCTCCAGCCAGGCAATAAAGTGGTTCCAGAGCCGGCTCTGGAACTCCCCGGTGGCGCCTTCGTCCTGATTCTGGCTCAGCAGTTCACCGTCCGGATCGATCAATACACCGTTGTCGCCAATCCACCAGTCAAAACTGAACGGGTTACGGTCGCCACGGTTGTTACGGGTCACGTTGGTGAGGGTATAGGTTTGCCCGGATCGCTGGATCAGGCTGGTCTTGCCGGCGTCTTCCAGGCCCATCACCAGATACCAGGGCAGCCGGTAAAGGCCCTTGCGACCTGGCAGGTTGCTTTTCAACGCCTGCAACTGTCGGTCCAGCAGCCGCTGTTGCCGGCGCTCCATGGGCAGAGCCGGGTCTTCCTGTTCCCGCTGCTCCTCGGCCCTGGCCTTGTTCACCTTACCCAGGCGACGGGCCAGCATGGTGCCCCAGACAATGACCAACAGCAGCACCACCCCCAGGGTGACCAGGGCACGCATCTGCCAGGCCAACAGCGGGTAGTCACCGTTAATCTCCAGGCGTGGCCCCAACCACCAGGTGGCCACCAGCAGGGCCACAACCCCCAATACCAGGGTGACGGGAGCGGCGCTGCGGATGTAGGGCAGAAGCCAACGACCAATGAGTAATGCTTTTCTCCACATGGTTTCCATTCCTGCGTTCGTTGCGTCTTGCGGGCTTTACGCCAGTCGTTCCAGTTGTTTGATCAGGGCCGGTTCCCAGTCGTCGAGCACCCGCCCCCGGACCTGATTTTTCAGATCCTGAATCTGTTCGGCGGCCAGGGCTTTAAGGCCGGTTTCTTTGAGAAGCCGGGCACTGGCCAGGCGCCAGTAGAAGCGGTCTCTGGGTTCCCGGGCATCAGCCAACCCCTGCTCCAGCAGCTCCATGGCCGGTGCCAGTCTGTTCTGCCGGGTCAGCTCGACAGCACTGTCAAACGCCTGCTCCCAGGGGTTGGCGCCACCACCAGACCCTTTTCCAGCCGTGGGCGCTGTGTGCAGCCAGTCCGCCCCGTCGTCACTGAGAAAGGGCGTACCATCGTTGAAGGTGAGCTCGGACAGTTGTGGCAAACGGTCCACAAACGCTTTCAGGGCTTCCCGGATGGCCTCCGCGCAGTCGGTGTTTCCAACCGCCATGGCAGCCCGAGCGCTGAGCCAATGGCCATCGAGCCAGAACGGGCTCACCGACAGGCTCTGTTCAATGCGCTGCCACAGTTCAAGATCCGGAGTTTTATCAAGCGCCTCCTTGTACTCAGCCACCCGGTCCGCGCTCACGGCCGCCAGGTCGGTACGTTTACCATCCCGGGTCGGGGGCAGGCTGGTAATATTCTGCCAGATGGCATACCGGCGCATCCGGTACCCCAGGGCATTATCCGGTTCGGTACTGGTCAAAAGCTCGGCGACCTTGAGCAGGCTCTGTCGGGTGGCCCGCTCATTGCCCGGGTCCAGGGTCAGATTGCCCAACGATGCTGTGGCGGTGCTGGTATTGGCCGAACCTGCAGGTTCCGGGCGGGCCTGGTTATCACGCTTGATTGTCGAAGCGCCCTGAGAAGCGGCTTTCGCGACCGGAGCCTGATCCGGCTTCGACAGTTTTTCCACCACCCGCTTCAGATCAAACAGGGCGTCGTCTGGCAGGTCCCGGTCCCTGGCCTGAGCATCCAGCTTGTCAATCAGATCCAGACAGAACTGACGACCATCTCCCACGCTGGCATCAAAGCTCAGACTCTCGACAGCCTTGAGCGCCCGCTGCAGCATCTGGGTAAACAGCATCTTGCGGGCCCGCTGGCCGTTGGCGCCGGGATATGGCCAGGCGCTTTGCCACCAGTCATCCAGTACCCGGTGCAGCAGGTACAGCGACAATGCAAACCGTTCGCCATCCCCCCCGCGTTGCAGGCTGAGCATGAGAAAACCCAGAACCTTGATGTCCTTGCTCCGGTCGGCCAGCAGTTTCAGCGCTTCTCTTTCGACCTTGTGCCAGTCAATGTCGTTGTGGGCAAGGGAACCCACTTTCATGATCTCGTCTTCGAGAAACTCCAGCGTACTGTCTTCGGCCAGGCTCTCGCCCACCCCGGTTTCGCCCTGAATCGGTGAAAGTACCTGATCGACGTAAGGATGTTGTTCGATCACCTGCATGCCATCACTCCCTACCAGCCACAGGCCTGGCGCAGGGGCCGTATGGCCTCCGCGAAGCCGTTAAGGTCGAACAGCAGGCCATCCAGTTCCCGTGCACCCGCCTGCAAGCGTACATCCGGTTTCCCCAACACACCCAGCACTGTGCGAATAGCCGGCAGGCCGCGGCCGGCACTGACCACCAGCCCCTCATCCCGAACCCGCCAGTGGGCATGCTGTGGGCCGAAGGTCACTTCGACGCGTTCACGATCCAGCGGCTCTGGCAACATCACGGCCAGCTCGGTGATGTTGTCGTGGCACTGCAGGGACAGCACCGGCCGCGGCGGTTTTACCCCCAGTGCAGTCACGGTTACCAGATGGCCGGCAGTGGCTCCGGTATCGCGATAGACCACACCACCAGCGTCGTCTTCGCCCGCCTGGGCAAACACCCGGCGCCATCGCTCCGACCGGTTCACCAGTCTCGGGTGCTGCCCGGCCTCGTAACCGGCCAAAGGCGTGCCGAACAGCTCATCAAAACAGGCCAGCCGTTCCAGCCGGTTCGGTTCCTCGGTGCAGGCCTGCGCTTCAGCCAGGCGTGTATCCGCCCAGCTACTGGCGCTCACCAGCAGCAGCGCGACAAGGGAGAGGCGACAAGGGTCTTGCAGGGTCATACGTCGGTTACCTGATACTTCAGACATTTATGGGCCAGCGTGCGTTTCGGCAAACCCAGGCTTTCAGCCGCCTGGGCCCGGTTGCCGCCATACTGGCGCAAGCGTTCACGAATGATTGCAGCCTCAAAGGCCTGGGCGGCAGCTTTCAGGTCCCGGATATCATCGGCTGAGGGTACGCCGGGCATGGTTTTGGCTTCCACAAATGCCATCGTCGAATCCGGGGATTCTGCGAACAGATCGTTCAGGCGCAGGGCCTGGAGTTGAATATCATCACCAGCGGGGGTTTGCAGGCAGGCCAGCTCGATGATGTTGCGCAATTCCCGCACATTGCCCGGGAAGTTATAGCCGGCCAACGCACTCAGGGCGTGACTGCTGATGCCCAACGGCCCGCTGCCTTCCCGTTCGGTGTAAAGCCGGATGAAGTGGCGGCTGAGGGCTTCCAGATCCTCGCTGCGTTCGCGCAGGGGAAGTACTCGCAGGGGGAACTGGCTGAGGCGGTAGAACAGGTCCCGGCGGAAGCGGCCATCGTTAATCCCTTCCTGCAGCGGCTGGTGAGTTGCCGCAACCAGGCGGAAGTCCGATAGCTGTTCTTCCCGGGCGCCCAGGGGACGGAATTGTCGGCTTTCCAGTACCCGCAGCAGTTTCGATTGCAGGGCCATGGGCATGTCGCCGATTTCATCCAGGAACAGAGTACCGCCGTTGGCCCGGGCCAGCAGCCCCTCTTTGGCCTGATCCGCGCCGGAAAAAGCGCCTTTGGTGTGGCCGAACAGTTCGCTTTCCAGCAGGGTGTCCGGAATAGCGGCACAGTTGACCACCACCATGGGCCCGTTGGCACGGTCGGACAGGTCATGAATGCCCCGGGCGACCACATCTTTACCGCAACCGGTCTCGCCCCGGATCAACACCGACAGCTGGCTGCCGGCAGCACGCACCACCTGGACCCGAAGGTTGGTCATCGCTTCGGAGTTGCCGACCAGGGTATGGGCCAGTCGGGCACAGCGCTGGCGCAGGGTTTCCGCATCATGCAAGTGGTCGAGGGAGCGTTTGAGCAGCCGCCGTTGCCACACCTGGTCACGGGTTTGCAGTTGGCGGATCCATTGGTGCACCAACAGTTGTTTCAGGCCGCTATACAGTGGCTGCGTGACGATGCCCTCCCAGTCGGGATGATCACCGCACAAAACGAGCATGCCGAGAGTGCGGCCATCTGCGCCTTTGAGGGGTTCCAGCCAGAAGCTTTTTGGGCGTCCACTGAGCTCGAGGAGATTCTGGAAGCCGGCGTGATCGAGGCGGTAGCTGGCCGCGCGGGTGAGTTCCCTTGGCTGGCCGGTTTGCAGTACGTGCGCGAAGGGGTGGCTGAAATCGTTGCAGTCGAATTCGCCGGTGCCATCCAGTTTGGTGCAGTGCAGGGTTCGTCCGCTGAGGTCGAGTTCGAGAGCCCAGCACCTGGTCAACCCGAAGGCGTTTTCGAGCTGGCTGGTGGCGGTGTTCAACAGCGCCGGCAGGGTGTCCTGTTTAATCAATGCCACCGCCAGGTCTATGCCGGTGTGCAGTTCCTTCTGCATCCTTCCCATGCTTTCCATTCCAGAACAATTACTAAGGAGATCGTCGCCCGCGCATCCTGCGGGGTGGCTTTCCAAAACACGCTGTGAATACATCCTTGTACGCTCCGCCACCCATGGCTCCGCAGGGTTTTGGAAAGCCACCCCGCAGGCTACGCTCCGTTCGTGTTAGCCGTCAGGCAACAACACCTGTGAACTTGTTTTCATTAACACCCAGGGTTACCTTGGTCACCGGTTCCCTTGCCGCCAGTTTTTCCAGCAGCGCCAGTGACACCGGTGGCAGTAATTCACCTTCGATGATCGATTCCAGCATCCTCGCGCCGTTCTCGCTTCGTGTGGCGCGGCTGCGGATGGCTTCTACCAGGCCATCCTCCAGTTCCACGTCGGTGTGGTAACGGGCTTTGATCTGGTCGGCCAGGCGCTGGAGTTTGTCACCGACGATGCGGTTGAGGGTGTCCTCGCCCAACGGCAGGTAGGGCACCACTTCCATTCGGGCCAGCAGGGCCGGTTTGAAGAAGTTGGCCAGTTCCGGGTAAAGAGCCTCTTCGATCCTCTCCGGCTCTTCGGCGTGATTGACGATGGTCTGATAGCCGAGATTGGATGTGAGAAAGAAGACGACGTTCTTGCAGTCGGTCAACCGGCCTTCGCCGTCGGCCAGTTCGCCCTTGTCGAACGCCTGATAAAACAAATTCAGCACTTCCGGGTGGGCTTTTTCGACTTCGTCGAGCAGCACCACGGAGTAGGGTTTCTGGCGGATGGCTTCGGTCAGGATGCCGCCTTCACCGAAGCCCACATAGCCCGGGGGTGATCCGATCAGACGGGAGACGGTGTGTTTCTCCTGGTATTCGGACATGTTGATGGTGGTGAGGAACTGGCGGCCGCCGTACAGCAGTTCGGCCAGTTGCACCACGGTCTCGGTTTTGCCAACGCCGCTGGGGCCTACCAGCAGGAAGGCGCCCATGGGGCGGCCGGGCCGGCGCAGGTCGGCGCGGGCGGTTAGCAGGTGCTGGTGCAGGCAGTCGATGGCAGTGTCCTGGCCTTTGATGTGTTCCTGCAGATACGCCGGCAAGTGGGTGATTTTTCCAAGTTCGTCGGTGGTCATGCGGTTGACCGGGATGCCGGTCCAGTCGGCGATGACTTCGGCTATCTGCCTGGCATCAACGCGGGCGTGCACCAGCGGTTCGTCAGCCTGGAGTTCAGTCAGTTCCTGCTCGATGGCGGCGGCTTCGCTTTTCAGGTTCGGGCATTCTTCTGCATCGCCCTCGGACAATTCAGAGGCGACATCGCCGGCCGTTACTTCCCCGGGGTCGCCGTTCAGTAGCTGCTCGCGGATGTCCACCAGCCGGGCCACCAGCTCTCGCTGGTCGTTCCAGCTTTGTTCCAGTGCTGCGGATTCGGCGGTGAGCTCGGCGATTCGTTGCTCCAGTTCCTGTTCCCGTTCTGCGTCCACACGCTGGCCCAGGGTGTGTTCACGGCTCAGCAAATCCTGCTCCATGGCCAGTTGATGCAGCTCGCTGAGTACGTGGCTCAGGCGCCGGGGTGGTGTGCTCAGGTTGAGGCTGACCCGGGCGCAGGCGGTGTCCAGTACGTCGATGGCTTTGTCCGGCAGCTTGCGTCCGGCCAGGTAGCGGGCGGACATTTCTGCAGCGGCTTTCAGGGCGCTGTCGGCGATCAGAACCTGATGGGCTTTTTCGTAAACGGTGCGCAGGCCACGGAGGATGTGGACGGCTTCGCCCGGAGTGGGCTCGGCCAGGGCCACGGGCTGGAAGCGGCGGCTCAGGGCCGGGTCTTTTTCGAAGTATTTCCTGTACTCACGCCAGGTGGTGGCGGCGATGGTGCGCAGCTCGCCCCGGGCCAGCGCCGGTTTCAGCAGGTTGGCAGCGTCGGAGCCGCCTTCGCTGTTGCCGGCACCGATGAGAGTGTGGGCTTCATCGATGAACAGGATGATCGGGGTAGCGGAGCCTTTGACCGCTTCGATCACGCCTTTTAAACGCTTTTCGAACTCGCCTTTGACCGAGGCACCGGCTTGCAGGGCGCCCATGTCCAGGGTCCAGAGATCCACCTTTTTAAGGCGGTCCGGCACGTTGCCATTCGCGATACGCAAAGCCAGGCCTTCCACCACGGCGCTTTTGCCCACGCCGGCGTCGCCCACGACGATGGGGTTGTTCTTGCGGCGCCGGCAGAGGATGTCGATCATCTGGTCGATTTCGGCGTCGCGGCACACCACCGGGTCCAGTTTTTCTTCCCGAGCCAGTTCGGAGAGGTCTGTGGCGTAGCGCTTGAGCGGGTCCAGATCGGTCTCAGTCACCGGTTTACCGGCGCCGTTTTCAACCAGTTGCGGGCGCTCGACGGAGCCTTCGGTGACCCGGTCAAACTGTTTACGCAGCTGTTCCCGGTTGATGTCCACCAGGGCCTGGGCCACACGGGGCATCAGGTAGCGGTCGGCATTCATCAACAGGGCCAGAAAGACGGCGCCGGAGCGCAGTTCGGCGTGTCCCAGTTCGGTGGATGCCAACAGCCAGGCATCCTGCATCAGTTCCACCAGCAGCGGCGAGAACGACGGATACGGCTCGCCGGTTTGCAGTTCGCCGTTCAGGCTGTCACCCACCAGCGGTTGCAGTTGCTGGTGGTTGATCTCGGTGTGCTCAAGAATCTGACGAACGTCGGAGAACGGCGTCTCCAGCAGTTTGAATAGCAGGTGCGCCGGAGTAATCTCGGCGCCCTGGCGGCTGATGCACAGGGCAGCGGAGGCTTCCAGGGCCTGACGCGAAATATCGTTGAGGCGCCCGATCAGCGCCGGCAGTTCTACCCGAATCACCGCAATATCCTTATTTCGGTAGTTGTTCCAGAACGCTGAGCACATCCCGGATGCGTTCGTCCAGCGCCATGTTGTAGAGCGAGTAAATCCCGGCCATAGCCGCCACAAACAGGCCGCCAATGCCCCAGAGAGGCAGGCCGCTGCGCAGGCGGTTGCGGGCCGGTATCAGGTTTTCGGTGGCATCGGTCAGGGGCCGGTTATCCCGGTCACCACGCAGTTCACGAAGCTGTTCATAGAGGCCACGAACCACCTGTTCGTATTCGTCCCGGCCGTTTTCCATGACTTTGTAGCGGCCTTCGAAGCCGAGACACAGGCACAGGTAGATAAACTCCAGCATGTCCCGGTAGCGCTCCGGCTCTTTCTCCATCCGGGCCAGGATCGCAAACACCTTCTCGCCACCCCAGGTTTCGTTATGGAAGCGAGAGAGCAGCGAATGCTGGGACCATACGCTGTGGGCTCCCCAGTCAGTGCCCAGCACCGCTTCGTCGATAAAGGAGCACAGCACGTAGCGATAGGCGACCACGGTGGGGCGCTCGTAACCCTGCTCCACCAGTTCCCGGTCCACGGCGGTCACTTCATCAACGACCTGCTGATACAGGGATTCCACCTCCCGGAAGTCCGCCAGCCGGCGTACCCGGATGACCAATCCCAGAAGCGGTGTAGCCGCATCGATCAGCCGATTGTGTTCCAGACCCCGAAGCTGGAAACCGTTGTTATCAAATGTATTTCGGTCCCGATCTTTGCCGGAGTCCTCAAACAGGAGGTCGCTGAATGCACGATCACCCGGATCCCTGGTGGTGTCTGGTCTGTCCATTACCGGTGCATCTGCCATGTGTTAGTTCCTGATTGCCCAGAATTGCAGTTCCAGCCCCGGGTAGCTGCCAGCCACGTGGAAAGCGAAGCCACTGGCGTTGTCCAGCATCTGCCAGGCCTGGCTCTGACTGTCCAGCCGGAAATACACAAAGCCGGCGTGATACGGCAGCTGGCGTGGGGCCACTGGCAGTGCCGATAGCGGAATGCCCGGCAACTGGAGACTGATGAGATCGCGGATTTTCTCCACCGATGCCACCTTGCACTGCTGCACAAACTGCTTGCGCAGGTCGTCCAGGGGCATATCGGCTTTCACGGCCAGAATGAACTCGGCGTGGTTCATCAACTGGCCATCCTGAACCGGTGCCACCGTCAGGCCATACTGGCGTTGCTGCAGCGCAATGGACAGCGCCCGCGGCTCCAGCACCGTGCTCAACGCCTGCCGAAGAATCTGCATCAGCGCACTGAAACAACCTTCCGGCAGATCGTGGTCATAAGGGGTGAATTCCCGTGGCAACCGGCTTTCATCGGTAAAAGTCACCAGCTCGCCACACAGTTCCAGAAGCGCTTCGTACAAGCGCTCGGGGTGGAGCTGTCGCAGCCGTGCCAGGTGCATGAACCTGGGGTGCGCCCGGTTCAGCATCTGCAACAACATGAAGTCGGACACATCGGCTACGCCACCCTGCCCCGGTGCGCCCACCCGTTCGGCAATGTTCCGGGCCCGTTCCTGCATCAACCCGGCCATTTCTCCAACAAATCGTTGCAGCCGCGGGGCTGAACGCACACTGAGCATGGTCGGCAGGAAGTTGGGATCCATCACCAGGCTGCCGTCGGGTCGTTTCTCCAGAATCCGGCCAATCGCCAGAGCGGCATAGGCGCTGCGGTCTTCACGCTCCAGCATCAGGCGCGGCGCCACCCGCCCCACGTCTATGGTGTGGGCATCACCGTCGATGGAATGAAGGTCCCTGACTTCCACCGTCTGCGCAAGGAACCGACCAGCCACCGGCGCCTCTGGCCATTCCACTTCGGCGAGGCTGTCACTGCCCAGCGGCAGCGCCAGATAAACCACCTGGTTGGCCACCGACGCGTCAGTGATCTCCAGGGGCTCCGGCATCACATCATCCTGGGGCAGGTTGAAACGGGTGCCGTCGGGAAACACTCCTGACGCCCTTACCAGCCCGACCCGGCCAAAGCTCAGATACTCCGCGTTCAGTTCCAGATCGCTGAACCCGAACAGGTAATCGGAAACCGCCAGGGCCCGCTCGTTGATCTGGTGCTCCAGATAGCGCTGCTGTTGCTGGAAGTGCTGGGGTTTGATGAACAGCCCGTCACTCCAGACCACTCGATTTGTCACTGCCATCAGCTTTCATCCGACCGTCTGAGTTGCACTTCGCGCTCACGCAGGTTCACCAGCAGGTGATAACGCCCGCCGAGCGGATCAACCTTCACCACTTTCTTCCACTGGGACAGGTTCGGGTAGGCATAAAAGGCAATCACACCGATG
Source organism: Pseudomonadota bacterium (assembly GCA_034189235.1). Taxonomy (GTDB): domain Bacteria; phylum Pseudomonadota; class Gammaproteobacteria; order Pseudomonadales; family Oleiphilaceae; genus Marinobacter. The sequence continues at coordinate 13,396 of JAXHVJ010000045.1, forward strand.
TAACGGGTGTCTTCGCTCACCTCAAACGGCTCTACAAATTTGAACTGGCCGGGCACCAGGCTGTAATCACTATGACCCACGTAGTTCTGGCCCAGGGAATCCTCCAGATTGTTCAGCAACTGGTCGAAGTCACCGGCCATCAACAAAGAGCTGTCACGCAGTTCAATCACCTGGAAGGCAATGGGTGTGGGCGCCTGGGACTGGTTGGGGTTCACACCCGGTTCCGCGAGCATGGTCAGGTCTACCCGGCTGGGCAGATCTTCGGGGTAACCCACGGGTATATCCGGATCCCAGAGCACCTTGGCGGTCTTGGTCACCGCGTTGTACGGGGTGCTGCACCCCGTCAGTATCAAAGCAACCATCAGCAAGCTCCATTTGCAGTACTTCACCACAGTTTCTCCCTCTGTAACTGGCGCAAGTGTTGGTCGTAGGCCTGGTCGAACACCTCCTGGAACAGGCGCTCGAAACCCTGCTGACGACTGGATTTCAGTTCACGGTAATAATGTTGGTACATGTCCCAGGCCCACCGGCCTTCGTCTTCGTGGTCCTGCAGTCCACGTCGATAGCCGTGGAACCGACGCAGCAGCGCCTCCGGTGAGAACGCATGCAGGATGGCTTCCAGAGCCTCGTGAATGGCTTCCCGGGTGGCCTGCTGGTGATGGTTCAGGCTTTCCAGACTCTCCCGGACTGCGGCGGGAGCAGAAAGATGTACCGGGCTGCGCTTGGCAGCAAACAGGGTCTGGATGGTGTCCGGATAATCATTGGCCAGTCGCAGCGGGTTATCTTCGATGGGCTGCAAGCGTGTACGCAGGGCCTGATGGCGACTGTCTTCACCCTGATGCAGTGCCAGCAAGCCCTCGACAGTAGCCTTGAGGGTTTGCCCGGCCTCCTCCAGAAACAGGCGCATCTCGTCGCTGTCGGCAAAATCAATTTCAGCGCCCATGCCCCTGAGTAGCGGCGCACCACTGATGTGCTGGCGGCTGACCTCCTGCGGATTTCTTGTGGTTTCAGACATTCCCTGTCGTTCCTTGTTGTCGCGTTGCGGCGTAACCGGCAGGCCCATGGCCACGTCCCGATTCTCCCGGTATTCGTCGGTGACTTCGACCGAACGGGCAAACCAGGCCCGGTCACTGGCCAGCAGATCAGGGGCTTCCTCATCCGGGCTGGCAGGCCTTTGCTGCCAGTGCGCCAGCGGGTCGCTGCTGACCGGATCGCCTGCGGCCGGTTGCAATCCCTCCAGCGGCTCGCGACCTTCAGGCTGGACATGCTCATTGGCAGCGTGCCTCAATCCGCTTTCCGGAGCATCCACCAGGCTGTGGTGATCGCGCAGGTCATCTTCCCTCTCGACAGCGCCCGCGGGTACACCGGACAACTCCGCCCGTATCCGGTAACGACCGATGGTAACGGTATCGCCATGGCTCAGTCTGGCACGGCGGCCACGGCCCACCGGCTGTCTGCTGCTGTTGATATAGGTGCGGCCACTGCGGTCAATCAGGCAGAAACCGCCGTCGAGGTAACGGACCTCGGCGTGGCCGGCCACGGCACCGGTGCGGTGAGACGAGAGCCGCCAGCTATCGCTGGCCGCCGTACCGATGGAACCACCGGTGGCCCCGAAACTGTGTTCAATACTGGCGCCACCGCCGGTTTCCGTCGGGTTGGTAATCACCAATGTCAGTTCTGCGGTCTGATGTGCCACGTTCCCAGATCCCTCCACTAACGCCTTATCTGTATCCGCACTGCCGGACGTTCACGAGCCCGCTCCGGTGTTACGAAAGAGTTCCAGCCCAGCCAGACATCCTCACCAAGCTGCATGGGGCGAATGTCCTTTGGCCGCATCTGCAACTCCAGGTCATAGGCCAGTTGCTCCCGGGTGCTGAATTCCATCAGCTTGACCAGTCGCTGATGATCCCGGCCATTGGGCAGGAAATCCGTGAACCTCTGTCGGCTCAGGTTACAAAGGCGCAGAATGAATTTACTGCTACGGTCCCGGATTGATGAGCCCACCAGGGTGTCCTGCCCCAAAGTGGCGTTGTTCCTCCCCAGCCGGGTTTGCTGGTCTGCGGCGATCGCCACCTTGCGAAGCACCCATTGCTCAATGCTGACGTCGTCCAGATCAAAACAGTGGGCGACAATACCGCTGACCACTTCCGGCGATCGGCTACGGCCGGCCATCAGCCCGACGTAGGCCAGCATCTTTGACCAACTCACCGGAGTGGCGTCCCGCAAGCGCCTGTCGCCCAGACCGGTCAGGGCAAATACCAGATCCGAAAAGCCGTCGCTGGCGCCGGGTTGAAACCGGATGTAATACCGGTACTTGCGCCAGGCCCGATGGAACAGGGTCACCAACCGGTGGTTGAAGAAGTCCAGAAAATGGCGACGCACCCCCAGGTTCTGCCCGGCCTCCCAGGCCAGATCTTCCAGGTAATAACCCGGCAAGGGTGACTGCGAACCGTGCAGCCCCAGAAAACTGACTTCCATCTGATAGGGCGCATGCTCATGCTCGGGGGACAGCGCCGACACCACATCACTGCCGGGAAAGCCCAGACCCGCCGAGGCGGAAAACCGGATGCGCTCCCGTCGGGGCTCATCGTTCCCCACGTGTTCCAGATCGTCGCCGTGGTGCCGGTGAATCAGGTCCACCAACTGAAAGAAACTGTACCGCCGCGCGTTGCCCAGAACGGGCTCCAACCCGGTTACATCAGCGGCTGCTGACCTTGCTGTAACGTCCATGTGTAGCGTTCCTGATTCTCTGTATTCACCACTTCCAGCTGGTGAAAGGCGTTAATGCTCGCGTAAAGCGCAAAAAACTGGCTCAGTACTGTGCCGAACAGGTAGAGGTCGCCTTCACTGGCAAACCCCTGCTGATCCAGTCGCAACTCAGAGCGGATACCGCGCACCGGTAGCCCCCGGATCATCCTGTCAACCGGCTTGGTGGTGATGTCGCTGATACCGGCCAGTCGCTTCTGCGATACCCGCTCGGCCTGACGATCCACCAACGCCCGGAAGTCATACACCCGCAGCACGGTGCGCAAAGCATCAACATCCAGCATGGACAGATAGTTCAGCGACAGGTTGGAAATCAGCGTCCACAGGAGACTGCCATCGAGCGTCGGTCGCAAGGTGGCGGTGGGTCGCGTGATATTGCTGAAGGCGGCGAATGCCGGCGTGGTCTCAGTAGCCATGCAGATCTCCCCCACGGCCAGTTGCCGGGGCAGTTGCCGGTTGGTACAGGTGAGCGTCAGCGACACTGCTTCCTGGCGGTTCAGACAGTCGGTTTCATCACCCCGAACGAACGAAACGTAGTGATCAAAGCCATCGCCCCGCACACTCTCCCGGGTGCGAACCCGGTAATACAGTGCGGTGCGGCCCCGATCCCGCTCCACTTCATGCTGAAAACTTTCGAAAGCCGTGTAGATACGGGGCTCGCCCCGGCCGGAACGCCCCTCGAGCCAGCCCTCGACCTGCTCGACGCTGAACACCTCGTAGTGTTCCGGGCAACGACTGGACGGTGAGATGCGGTATTCAGTCTGGCGACCGTTCAGGTCCACCGGTTCGCCTTCGTGGCCGAACAGATTCACCGCCGGGGTACAGTACAACTGCAATGAATCCCGGGTGACCCGGGTGTCCGGCGGCAGAATACGGCTGAAATGGAAACGCAGGCTGATCTCATCGGCCTGCACTGCCGGCAATCTGGACTTCAGGCCGGTGATATCCACAAACCGGAAGGCCTCCGGAAAGCTCAGGTACTCCTGGATAATCCGGTAACCGGCATAGGCATTCTTGGGATAGGGCAGAATCGCCTCGTCCGCCGCAAAACCCACCGGTTGCAACAGGGACGAAGGCAGACTGAACACACTGTCCCCCACCACCAATTCCATGCGGACAAGGTAATGATTCAGCCACAGGTACAAGGTCTCCGCCGTGTGATTTTCACCCCCCAGGTAGAAACGCAGATTGTCCAGGCCAATGGCATTCAACGGCTGGTCGGTATGCAATGCCAGATCCACGGTCACGGAAGATACTTCCCGCGAGTGCTCGGCATTGGCCTCGGCCACACTGATGGGAAACACATCCACCGCCCGGCAGGTGCGGAACCGGCACTGGGTCTGACGACTGACATCCCCCACAGGGCGACTCTTGATTTCGGTGTGTTGGTCAACAGTCTGGCGTTCGCTGATCGCATGCAATTGCGGGTCGAAGCGAATGATGGTGCAGCTGGGTACCGGTCGCAGGTAGTTGGGCCAGAGCATGTTCAGCAGGGAGTGGGTCAGCTCGGGAAACTCGTCCTCAACCTTTTCCCTCAATTTTCCAGTCAGGAAGGCAAAACCTTCCAGCAACCGTTCGACATCCGGGTCGGTGCTTTGCTCCGACAAAAAGCGGGTAAGCTGCGGATGTGCTTCGGCAAATTCCCTGCCTTGCAACCGCAGAAAGCTCAACTCGTCCCTGTAAAATCTATTCAACTTCATCTTTAATGCACCAGTCTGGCTCAAAGCGAGGGTGTTGGCCGGCCTTTCCGAAAGGCCCTTCAAGCCCATCCATGGGGCGCTTGCGCTCCGCCATCCATGGCTCCGCATACTTTTGGAAAGGCCAACCACACCCTCACTCTCATCCTTGCCTTCAGGCTACTTCTTGTAACGCCAGGCTAGTGCATCACTCTAATTGGCACTTATAGCGAGTGCCAATTAGAGTGATGCACTAGCCTAGACCACGCGATAGTAGCGCTTGTCATCCAAAACCAGGTCAATCGTCGTCTGATCACCGCTTCCCGCACCGTTCAGATAGACGGTAACCTGGAACCTCAGCTGCAACGGGTTCGGCCCCGGTGGCATGACCACTACATCCACCCGTTTGACCCGGGGCTCAAACTTGACGATGCACTGACGGATGGCTCCGCAAATCTGGATACTCAGGTCGTGCGTCCCCAGGGTGGCGTCGTTGAAATCCAGCAGGCCGAGGTCCGGAGCGCTGACGCTATTGCCCGGATGGGCATTAAGCAGGCGCACCAGGTGGCGCTTTATAGATTCCACCACATGGGTCAACTCACCCATGCCCTGCCCGGCCGGGGCAGCAGCCTGTTCAAGCCGTTCAAACAGGCTGCCGATGCTGCCTTCGCCGTCAGTGCCGGTGCCGCCGAACACGGATTAATCCTTGTCCAGTCGGCCAACCAGGGAGAGTTCGAAGTTGGCGCCCATGTACTTGAAGTGCGGGCGCACCGCCAGTGATACCTGATACCAGCCCGGATCGCCTTCCACATCGGAAACTTCCACTTTGGCGGCCCGCAAAGGACGACGGCTGCGCACGTCTGCCGGCGGGTTCTCCTGGTCGGCCACGTACTGGCGAATCCAGGTGTTCAGTTCCCTCTCCAGGTCCTGACGCTCCTTCCAGGAACCGATCTGCTCACGTTGCAGCACTTTGATGTAGTGGGCCAGGCGGTTCACAATCATCATATACGGCAGCTGGGTGCCCAACTTGTAGTTGGTTTCGGCTTCCTTACCTTCCTTGGTGTTCGGGAACTGTTTGGGCTTCTGCACCGAGTTGGCAGAGAAGAAAGCGGCGTTGTCACTGCCCTTACGCATGGTCAGGGCGATGAAGCCCTCTTCCGCCAGTTCGTATTCACGGCGGTCGGTAATCAGAACCTCGGTCGGGATCTTGGCTTCCAGCTGGCCGAAGGACTCAAAGGTGTGCACCGGCAGATCTTCCACAGCGCCGCCACTCTGGGGCCCGATGATGTTCGGGCACCAGCGGTACCTGGCAAAACTTTCGGTCAGACGGGTCGCCAGCAGGTAGGCGGTATTGCCCCACAGGTAATGCTCGTGGTCACCGGACACGTCTTCCCGGTAGTTGAAGCTTCGTACCGGGTTTTCGGTGGGATCGTAAGGTACCCGAAGCAGGAAGCGCGGCGCCGTCAGACCCAGGTAACGGGCATCTTCGGATTCTCGCAGGGAGCGCCACTTTGCGTATTTCGGGCCTTCGAAGACGGCGCTCAGTTCCTTGATGGCCGGCAATTCCTGATAGCTGTCGACACCGAAGAAGGACGGCGCAACCGATGACAGGAAAGGCGCGTGAGACATGGCGCTGACAGACGACACATACTGCAGCAGCTTCATATCCGGAGTCGACGGACTGAAGGCATAGTTGCCTACGATGGCACCGACCGGCTCACCACCAAACTGACCGTACTCGGCGGCGTAGATGTGCCTGTAGAAGCCGGTCTGGGTGACGTCCGGCGCAAACTCGAAGTCTTCCAGCAGTTCCTGCCTGGTGGCGTGCAGGATATCCACCTTGATGTTCTCGCGGAAATCGGTGCGATCCACCATCAGTTTCAGGCCGCGCCAGGAGGATTCCAGTTCCTGCAGTTCCGGGGCGTGCAGGATCTCGTCCATCTGGGCGCTGATCTTGCGGTCCAGCTCAACTACCATCTGGTCCACCAGGGCCTTGTTGACCGGCTGGCCTTTTTCGTCGCTCTTCAGAAGGTTGGCAATAAACGTGGCCACCCCTTTGCGGGCCACATTGTACCCTTCGTCGGCCGGCGCCATACGGCTGTTGGCCATAACCTGATCCAGTAAGGACCCTTCTGCTACGGATTCGGAGGCAGCAGATTGCTGCACAGAAGTACCAGACATACCACATCCTTTCAGTACGTGATTGATATTCGGAATTATTCGCCGCGACCTGACGTGAAAGCGATTACTCGCCCTTCGTGGCCAGTTCGAGTTCGGCCAGCAGCTTGTCCCGGGCCTGATCATCGTCCAGCAGTTCCTGCAGCTTGGAACGGAATGACGGCACGTTACCCAGAGGCCCCTTCAGCGCAACCAGAGCTTCGCGCAATTCAATCAGCTTTTTCAGCTCGGGCACTTGTCGGGCGATGCTGTCCGGGGAGAAATCCTCAAGCCCCTGGAACGCCAGATCGACCGGGAGGTCATCAAAGCCATCCTCAAGCTTGTTGGACACAGTCATGGAAAGGTTCAGGCCAGATTCCTTCATCACGGAACGGAAATTGTTCGTGTCGACAGAAATGGCCTTGCGGTCTTCAATGGGGGTTTCTTCAGCATGGCCCTTGAAATCGCCGACCACGAACATCTTCAGCGGCAATTCAGTTTCGGCCTGGTGATCGCCGGTGGCGGGGACATACTTGATATTGAT
>JAXHVJ010000046.1:0-20261 GCA_034189235.1 Pseudomonadota bacterium
ACTTCGTGGATATCCGGGATGCCGGGGATCCGGTCGAGGTGGCCCGCCGATACAACGAGCAGGGTGCCGACGAAATCACCTTCCTCGATATCACCGCCAGCCATGAGAGCCGTGACACTACCTACGAGACGGTGGAACGCATGGCGGCGGAAGTGTTCATTCCGCTGACTGTGGGCGGCGGCGTGCGTACCGTCGAGGATATCCGCAAGTTGCTCAATGCCGGCGCGGACAAGGTGGCCATCAACACGGCGGCGGTGTTCAATCCCGAATTCGTGCGCGAAGCCGCCCAGCGGTTTGGCAGCCAGTGTATCGTGGTGGCCATCGATGCCAAGCAGGTCAATGCCGAAGGCGAGGAACCACGCTGGGAAATCTTCACCCACGGCGGTCGCAAGCCCACGGGCCTTGACGCCGTGGAGTGGGCCAGGAAGATGGTCGAGATGGGGGCCGGTGAGCTGCTACTGACCAGCATGGACCGGGACGGCACCAGGATCGGCTTCGACCTTGGCCTGACCCGAGCGATCAGCGATGCGGTGGCGGTGCCGGTGATCGCCTCAGGCGGTGTTGGTGAACTTCAGCATTTGGCGGATGGTGTCACCAGGGGTGGCGCTGATGCGGTGTTGGCTGCCTCCATTTTCCACTTCGGGCAACATACGATCCCCGAGGCGAAGGCATTCATGAAGGCGCAGGGGATTGAAGTTCGGGATTGAGGGGGCCTAAGGGTGGAGTCAGATGAAAGCTTTCATCTGACTCCATATTCACGCTCCTCCGGGCTCGGAAAGACCCCTTCTTCCCTCGCTTTCATCCTGCCCGCATAAGCCGGCCGAATCGCCTGTTTTTCCCCCTTCGCAAACATCTCCCGGTTCCCGTTACGCATGGCCCATAGCCCGCTCACGGTGGCGATAGCGATACCCTGTTCGTCCAGCAGCGGCAGGTGCTTCTCCAGGTAATCTACGGTGACCTTGTGCGGATGGCCGATACCAACGGCGCTACCGTTTTCCCTGGCCCGCTGGATCAGCAGCTTGAACTGGCGATCGACAAACTCTTCGGTCTGCTCGTGGTCGAGGAACACATCCCGGTCCACGTTAGGTATCTGGTAGGCGGTGGCAACATCGCCGGCAATGGAAGAAGCGATGGTGCGGCTGTCGACGAAGTACACCGGGTACTTGTCCAGCTCCTTCATGACCCAGTCCATGGCTTGCAGTTGCTGGGTCAGCAGGCTGCCCATGTGGTTGTTGATGCCACTGACAAAAGGGATGGACTGAAGTGAACGCCGCAGGGTCTGGCTCAGGGTGTGTTCATCCATATCCGGTGTGAGCCCGCCGGCACCGAGGCTGAAATTCTGGGTGTTGGCCATGGGCGCATGCAGCATGATTTCCTTGTTCTGCCGGTGCGCCATTATGGCCAGCTGTTCGCTGAAGCGCCGGTAGGGCAGGAAAGCCAGGGTCAGGGGCTGATCCATGTTGGCCAGACGTCGGCCTTCCTGAAGGCTGTGCCCCATATCATCAATGATGATGGCGATGGTGGGCGGCAGCTCCCGGGGGATCTCCTGCGCATTTGCACTTGTCGCGGCAAGGCTTGCAACTGCCAGGAACAGGCAACGAAACAGACTCATTCGCCGCTTCCGTCCCCGGAGGTTTTACCCCTGCGGTTCAGGATGTTCATGCCCTTGAGCAGGTTCAGGGCGGAGCGCAGTTGATAATCACGCTCGATCATGGAGACGGTGTCCGGTGCCTGCTCGCCTGAGCGGTCCCGCTCCCTGGCCTTGCCTTTGTCCTCGTTCTGGCCTTCAAGATGGCCGCTGAGGTCAGCCTCGGTAAAGAATGGCTGGCCGTCGAGTTCGGTCAGCTCCGCCGGCCGCACCACGATGTCCGGCTTGATGCCGGTGGCCTGGATGGAGCGGCCGTCCGGTGTGTAGTAGCGGGCGGTGGTCATCTTGATGGCATGGGTCTCGTCCAGGGGGATGACGGTCTGGACACTGCCTTTGCCAAAGGACTTGGTGCCCATGATGACGGCGCGCTCGTGGTCCTGAAGGGCGCCGGCCAGGATCTCGGAAGCCGAGGCGGAGCCACCGTTTATCAGCACTACGATCGGCGTTCCCGCCATGATATCTCCGGGCTCGGCGCTGAACCGCAGCCGTGAACTCTGGATCCGGCCCTCGGTATAGACGATCAGGCCCCCGTCGAGCAGGGCGTCGGCCGTTTCCACCGCAGCTTGCAGTACACCGCCGGGATTGTTACGCAGGTCGATGACCAGCCCGTCCAGGTCGCCGCCGTGTTCGGTCTCGAGCTTGTTCAGGGTGTCCTTGAATTGGCCACCGGTGTCGGCCTGGAACTGGGTGATTCGCACGTACCCGTAGCCGTTATCCAGCATGCGTGACTTTACGCTGGTGACCTTGATGATATCCCGGGTGACGTCAATTTCGATCGGGGCGCTCTCGCCCTCGCGCATGACGGTCAGGGTCAGCACGGTGCCGGGCTTGCCCCGCATCAGATTGACGGCCTCTTCCAGAGACATGCCCTTGACCGGCTTTTCGTCCAGTTTGATGATCAGGTCGCCGGCCTGGACACCGGCTTTCTGGGCAGGGGTATCGTCGATCGGTGCGATGACTTTGACGAAACCGTTCTCCATGCCCACTTCAATGCCGAGGCCGCCGAATTCACCGGAGGTACTTTCTTCCAGTTCTTCGTAGTCCTTGGGGGCGAGGTAGGTGGAGTGCGGGTCGAGGTCGGACAGCATGCCCTTGATGGCGCTTTCAAGCAGTTGCCGGTCGGAGACCTCCTCGACGTAGGCAGCCTTGATGCGGCTGAACACTTCGGTGAATTTGCGCAGGTCGTCCAGCGGAAGCTGTTTTTCCGGATCGGGCAGGGTGATTCCTGCCTTTTCTCCGTCCTGGATCCCTTCCGGCAATTCCCCGGACTGTGGGTCCTGGGCAAAGGCCAGGCTCGATGCGGTTATGAAACAGGTAGCGAGCGTGAGTTTGCGTAAAACCCTTGGCGGAAGTGTACTTCTGACCCGTTTCATCAATATATCCCGTTTTGTTTCCACTAGTTGGACGTATTTCCCTGTTTCACGACAGTATGGCGTGAGCTGCGCCGTTTGTCAGCCCTTGAGTGGGCCCACCGGAGCCTCAGTCTGCCAGCCAGCGCTGCGGGTTATCCGGTTTGCCATTATGGCGGACTTCAAAGTACAACGCTGGCGTATCGGTACCGCCGGTCTGGCCGGTCACGGCAATGGTTTCGCCGGCAGCGACCCAGTCGCCGGGGCTGGTGAACAGACTGCTGCTGTGGCCGTAGAGTGTCATGTAGCCATCACCATGATCAATGATGGTGATCAGGCCAAATCCCCGGAGCCAGTTGGCAAAAACCACCCGGCCGTAATGGATGGCCTTGACCTGCGCCTCTTCGCCGGTGCTGATCAGGAGACCGTTGCGGCGGAGTTTGCCGTCGGCATATTGGTCGCCATAGTTACTGACCACCTTGCCTTTGACCGGCCAGGGCAGCTTGTTCTTCAGTGAATGGAAGGGCCGGGATTCGTTGGGCGCGGGAATGCTGGCAATGGCCTGCCGGACTTCCTCGAGCAGTTTTTCCAGGCGTTTGCGATCGGCTTCCAGTTCGTCACGTTCGCTGCGCCGGCTCTGGATCTCGGTGTTCAGCGCTGCGAGGGTTTGCTGCCGTTCCTTGCGGGAGGCTGTCAGTTCCTGCTGGCGCTTGCTGAGGGTGGCTTCGGTATCGGTCAGTTCGGCCCGGGTCACGACAACCCTGGCCTGGGTCTGCCTCAGCTCCCGGAGGCTTTCCTGGAAGGCTTTGAGCCGCTCAACCGTATTTCGGCTCAGGTATTCGTAGTAGGTCATGGTCCGGGCCATCTGGTCCGGGTCGATCTCGTTGAGCAACACCTTGACGGCGGGAGCGTCCCCTTCCATCCAGGCGGAACGGATCTGTTGCTTGAGACCCTCGCGCTGGCGGCCGAGGGTTTCCTTGAGCGAGGCTTCCTGCTGTTCCAGTTCCTGCAGCTGCTGTTGTTGTTGCCCGGCCTTCTCACGCAGGTTCCGGCGTTCGCGGGTCAGTTCGCCGATGCGGCGCTCAGTGGCTGCCAGCTGTTGTTCCAGCGCGGAACGGTCTTCTTCGGCATCAGCCAGCCACTCGTCGATGTCCTCAATGCGTTCCCTGAGGTCCTCGATCTGTGCAGGGGTAACCTCCTGCTGTTGGGCCTGAACCGGCACTGCCTCCAGACCAAGGCTGAGGGCGAGTGCCAGGACGAGTAACGATTTCAAGGCCAAGGCGAGCCCGGATCAGTTCAGCTCGACCAGGCTGTGCCCGGTCATTTCCCTGGGTTTCTCCAGACCCATCAGGGTCAGCAGGGACGGAGCCACATCGCAGAGGCTGCCGCCGTCCTTGATGTGGACCTGGCGGTGGCCGGTGTAGACCAGCGGCACCGGGCCGGTGGTATGGGCCGTGTGGGCCTGGCCGGAGTTCGGGTCGGTCATCTGCTCGCAGTTGCCGTGGTCGGCAGTGATCAGTGCTTCGCCACCGACCTCGTCGAGTGCTTCCACGACCCGCCTGATGCACTGGTCGAGGCACTCGGCGGCCTTGATGGCCGCGGCGAGATTGCCGGTATGGCCGACCATATCGCCATTGGCGTAGTTGCACACCACCAGGTCGTACTTGCCACTCCTGATGGCTTCAACCAGCTTGTCGGTAACCTCGGGTGCGCTCATTTCCGGCTGCAGGTCGTAGGTGGCCACTTTCGGGGAGGGCACCAGGATACGGTCCTCGCCCTCAAACGGGGTTTCCATGCCGCCGTTGAAGAAGAAGGTCACGTGGGCGTACTTCTCGGTTTCGGCGATGCGCAGCTGGGTCTTGCCCTGCCTGGCCACATATTCGCCCAGGCTGTTGGTGAGCTGCTCCGGCGGGTAGGCGCAGGAGGCCTTGATGTCTGCGGCGTACTCCGTGAGCATTACGAAATCGGCCAGCTCCGGGCGTTTGCGGCGTTCGAAGCCTTCGAACTCTTTGTCCACAAAGGTGCGGGTCATTTCCCGGGCGCGGTCGGCCCGGAAGTTCATGAACAGCACCGTGTCGCCATCGTTGATGGTGCCGTCCGCCTCGCCCGGAGCCTGGATGTGGGTGGCTTTGACGAACTCGTCGTTCTCGCCTCGTTGGTAAGCCTGTGCCAGGGCTGTAATCGGATCGGCTGCGGTGAAATCGGCCTCGCCCAGGGTCATGGCGTTGTAGGCCGCCTCGATGCGATCCCAGCGGTTATCCCGGTCCATGGCGAAGTAGCGTCCGACGATGGTTGCCACGCGGCCAACAGCCAGTTCCCTGAGCTTGGCCGAGGCCTTTTCCAGGGAAGGCCTGGCGCTCCGGGGCGGCATATCGCGGCCGTCCAGGAAGGCATGGATATAGACTTCTTTGGCGCCCCGGCCTGCGGCCAGCTCGGCCGCCGCCAGGAAGTGATTCTCGTGGCTGTGGACTCCACCCGGAGACATCAGGCCCATCAGGTGCACGGCCCGGCCAGTGCTCACGGCCTTGTCGATGGCGGCGCACAGTACTTCGTTTTTCTGGAAAGTGCCGTCTTCCAGGTCCTTGTCGATCCGGGTGAGGCTTTGGTAGACCACGCGGCCGGCCCCGAGGTTCATGTGCCCGACCTCGGAATTACCCATCTGCCCCTTCGGCAGCCCCACGAACATGCCCGATGTGTTGATCAGAGTCCTGGGCTGGTTGGCCCACAGCTGATCCCAGAAGGGGGTGTTGGCCTTGCTGATGGCATTGTCTTCGGCGGGGTCACGGTAACCCCAGCCGTCCAGGACAATCAGTGCAGTCGGCTTGCGCGTCGCGGTCATCACATCATCCGGTTGGTTGGAAAACTTGATAAAGAACAGGTCAGATTGTAACCGTTTTCATTCGCCCAGGCCATGGACAGGAGGTTGCCTTCTTTGCGGAAGGCCGGGTGTGTATAATCCCGCCAAACAAATTTTCAGGGTATTTTCATGGACCGCTTGTTCGAATTCGTTGTCAATCACTACATTCTGGTGTCGCTGTTTGTCGCCTTCCTGGTGGCGCTCCTGATCCTGGAGGCTCGCCGTGGTGGTGCCAAGGTGTCTGCCCAGGCGGCAGTCAACCTGATCAACAGGGATGAGGCCGTTGTGGTGGACATCCGTGACCGCAAGGAATTCGGCGAAGGCCGCATCACCGGTTCCGTCAACATTCCCCTGAACAGCCTCAAGAGCCGTGCCACTGAACTCAACAAGTTCAAGGACAAGCAGATCATCGTTGTCGACAAGATGGGCCAGCATTCCGCCATGGCGGTCAAGCAGCTCAATGCCGAGGGCTTCACTAACGTGGTGCGCCTCAACGGCGGGATCAGTGACTGGAAGGCCAGTAACCTGCCGCTGGTGAAAAAGTGACGGGGAGGCCTCGGGCCTTGATCTCGGGCCCGATCTGCCGCACTGTTTGACATTCGCCGGGACTGGCAGGAATCAAAGAAGGGGTCTCGGAGTCAGGGGGCTGATGAACACCTTGATCTGACCCCATTGTGGAAACAGGACTATAACCGGGCGCCAAAGCCCACCAAGAGCACAAAGGACCGAACATGGCTGAGAATCAGCAAGCCGCAGGCAATGAAAACCAGAACCAACCCCAGTTTGCCCTTCAGCGTATCTATGTGAAGGATCTGTCGTTCGAGTCGCCGAACGCGCCGCTGGTCTTCCAGGAGCAGTGGAAGCCCCAGGTGAACCTGGACCTGAACACCTCCCACAACAAGGTGAGCGACAACCAGTACGAAGTGGTCCTGTCCCTGACCGTCACCACCAGGATTGGTGAGAAAGTTGCCTACATCGTGGAAATCCAGCAGGCAGGAGTGTTCCTGGTGCAGGGCATCGAAGGTGCTCAGCTGGGCCAGATGCTCGGCGCCTACTGCCCGACCATCCTGTTCCCGTATGCCCGTGAGTCTATTGATAACGTGGTTGCCAAGGGTTCTTTCCCGGCACTGATGCTGGCACCGGTCAACTTCGACGCCATCTATGCCCAGGCGCTGAAGCGCAAGCAGGAAGAGGGCGCTGGCGAAGGGAACGGGGAGCAGCAGGCTCACTGATAGCGGCTGAAATCGGGGTCAGATGAAAGCCTTCATCTGACCCCATCTTCACTTCCGTCAAATCCCACCATCAAACCCAAGCTGCCGCCAGGCCTCATACACCACCAGCGCCGCTGTATTCGACAGATTCAGGCTCCGGCTTTCCGGCTGCATGGGCACTCTCAGTCTGTGATCTTCGGGCAGATTTTCTCTCACTTCCACCGGTAGTCCCCGGGTTTCCGGGCCGAACATCAGGTAGTCACCATCCTGGTAGTTTACTTCGTGATAGAACCGGCTGCCCCTGGTCGTCAGCCCGAACAGCCGTGAGGGTTGCTCGGTTTCCAGGAACGCCTGGAAACCGGCGTGCACCCTGACGCTGGCATACTCACTGTAATCCAGCCCCGCCCGCCGCATTCGCTTGTCTTCAAGAGTGAAACCCAGAGGCTCAATCAGGTGCAGCTGGCAACCGGTGTTGGCGCAGAGCCGGATGATGTTGCCAGTGTTGGGCGGGATCTCCGGCTCGTACAGCACCACATGGAGCATCGGGCCTAGCGTTCCATCGCGAGGGCCACGCCCATGACGCCGCCAAAACTTCCGACGGCAGTCCGTTTGGCGGCAACAATGGCGACATCACGCATGGAATCTCTCCGGTATTTACTGGCGCGAGTTGCTGGTGTCCCGCGCTCTGGGATGGAAAACTGCCGGCATTGTATCCGGAAAGCGATGACTGGCCAAAGTCCGGGCACCTCCACGCGCTCGGACGGAGATTACATGTTCAGGCTGCGGCCGCCATCCACGGCGATGATCTGCCCGGTCACAAACGGCGCGTCACACATGAGGAAAACCACCATGCCGGCGATGTCGTCGGGGTTGCCGGTGGTGGCCAGAGGGGTCTTCTCGACAATGGCCTTCTGGTAGCTGCGGTCGATGGCGCCGTCGTTTTCCGGCCAGAGAATAGCGCCCGGCGACACCCCGTTGACGCGGACATTCGGGGCCAGGTCCCTGGCCCAGGAGCGGGTCAGGGCAGCCAGTCCGGCCTTGCTGGCACAGTAGAGGGGGTGGTTGCTCAAGGGCTTCTCGCTGTAGATGTCGATCAGGTTGACGACGCTGCCACGGGCGTTTTTCAGGGCAGTCAGGCAGGTCTGCAGCAGGAAGAAGGGAGCGCGGAGGTTGGTGTTCATGATCCGGTCCCAATCGTCGTACATGGTCTCGCCATTGGGGGTGGGGTAGAACACCGACGCGTTGTTGACCAGACCATCCAGGCGCCCCCAGTGGGCGAGCGCCTCCTTGCCGAGACGATGGACATCGTCCATCCGGGTCAGATCCGCCTGCAGGCAGATGGCCGTGCCGGGGCGTGCCTCATTGAGTCGCTCGGTCAGCGCCGTGGCCTGGGTTTGCCGGGTACGGTAATGAACGACCAGCTTCCAGCCGCGGTCATGCAGCATCTCGGCAGTGCGGGCCCCCAGGCGGTGGGCGGAACCGGTAACCAGTGCAACGGGCGCGTTGTCAGTCATGTCTGTCCTCGGCTGTTGGATGCGGGCAATGCCTGTTCTATACGCTTGAGCCGCTCTGCCCGGATGGCCTCACCCAGGGCCTTGTCCTTGAATCCCTGTGCCAGGAGTTTCCCGGGATTGACGCTGGCGGCCGCCCTTGCGGCGATCTGCAAAGCCTGTATCCGGGCCCTGAGATCTTCGGGCAGGGCGTGGTCCAGTACCTGCAATAGCTCCTCGAAACGCGCTGCGCGGCGCCAGAGGTCTGCATAGTCCAGCAGTTCGAGCAGCGCCGAAGCGGTTGAGCCCTGGCTTGACGATAAATCGGCCAGCGCGGTTCTGAAATGGCAGACCAGCCTGGCCAGATCCCGGCAATCGTTGGGAGCTTTCATGGCCTCTGCACGGGTCACGGCCTGTTCCTCGGAGAGGGGGGAAAGCAGTGCGGCGAAACGCTGTCCGGTTGTGGTGTCCCGCCGGGCAACGGCTCGGAGCGCCAACAGGGCACCGGCCAGAGTGTCATCGTCTGCCAGTTCCGGGATCAGTATGGATAGGGCGCCACAGTCCCGGAGTACTTCGAAAAAGGTTCCGGGCTCCTGTTCGTGCAGGGCCCGTTGGACTTCCTGCCAGACGCGCTCCGGCACCAGGTGATTCACCTCACCCTCGGCGACCATCCGGCGCATCAATGCCATGGTATCCGGATGTACCGCGAACCCCATCGGCTGGAAGCGGGCGGCGAGCCGGGCGGTGCGGAGAATGCGCAGCGGGTCTTCCGCAAAGGCCGGGGATACATGGCGCAGCTGGCGCGCGCGAAGGTCCTCGAGGCCGTGGAAGGGATCCACCAGCTGGCCCTGCTCATCCCTTGCCATGGCATTGATGGTCAGATCCCGGCGCTTGAGATCTTCCTCAAGGCTGACGTCGGGGGCACTGTAGACGCTGAAACCATGGTAGCCCCGGCCCTGCTTGCGTTCAGTGCGGGCCAGAGCATATTCCTCCCGGGTCCGGGGGTGGAGGAACACCGGAAAGTCGGCACCCACCTGCCTGAACCCCTTGGCCAGCATCTCGTCCGGGGTGGCCCCGACCACCACCCAGTCATGGTCCTTGACGTCAATGCCCAGCAGTTCGTCACGGACAGCGCCTCCGACCAGGTAGGTTTGCATGGAAAGGCCTTTGGTTTTGGTTCGGTGCACGCTCAGGATTCGGCGGCTTCGGCTGCCGCCAGATCGCGGATCCTGCCCACCATGGCCCGGAGGCCGTTGCCGCGGGTCGGGGAAATGTGGCGGAACAGGTCCAGCTCTTCGAACAGTTCGTCGATATCGGTGGTCAGCAGCTGCCGCGGGCTTTTGCCGTTCAGGGCCACCAGGATGATTGCCGCGAGGCCGCGCACGATCATGGCGTCGGAATCGATCAGCAGGTACAGCTTGCCGCTGGCTTTGTCGTAGTGGTGGATCAGCCATACCTGGCTCTGGCAGCCGTGCACGTAGTTTTCCTCGGTACGGGCGTCATCCGGGAATGACGGCAGTTGCTTGCCCAGGTCGATGATATAGGCGTAGCGCTCTTCCCAGTCATCCAGGAATTCGAAGGCATCCAGGACATCTTCCAGGGTGGTTTTGGTTCCGAGGGGGTTGTTGAGGAAGTCTTCTTTGGTGGCGGTCATGTGATTGCTGCTGTTTTTGGCGCTGGGTTTGAAGAACACGGAGTCAGATGAAGCCGTCCGTCTGGCTCCATGTTAGCGGTTTGGGCCCGGGCTTCACAGCATTCCGAGTTCCAGCTTGGCCTCGTCAGTGAGCATATCGTTGTTCCAGGGCGGATCGAAGGTAAGCTCGACGGTTACCTTGTCCACGTTGGGAACGTGTTCGACCTTGCGTTTGACGTCGTCACAGATTACCGGGCCCATGCCGCAGCCGGCAGCAGTGAGGGTCATCCTGATGTAGACGTGGTTGCCTTCCTCGGTGTCGTTCTCGATCTTGCACTCGTAGATCAGCCCGAGATCCACCACGTTTACCGGGATCTCCGGATCGTAGCAGTTGCGCAGGGCTTCCCAGACCTGATTCTCGTTGACGGTGCCGTCTTCCGGGGTCTCGAAGCTGCTTTCCAGCGGTTGCTTGCCCAGGGCATCGGCGTCGTGGCCTTCAATCCGGGCCAGGTTGCCGTTGACCGCCACCGTGAAGGTGCCGCCAAGGGACTGAGTGATGGTCACAAAGGTGTCCGCCGGAATCATGATCCCGGTTCCGGCAGGAACGAGGCGTGCTTCCACCTCGCGTTTGGTCAGGACCACTTCCCGTTCTTGCATGCCTGGTCTCGTAATATGCTTTGGTTTGTTTAAGTGGGGGTCAGATGAAAGCTTTCATCTGACTCCGTCTTCACGTCTGCTCCGGTTTTCACCATTCAGACGACGGTAAAACTCTCCCCGCACCCACACTCTGCCGTGGCATTCGGGTTGCGGAACTTGAAGAGCGAATTCACGCCTTCGGTGACAAAATCGATCTCGATGCCGTTCACCATCGGCAGGTGTTCCTTTTTCACGAACACGTCCACGCCGTCGATGTGGAACACACGGTCATCGGTTGCGGCTTCGTCCACCCACTGGGTCTCGTACTTGAAGCCGGAGCAGCCACTCTTCTTGATGGCCAGGCGAATGCCTTTGGCATCCGGCTTTTTGTCGAGTTGCTTGCGTACGTGCCTGACCGCACTTGGGGTCATGGTCACGGTTACGTCACTTGGGGTGAAGACTTCGGCTGTCATGATTCCACCTCCATCAGGCAAACAGGCGCTGGATCTTCTGCAGGCCGGTGAACAGTTTGTCCACCTCGTCCAGCGTATTGTAGAACGCAAAGGAGGCCCGGGCTGTACCGGGTACTCCGTAGAAATCCATCAGCGGCATGGCACAGTGATGGCCGGTGCGGATGGCGATGCCCTGCTGGTCCAGCAGGGTACCGATATCACTGGGGTGCAGGCCGGCGATTTTAAAGGAAATGACCGGCACCTTGTTGGCGGCGGTACCGATGATTTCCAGGCCGGGCACCGTCTCAACCAGCTGGTTGGCGTGCTCAAGCAGGGCCTTCTCGGCCGCTTCCATGGCGCCACGGTCCAGGCTGTCGAGGTAATCGATGGCGGCGCCAAGGCCAACTGCCTCGGCAATTGCCGGCGTGCCCGCCTCGAACTTGTAGGGAAGCACATTCCAGGTGGTGCGCTCGAACGACACCCGCTCGATCATCTCGCCGCCACCCTGGTACGGCGGCATTTCCTCCAGTAACCGGGCCTTGCCGTAAAGCACGCCAATACCGGTGGGGCCAAACAGTTTGTGGGATGAAAAGACATAGAAATCGCAGTCCAGCGCCTGCACATCCGGGCGGAAATGCGGGACCGCCTGGGCGCCGTCAATCAGGGTCAGGATGCCGCGCTTCCTGGCCTGTTCGATCAGCGGAGCCACCGGGTTAACGGTACCCAGCACGTTGGAAACGTGGGTGATGGCCAGGATCCGGGTGCGGTCGTTCAGCAGGCTGTTGAAGGAGTCCTGGTCCAGCTCGCCCTCGGGCGTGACCCGGATCGGCACCACTTTCGCGCCGGTACGTTCGGCGATCATCTGCCAGGGCACGATGTTGGCGTGGTGCTCCATGTGGCTGACCAGGATCTCGTCACCTGCTTTCAGGCGGGGAGCCAGGCCGTTGGCCACCAGGTTGATGGCTTCAGTGGTTCCGCGGGTCCAGATGATTTCCCGGGTGCTGGCGGCATTCACGAAATTGCGCACGGTCTCCCGCGCGCCTTCGAACGCCGCGGTGGCACGGTCACCCAGGGTGTGGGCGCCGCGGTGCACGTTGGAGTGCATTTCCCGGTAATAGCGGTCCATGGCATCGAGCACGGCGACCGGCTTCTGGGCGGAGGCGCCGTTGTCCAGGTACACGAGAGGCTTGCCGTTCACCTGCTGGGACAGGATCGGGAAATCACGGCGCACCGCTTCCACGTCGAACGCGGCGGCGCTGGCGCTGTTTGCCACGGACAGGTCAGTCATTACCGGTCACACCTCCTGGAAGGTCTGGTCAAAGAACTGGTTCAGCCGCGTGTGGGCGGTTTCACGCACCGTCTCCAGCGGAATCTGCTCAACCAGCTCGTTGATGAAAGCCATGGTCAGCAGCACATTGGCCTGGCGCCGGCCGATGCCACGGGACACCAGGTAGAACAGGGAGATCTCGTCCAGCTGGCCGATGGTGGCACCGTGGGCACACTTCACATCGTCGGCGTAGATTTCCAGCTCCGGCTTGGTGTCGATCTCTGCACCATTGGACAGGAGCAGGTTCTTGTTGTTCATATCCGCATTGGACTTCTGGGCGTCCTGGTGGATATGAATCCGGCCGTTGAACACCGCATGGGACTGATCCGCTGCAATGTTGCGGTAGGTCTCCTCGCTGTTGCAGTGGGCGGCCACGTGCTCGATGGTGGTGTGGTTGTCAAAGTGCTGTTTGCCCTGGGTGACCACCACGCCGTTGAGCTTGCACTCGCCGCCTTCACCTTCCAGGCGAACCTGCAGGTCATGGCGGCGCAGCGGGCCACCGAAGCCGATCGTGTGGCTCTCGAAACGGGTGTTGCGCTGCTGGCGGACACCGGTAGCGCCAATGTGCTGCACGTTCTCGCCTTCCATGGTCAGGCGAACGTTGGTGATGTTGGCGCCGTCGGCCAGCCTGAACTCGGTGACGGTGTTGACCATGACCGGTTCGGAGCCGCTGGAGCGGTACTCCTCCACCAGGGTCGCCTGGCTGTGGCGGCCGGCGTCGACGAAAATGCGCGGGAAGGCGGAGCCGCTGGCGTCAGCCGTGACTTCGTGGATCACAAACAGGGGCTGGTCGAGAACGGCGTCCGGCTTCAGGCGGATCAGCAGGCCGTCCTCAAAACGCGCGGCATTCAGGCGGGCCAGCTGCACGGCCTTGTTGTCCAGGGTGTTGTCCAGTTGCTCTGCCAGTTCAGTGGCTTCCTGGTCATCCAGATCGCGGAAGCTGGCAACCCGGATGCCCTCAACCTGCGGGAACTTGCTGGCTTCCGGCTGGATCACGCCGTTCAGGAACGCGATACGGTAGCCCGGTCCCTCATGGCCAGTAAGTTCTTTGCCCCGCGAGGACAGACTGCTGGCCATGTCGTCGGTCAGCTTGAGATACTTGCTGGAGTACTTCCAGTTCTCGGTTTTCCGCGTCGGCAGCGGCATGTCCACCAGGGCGGTACCGCGCTGCTTGCGCAGCTCCAGTAGCGCCTCGGGCAGGGACTGGCCGGCGGATTCGAGGAACGCGGCTGAAAGAGTCGGTGCTGGTTTCATTCCGCGGCCTCCTTAGCTGGCAGCACTGTCGGCGGTTTCTTCATCCTTGATGCCGAGCCAGCCATAGCCTTTCTCTTCCAGTTCCAGGGCCAGTTCGCGGCCACCGGACTTGATGATCCTGCCACCGGCGAGGACATGGACATAGTCCGGCACGATGTGGTTCAGCAGGCGCTGGTAGTGGGTGACCATCACGATGGCGCGGTCTTCGGAGCGCAGGGCGTTGACGCCATCGGACACCACCTTCAGGGCGTCGATGTCGAGGCCGGAGTCGGTCTCGTCCAGGATTGCCAGCCTCGGCTGCAGCAACAGGGCCTGCATGATCTCGTTACGTTTCTTCTCACCACCGGAGAAACCTTGGTTGACACCCCGCTTGAGGAAAGCCGGATCCAGGTCCACCTGTCTGGAGACTTCCTTCGCCAGTTTCATGAACTCGGCGGCATTCATCTCTTCCTCGCCATGATGCTTGCGCATGGCGTTGACGGCGGTGCGCAGGAACTGCAGGTTGCTGACGCCGGGGATCTCCACCGGGTACTGGAACGCCAGGAAGATGCCTTCCCGGGCCCGTTCTTCGGTCTCCAGGTCCAGCAGGTTCTCGCCGTTGAGGGTGACTTCACCCTCGGTGACTTCAAATGCTTCGTTGCCTGCCAGCACCTGGGACAGGGTACTCTTGCCCGAACCGTTCGGACCCATGATGGCGTGAACTTCCCCGGCCTTGATCTCCAGGTTGATGCCCTTGAGGATCTCTTTGCCCTCAACGGATGCGTGCAGGTTCTTGATACTAAGCATTTGTTTGCTTCTCTCTATCTCTGAATCTGTATGAATGCGCTGCCAGTGAAGCCGGGCCGGATCAGCCCACGGAGCCTTCGAGGCTCACTTCCAGCAGCTTGCCGGCTTCCACGGCGAATTCCATGGGCAGCTCCTTGAACACTTCCTTGCAGAAGCCGTTCACGATCATGGAGACGGCCTGTTCCGGGTCGATACCACGCTGGCGGCAGAGGAACATCTGCTCGTCGCTGACCTTGGAAGTAGTGGCCTCATGCTCGACGATGGCGGATTTGTTCTTGCTTTCGATGTACGGGAAGGTGTGGGCGCCACAGCGGTCGCCGATCAGCAGCGAGTCACACCGGGTAAAGTTGCGCGCACCTTCCGCGCCCGGGCTGAATTTCACCAGGCCCCGGTAGGAGTTGGAGCTCTTGCCGGCAGAGATACCCTTGGAGATGATGGTGCTCCGGGTGTTCTTGCCCAGGTGAATCATCTTGGTGCCGGTATCGGCCTGCTGGTAATTGTGGGTCAGCGCCACGGAATAGAACTCGCCCACGCTGTTCTCGCCCCGCAGCACACAGCTCGGATACTTCCAGGTGACGGCGGAACCGGTCTCTACCTGGGTCCAGGAGATTTTGGAATTCTTGCCGATACAGGCACCGCGCTTGGTCACGAAGTTGTAGATGCCGCCCTTGCCGTTCTCGTCACCGGGGTACCAGTTCTGGACGGTGGAGTACTTGATCCGGGCATCGTCCAGGGCTACCAGTTCGACCACGGCGGCGTGCAGCTGGTTCTCATCCCGCATTGGTGCGGTGCAGCCTTCCAGATAGCTGACATAGCTGCCTTCGTCGGCAATGATCAGGGTACGCTCGAACTGGCCGGTGTTGGCGGCGTTGATGCGGAAGTAGGTGGACAGTTCCATCGGGCAGCGCACGCCCTTGGGCACATATACGAAAGTGCCGTCGGAGAAGACCGCGGAATTGAGGCCGGCAAAGAAGTTATCACCGTAGGGTACGACCGTTCCCAGGTATTTCTGGACCAGTTCGGGGTAATCCCGGACCGCCTCGGAGATGGAGCAGAAGATGACGCCGGCTTTGGCCAGCGGCTCTTTGAAAGTGGTGGCTACCGACACAGAGTCGAACACTGCGTCTACCGCGACGCCGGCCAGCTTTTCGCGCTCGTGCAGGGGGATGCCCAGTTTTTCGTAGGTTTTCAGCAGCTCGGGATCGACTTCGTCCAGGCTCTGGGGCATGTCTTCCCTGCGCCTGGGCGCGGAATAGTAGGAAATCGAGTTGTAGTCGATTCTCGGATAACCGACGTGAGCCCAGTCCGGCTCTTCCATCTCGAGCCAGCGACGATAGGCTTTCAGGCGCCATTCCAGCATCCACTCCGGCTCTTTCTTGATGGCGGAAAGCCGGGCAATGACGTCTTCGTTCAGTCCGGGTTCGAACGTATCGGCTGCGATGTCGGTCACAAAGCCGTGTTCGTATTCCCGTTTGATCAGCTCGTTCACCTCTTTATCGGTGGTCGCCATGATCGTCGCTCCGTAATTCTCTCATCTCGGGCTCCTGGCCCTTGGTGTCACCGACAGCCGTTGCTCGGGCTGGCGGGCGGATATCTTCAGTCTGGTTGGGTGTTGCAGTGGTCGCTCACTCCTTGAGTACGCCCTGCAATCGGTTTTTGGGTAACGGATTTTTGGTGCCCGGGTCATTGAATCGGGCAGAATCCGTTCTTTCTGACGAGCTATTATACAATACCAGAGTAAAATAGTCAGGTATTAAGTCGGGCGTATAGGGATTATACCTTAATCGGCCTTTGGGGCACTAAGGCAGCGGCAATCGGGGGGGTAGGTTTTACCTGTAGGGCTGCAAGGATAGGGGGGGCTCCGGGCGAGCCTGCCTCCCAGAACACGCCGTGAACCCGTTCATGGGGGCTCGGCATTGCCATCCATGGCAATGCACGGTTTTGGGAGGCAGGCTCGCCCGGAGGCTTCGACTAATTGCTATTCGCCGGCGGGCAGTATTCGCGTGAGGTAGCTGTAATCCAGCGATTCCGGGAGCTGGCCCGGCTTGGGAATTCTGACCACATGCCCGCTGCCAGGCGCATAGTCCATGGACTCGCCATTCCGGTTTTCCATGCTGTCCGCACTGAACCGCAGGTTACCCGCCGGGG
Source organism: Pseudomonadota bacterium (assembly GCA_034189235.1). Classification (GTDB taxonomy): domain Bacteria; phylum Pseudomonadota; class Gammaproteobacteria; order Pseudomonadales; family Oleiphilaceae; genus Marinobacter. Next base: position 16,792 of record JAXHVJ010000046.1, read on the forward strand.
TAATCAGTTCCAGCTGGTCGCCGGGGGCGAACTTGTTTTTCACGTCGATGGTCAGCCATCGGTCATCCGCATCAGCAACAATCCCTACCACCTGCTGGGTGCCGAGGAAGGAGGAGCCCTGTTCGTAGGTCTGGTATTCCCGGGGCAGGTGGCGGCGGAGGAAGCCTTCGGTGTAGCCGCGGTTGGAGAGGGCCTCGAGTTGGTTCATCAGGCCCATGTCGAAGGCTTTGCCGGCGATGGCGTCGTCGATGGCGCGGCGGTAGACCTGGGTGGTTCGGGCGACGTAGTAGGTGCTTTTGGTGCGACCTTCGATTTTCAGGGAGTGGACGCCCATTTTGACCAGTTCCGCGACGTGCTGGACGGCGCGGAGGTCTTTGGAGTTCATGATGTAGGTGCCGTGTTCATCCTCGTAGGCGGGGATGAAGCCGCCGGGGCGGTTGGGCTCTTCCAGGAGGATTTCCCTGGGCTCCACTTCCTGCACGTCGTCCCCGGCGGAGGTGGCAATCAGGTCGCCGGTCTGATCGTGGCGGTGTTGGACTTCTTTGTAATTCCAGCGGCAGGCGTTGGTGCAGGCGCCCTGGTTGGCGTCGCGGTGGTTCATGTAGCCGGACAGCAGGCAGCGGCCGGAGTAGGCCATGCACAGGGCGCCGTGGACGAAGACTTCCAGTTCCATGTCGGGAACCCGCTCGCGGATCTCGCGGATTTCGTTCAGGGCCAGTTCGCGGGACAGGATGACGCGGCTGATGCCCTGGCGGCGCCAGAATTCGACGGTGGCCCAGTTGACGGCGTTGGCCTGCACCGAGAGGTGGATCGGCTGATCCGGCCATTTTTCCCGGACCAGCATGATCAGGCCGGGGTCAGACATGATCAGGGCGTCAGGACCCGGTTCGATCACCGGTTCCAGGTCCTTGAGGTAGCTGCGCACCTTGTTGTTGTGGGGCGCGATGTTGGAGACCAGGTAGAACTGTTTTCCCAGTTCATGGGCACGGTTGATGCCGGCGCCCAGGGCCGCGACGTCCTTGAAACTGTTGTTTCTTACTCTCAGGGAATAGCGTGGCTGGCCCGCGTAGACCGCATCGGCGCCGTAGGCAAAGGCGGTTTCCAGGTGTTCGGGGGTGCCGGCCGGGGCAAGCAGTTCCGGGGTGGTCATGGCAAAACTCCGGGTATTCTCGGTGCGGGGCGGGTACAGTCCCGCCATGGTGGCATTACAAGGGCGCGCAGTTTGCCGGAAAGCGCGAGGGCCGGCCTTGATCTCGCTCAAAGGTCTTATTGATTGTTTTCGGCTAACATGTGTACGCTAAGCTGCCTGGCAGATAAGGCCGGATAGAATACAGGAGGAATCGTTCATGGCATCAGAGCCTCTGAGGCCGGAGGTTGCACGGGCGTCGCTGAGTGCCCGTGTGAGTTCACTGATCACCGTGCAGCTTGCCCGTGGCAAGGTCGGGGTGGAGGTTGTGGCTTCCCAGTTGCACATGAGCCGTTACACCCTGCACAAGAAGCTGAAGCGGGAAGGATTGACCTTTGCCAGCTTGCTGGAGGACGTTCGCCGTAAGCAGGCGCTTACCTACATGCAGGATAAAACCAAGCCGCTGGTGGAGATCGCCGAGCAGCTTGGGTTCTCGGAGTTGAGTGCATTCAGCCGGGCGTTCAAGCGCTGGATGGGCACTTCCCCGGCTGAATACCGTTCCCTCAGACTTTCCTGAAGATCAGGGTGGCGTTGGTGCCACCGAAGCCGAAGCTGTTGCTCATCACCAGGTCCAGCTTCTGATTGTCCATGCGCTCACGGACAATCGGGTAGCCCTCGGCACCTTCATCCAGGTTCCGGATGTTGGCGGACGGTGCGATGAAGCCTTCCCGCAGCATGATCAGGCTGTAGATGGCTTCGTGCACCCCGGCCGCGCCCAGGGCGTGGCCGGACAGCGGCTTGGTTGAGCTCAGCGGCGGGATCTTGTCGCCGAAGGTTTCCTTCAGGGCTTTCAGTTCGGTGATGTCACCGGCCGGCGTGCTGGTGCCGTGGGTGTTCACGTAGCTGATTTCGCCATCCAGATTCTTCATGGCCTGCTTCATGCAGCGTACGGCGCCTTCACCACTGGGGGCGACCATGTCTGCGCCGTCGGAGGTGGCTCCGAAGCCGACCAGTTCGGCCAGGATATTGGCGCCACGGGCTTCGGCATGCTCCAGGGCTTCCAGGACCAGGACACCGCCACCGCCGGAGATGACGAAACCATCGCGGTCGGCGTCGTAGGTACGGGAGGCCAGTTCCGGAGTGTCGTTGTACTTGGTGGACAGGGCGCCCATGGCATCAAACAGCAGGCTCAGGGTCCAGTGGATGTCCTCGCCGCCGCCGGCAAACATCACATCCTGACGACCCAGGGCGATCAGGTCGGCGGCCTGGCCGATGGCGTGGGCACTGGTGGCACAGGCCGAGGTGATGCCGTAGTTGATGCCACGAATGCCGAAGCCGGTGGCCAGGGAGGCGTTAATGGCACTGCCCATGGTGCGGGGCACCCGGTAAGGGCCAACCCGGCGGATGCCTTTCTCCCGATGGGTGTCAATGGAATCCAGCAGCTCCACAGTGGACGCACCTCCCTGGCCGAAAATCAAGCCAGTGGTGTCAGCCTTGATGTGCTCGTCGGTGAGACCCGCCTGCTCGATGGCTTCGCGCATGGCCAGGTAGGTGTATCCGGAAGCCGGGCACATGAAACGCCAGAGCTTGCGGTCGATCAGCTCGGGCAGGTTCAGGTCAATCTGGCCACATACGTGACTGCGCAGGCCCTTGTCCCTGGCTTCCTGGCTGAAGCCAATCCCCGGCTTTGAATCGCGGAGGGACTGGGCTACTTCTTTCTGGCTGGTTCCCAGGCTGGAGACAATCCCCATGCCGGTGATTACAACGCGACGCATCCTGTTAACTCCTAAAAATCATCGGTCGAGGTGAACATGCCAACCCGAAGGTCCTTGGCGGTGTAGATTTCCCGGCCATCCACTTCCATCCGGCCATCGGCAATCGCCATGGTCAGCTTGCGCCGGATCACGCGTTTGAGATCCAGGCGGTAGATTACTTTCCTGGCGGTGGGCAGCACCTGTCCGGTAAATTTCACTTCACCGGAACCGAGGGCACGTCCTTTGCCTTCGCCGCCACCCCAGGCCAGGAAAAAACCGACCAGCTGCCACATGGCATCGAGGCCCAGACAGCCGGGCATGACGGGATCATCAACAAAGTGAACCTTGAAGAACCAGAGGTCCGGGTTGATGTCCAGTTCGGCCACGATGCTCCCCTTGCCATACAGGCCATCGTCGTCTGCGATGTGGGTAACACGGTCGAACATCAGCATCTGGTCAATGGGCAGGCGCATTTTGCCGGGGAACAGCTTGCCATGGCCACACTTGATCAAGTCTTCTTTGTCAAAATGATCCGGGTTCATAGTGCCAGTGTCTCAGTTACAAAATGATTTACTCATACTTTAGCGCCT
>JAXHVJ010000047.1:0-19885 GCA_034189235.1 Pseudomonadota bacterium
TACGCCGTACCCAAGCTGCTCAAGCAGAATGGCCTGAAAGTGGACGATATCGGCCTGTGGGAACTGAACGAAGCCTTCGCCGTACAGGTGGTGTACTGCCGCGACAAGTTGGGCATCCCCAATGATCGCCTGAACGTCAACGGCGGCGCTATCTCCATCGGTCACCCCTACGGCATGAGTGGCGCCCGGATGGTGGGTCACGCACTGCTGGAAGGTAAGCGCCGCGGCGTGAAATACGTTGTCGTCACCATGTGCGTGGGTGGCGGCATGGGCGCAGCTGGCCTGTTTGAGGTGTTGTAATGAGTCATCCTCTTGATGCATTTTCGCTCAAGGGCAAAACCGTCATGGCCACTGGCGCATCCAGTGGCCTTGGCGCGCACTTTGCCCGTATCTGCAGCCAAATGGGCGCCCGTGTTGTAATCGGCGCCCGTCGGGTGGAAAAACTCAACCAGCTCGCCGATGATATTCGTAACGACGGTGGGGAAGTGCTTGTTGTATCCATGGACGTCACCTCCCGGGCCAGCGTGGAGGCCGCCTTCGACGCCGCCGAAGAAACTTTTGGTGTGGTGGATGTGGTACTCAACAACGCCGGTGTCGGCGGTGTCGCCCGGGCGCTGGAAATCAGTGAAGAAGACTGGCGCTTCATGCTGGGCACCAACCTGGACGGCGTCTGGCGTGTGGCCCAGTGTGCCGGCCAGCGTATGGTGAAGGCCGGCAAGTCTGGCAGCATTGTCAATATCGCGTCGATTCTTGGCCTTCGTGTGGGCAAAGGGCTGAGCCACTATGCCACGTCCAAGGCGGCGGTGGTGCAGCTCACCAAGTCCTTGGGCATGGAGCTGGCTCGCTACGAGATCCGGGTCAATGCCATTGCACCGGGTTACTTCCACACCGAGATCAATGAGGACTTTTTCGATACCGAACAGGGTCAGGAATTCGTCCGCAAGGGCGTACCTATGCGCCGTCTCGGCCAACTGGACGAGCTCAACGGTGCCATGCTGTTACTCGCCAGTGATGCAGGCCAGTTCATGACCGGCTCGGTGGTCACCGTGGATGGCGGCCACGTGGTCAACCCGCTGTAAAATGTTCTGTAAAATGTTCCTCGGCGACGAAAGGCAGTATTTGCGACAACCTGGCTACTTGCTGCCAGCGTACCCCAGTTCCTTGTCCACCAGGTTGAACAGGTCACGGCCCTTGTGCCACAGATCGAAGTTCTCCAGGAACTGGTCGGTCAGAGCTCGTTTCCAGCCGATGAAATCGCCGGCCATGTGGGCGGTCATGATGACGTTTTCCATATCCCAGAGTGGGTGTCCCTTGGGCAGAGGTTCTTCCTCGAAGACATCCAGGGCGGCACCGGCGATTTCCCTGTCTTCCAGGGCAACGATCAGATCATCGGTTTTCACGATGGGGCCGCGGCCGATGTTGATGAGCCGGGCGCTGTTGCGCATGGCCTTGAATGCCTTGTGGTTGAACAGGCCCTCGGTCTGGGGGGTGAGGGGAGCGGCAATCACCACAAAATCGTAGTGCGGCAGCTGATTGAACAGGTCATCGTTGCCGTGCACCGCCGCGAAATCCGGATCGTCGTGGCGCGGGGTGCGGGCAACGCCATGGGGCTGTAATCCTGCCGCCCCGACCAGGCGGCCGATCTGACGACCAATGGAGCCGGCGCCGACTACCAGCACCTGCTTGCCTTCGGCCCGCTCGGTGTCCCGGTGTTTCCATTCATGCCGGTGCTGGAGGCGGATCGAATTCGGAAAATCCTTGGCGAACATCAGGATGGTGCAGAGCACATACTCGGCGATGGCCCGGTCAAAGATGCCCCGGGCATTGGTGACGACCACATCGCTTTCGATCAGGCCCGGGAACATGAGGGCATCGACGCCGGCACTGGTGGCGTGGATCCACTGGAGTTTGTCGGCACAGGGCCAGGCGGCTTCCAGCGCTTCAGTCCTGAAATCGGTCACCATCATCACGTCCGTGCCCGGCAGGGTGTCTCTCAGCGTCTGTTCGTCACAGGCAAACCGGACCTCGGCCCGGGCTTTTAACGCATCCATTCCTGGTGGCTGCTGTTCGCCAGGGGCTGTCAAAACGGTTACAACCGGTTTGCTTCGCTGAGTCATTGGGCCTCCGCCTCGTTATCGGTGAACAATGAAAGTCCTGCGGTGGGTAGGGTATACCGCTTCCTACAGTCTGGTTTGAGCTTGCAGTGCGGTCAACCCGGGGAGGATGTCAATAAGATGGTGTCTGATGAAAGTCTTCATCCGGTCCCCGGGACCGTATTTTATCCCATCTTTGTTGGTTTTTGTCTTGTCGCGCCTGTTTTTACTGACTAACCTGCAGAGGTAGGTCTTTCCTGCCCCGAGGAGGTATTTATGGCAGAAGCTCCCAACCGCGAAACCGGTCAGGCCAAGCCACGCAAGATCAAGTATCGTAAGGCGAAGGCCAGTTGGAACCCTGCCATGCAGGCGATTCCGGTATCCGGTATTCGTCGTCTGGTGAATATGGCATCGAGCATGAAGGACGTGATCCATCTGTCCATCGGTCAGCCGGATCTGCCCACGCCGAAGCACATCATCGATGCCTATGTTGACGCGCTCAATGCGGGCCAGACCGGCTATACCATGGATGCCGGCCTGCCGGAGCTGTTGGTGGCACTGCGAGACTATTACGGCCTCCGTTACAACCGGAAACTCACCCGGGACAACATCCTGATCACCAGCGGCGCCACCGAGGCCATGTATCTGGCGTTGTCGGCCACCTCGGCACCGGGCCGGCAGTTCATCGTTACGGACCCGTCGTTCCTGCTGTACGCTCCGCTGATCCGGATGAACGGTGGCGAGGTCAAATATGTACCTACCCGGGCCGAGAACAATCATCAGATGGATCCGGATGACGTCATCCGTGCCATGGGGTCCCGGACCTTTGCCCTGGTTCTGAACAACCCGAACAACCCCACCGGGGCGGTGTATCCGCGCAGTACCGTCGAAACCATCCTGGAGGAGTGCGCCTACCGGGGCATCCAGGTCTATGCCGATGAGGTATACGACCACCTGATTTTCGATGACGATGATTTTGCCAGTGTCCTCAACTGTTCCATGGACCTGGACAACATCATGTGTATCAGCAGTTTCTCCAAGACCTACAGCATGGCGGGCCTGCGGGTCGGTTGGGTGATTTCCAGCCAGGCGGCGATCAAGTCACTGCGCCGTTACCACATGTTCACCACCTCGGTGGCCAATACTCCGGCCCAGTTCGCCGGTGTGGCGGCCCTGACCGGTGACCAGCAGTGCGTGAAGGACATGGTGGATATCTACCGTGAGCGCCGGGACAAGGTGGTGGAACTGATCGATCAGACTCCCTACATGACCGGGTACAAACCCGGGGGCGCATTTTTTGCCTTCCCGGACCTGCCGCTCCATGTGGATGGCTCCGATCTGGCACTGCGCATGCTCAAGGAAACCGGGGTCTGCGTGGTGCCGGGGGATGCATTTGGCGAAGAGTGCACCAATGCCCTGCGAATCAGTTTCTCCACCACCTGCGAACGCCTCGAAGAAGCGTTTGACCGGATTATCCCCTGGATGGCCAAACAGCAACTGTAAGGAGCGCGTGTGTCTGCCCTGTGGTTGCCCGGTCCTGCCCCCTGGCGCAGGATAAGAGCATCTTTCGGAGGAACCATTATGAAAATGCGACCCAACCGCGCCCTGTGGGCAATTCTGGCCGTTGTAGCACTGCTCTCAAGTGGCTGCGCCAGCATTTCTCCCTACGCGATTTCAGAGGGGGAACTGGAGAGTCATCTGAAGGATGTGGTGGCGGAGTACGACCGCAAACAGCTTCAGAATGGCTCGCCACTCAGCCTTAGTCTGAATGATGCTGACATCACCCTGGGCCCGGATGGGCGGGATGTCGCCGTGATTGACGTGCGTGGCCAGGTGGCTTTGAATGCCCTGATGACAAAATTGCCCGTGGACATTGCCCTGAAAATGGAAGGGGCTCCCTACTACGACAGCCAGGAAAAAGCGGTTTATATCCGACGGCTGCAACTGCTGGAAAGCAGTATCGACTCTCCGTTCTTCAAGGGTGACCTGGCGCCGGTGACTGACACCGTGATGCGCGTGGTGGCGCAGATGCTGGAAACCATGCCGGTGTACCGCCTGGATGAGGCTGACTTCGCTCAGCGGATGTTCGGGATGGTGCCGATGGATGTGCGGGTGGCGCCGGGCCGGTTGGAGTTTGTGATGGACAACGAGTAGGGCGATGTGAATGCGGAGTCAGATGAAAGCCACCATCTGACCCCATTCCGGGCTTACCTCCAAACGTCAGGCTGCCGGACATGATGCACTACACTAGCCGTTCGCAAATGGCCTGGCCTATTTCGTGAGTGCCTCGCTGTGTCCCGGCATTCTGGGCCAGATCAGCAGCAACGGCGTCGAACAGTTCCTTGCCGGCTGCAGCCAGGGTCGGATCCTTGCGCCCCAGCCATTCCAGCATGCGGGCAGTGGTAAACAGCATGGCAGTCGGATCCGCCAGGCCCTGACCGGCAATATCCGGGGCGCTGCCATGGGTGGGCTCGAACATGGATGGCATATCCGGGTCTGTGGGATTCAGGTTGCAGGACGGTGCGACGCCCATGCCTCCGGACAGCACGGCTGCCAGGTCGGTGAGGATGTCCCCCTGGAGGTTGCTGGCGACGACCACGTCGAACGCCCACGGGCACTGGACAAACTTCATGCAGGCGGCGTCCACCAACTCGTGATGGGTCGCGACATCCGGGTATTCCTTGCTGATAGCCTCAAAAGCCTCGGTGTACATGTCACCCCAGTAACGCAAAGCATTGCGCTTTGTTACCAGGCACACCTGGCTTTCACAGGTGCGGCCATCCAGGGTCCGGAAACTGCGGGTCCGGCCGTCCCGCACCCGCTCTTCTGCACGCATTCGTGCTTGCTCAAAGCCGTAACGGATGATCCGGTCGGTGGCTTTGCGGGTGAACAGCTCCATCTGTGTTGCCACTTCGTCTGGCATGCCCTGGCGCAGGCGGCCGCCCTGGCTGACATACTCGCCCTCGCTGTTTTCCCGGATGACCAGCATATCGATATCCTTGGCGCGTTCATCGGCCAGGTACTGCCGCGCGCCCTCCAGGAGGCGGGCAGGGCGTTCGCAGACCCATTGGTCGAACCTCTTGCGCATCTCCAGAAGCGGTGCCAGGGAAATGCTGTCCGGCAACAGGTAACGGTCCGGATCATCCATGGGGCCGGGGTCGCCCAGGGCGCCAAGCAGAATGGCGTCGAATTGTTTCAGCTGCTCCAGTGCATCCGCAGGCCATGATTCCCCGTTTTCCTCATGCCAGGCATGAGAGGGCCAGGGGAAACGGGTCCATTCCAGCGCCAGGTTATGCTTGGCGCGCAGGGCTTCAAGGCAACGTACTGCCTCCGCTACCACTTCCGGACCGATGCCGTCGCCCGGTGTAATGGCAATACGTGTAGATTGGGCCATCTCTGGAGACTCCTTTTCATAAAAGACGCGTATAAGTATCAAAGTCCAGTGTAGTCACCCGCTCCGGGGATGCCACCGCTTGTCCTCAGGGATTGCGTAGGTGGTTTTACCAACGGAAAACCGACAACTATAGTTTGGAGAAGTCTGTTCAACAGACACGCGGCCGTCGCCTGTACTGAACCTGAAGGGACACGAAATTGCTGTATCGCATTATCACTATCATTGGCGCGCTGGTCTTTGTTGCCGCCCTGTTCGGGCTTATCTGGTTTTTCTGTAAAAAGTTCCTGGAGCGCCATGGCGTGACCGATCAGGTATCCGACCGTGCCACCGCCCTGGCCACCTGGACCTTTGCCGGTATCAGCGTCGGCCTGGTATTCGCGGTGGCTGGCGCCTTCGTACTCGGCCCCTGGGCCTTCTACCGCAGCTTGCGTGGCCATGGCGTAAATATCTCCGATGCCGCTGCCGTCTGGTGGGGGCTGGGGATTGTCGTCGCCTCCCTTGGTATCACCGCTGCCGGCTTCTTCGGGTTCCTGGTGGCAGTGGGGGCGTACTGACGCTCCGAAGCTGCTCTCTCAACCACATAAGCGCCGGTTCCTTCTCATAGGCTTTGTGCCAATACAGGTGTACATCCAGAGAGGGTAGATCAGCCGGTGGATCCATGAGCGCGAGGGATGCGTTCTCCGCGATAATGCGGGCATAGGTTTCCGGCATGGTGAGCAGCAGATCTGTGCCTTCGACCACCCGGCAGGCGGCGAAGTAATGCTGGCACCGCAGGCGGATGTTCCGGTGTACGCCCAGGCGCGAAAGTTCGAAATCCTCGATGCCCGGTCCTTCAGTGCGGGACGAAACGAGCACATGCCGGGCCGAGAGATACCCTTCCATGGTGAGTGTATCGCCGGTAATGGGGTGGTCCTTGCGAGCAAGAACCACGAGCCTGTCCCGGCGCATCAGTTCATGGCCGGTCTGACTGCTCACCGGCAAGAGCACATCCACCGCAAAATCCAGTTTGCCGGCTGCCAGCTGGGTTTCCATCTCGCGCCGGGCAATGCGGCGGGAAACGATTTCCAGCTCCGGGTAGGCTTCCAGTCGTTGCATCAACTGGGGGAGAAATGTGGATTCAAGCACGTCCCTCAATCCCAGCGAGTAGGTCTTGCGCTGGTTGGCCGGATCAAACGCATGGAACTGGTTTACTGCACTCTGGATCTGCGTGAGCCCCGGACGCATCGACTCCAGGAACCGCCGGGCCAGCGGTGTGGGAATCATCTGGTTACCCTGGCGGGTGAAAAGCGGATCATCGAAGTGATCCCGCAATCGGGACAGGGAATGGCTCACCGCCGGTTGGGTAAGGTGCAGGGCCTTGGCGGCTCGGGTCAGGCTGCCTTCCCGGTAAATGGTGTCGAATACATGCAGAAGGTTCAGGTCCAGGCGATTCAGGGCCATGATTGGGATCCGTTATTCTGAATAAGTACAGATAATGATAAACGATAAGAATAATTCAGTCGCCTAATACCTTGGTCCTGCCTAGACTGGTCTCAACAAGCGCTCGATGCGCCGGCTTTTCAGAATCAGCGAGGACAGGCAATGGACTTCAACATCTCCGAAAAAGGCCAGGATTATCTCAACCGCGTGAAGCAATTCATGAAGGACGAGATCTATCCCATCGAAGAGCAGTACCACAAGGAGCTGGCATCCCGGGAGAACCGCTGGGTGGTCTTGCCGGTCATCCGGGAGCTCAAGGAAAAGGCAAAAGCCCAGGGCCTGTGGAACATGTTCTTCCCGGACGACAAATACGGCTGCGGCCTGCTCAACTCCGACTATGCTCTCATTGCCGAGGAAACCGGGCGGAGCTTCATCGCCCCGGAGGTCTTCAACTGCAACGCCCCGGATACCGGCAACATGGAAGTGCTGATTCACTATGGCTCCGAGGAGCAGAAGGCCGAGTGGTTGCCCAGGCTGCTGAGTGGGGAGATCCGCTCTGCTTTCTGCATGACGGAGCCGGCTGTGGCGTCCTCCGATGCGACCAATATGGAAGCCACCGCCATCGTCGAGGGTGACGACGTGGTGCTCAATGGCCGCAAGTGGTGGAGCACCGGTATTGGTCACCCGGACTGCAAGGTGGGCATCTTCATGGGCCTGACGGACCCTGATGCTCATAAGCATCGCCAGCATTCCATGGTGCTTGTGCCGCTGGATACTCCGGGGGTGAAGATCGAGCGTATGTTGCCGGTGTTTGGCGCCTACGATGAGCCCTACGGCCATGGTGAGGTGCTGTTCGATAATGTCCGCCTGCCCAAGAGTGCGATCATCGCCGGCCCGGGTCGCGGCTTCGAGATTGCCCAGGGCCGTCTGGGGCCGGGGCGTGTACACCATTGCATGCGGGCCATCGGTGCGGCGGAGCGTACACTGGAACTGCTGATCAAACGGGCCACCACCCGGGAAGCCTTTGGTCGCCCGATTGCCAAGCTGGGTGGCAACACGGACATCATTGCCAATGCCCGTATGTCCATCGAGCAGGCACGTCTGCTGACCCTCAAGTGCGCCTGGGCGCTGGATACCAGGGGCATTATGGGGGCGCTGCAGGAGGTGTCCATGATCAAGGCGGTGGTGCCGCAGATGTTGCAGACTATTGTCGATCAGGCCATTCAGATTCATGGTGGTGCGGGTGTCAGCGATGATGACTTCCCGTTGACCCGGTTGTTTGCCTATGCTCGGATATTGCGGTTGGCGGATGGGCCGGATGAGGTCCATCGGGCTATGGTGGCTCGGCTTGAGCTTCGGAAGTACAAGTCCTGGATGAACAAGATGGGCGGCAAGGCAAACGCCTGAGTGGCCGGAACAGACCACAGGAGACAGTGAATGACACAGATCGACCAGGCGGTGGATATCCGTGAGGGTGAGGAACTGGATATCGGCGCCGTCGACCGGTTCATGAAAGAGGCGATTCCGGGGCTGGAGGGGCAGCCCTCGATCAAGCAATACCCCGGTGGCGCCTCCAACCTGACCTATCAGGTGGATTACGGTGACCAGTCCTACGTGCTGCGCCGGCCGCCTTTCGGCAAGATCGCCAAATCAGCCCACGACATGCTCCGGGAAGCGCGGGTCATGCAGGCGCTGAAGCCGATGTACCCCTACGTGCCGAATATCGTGGCGATCTGCGACGATCATGGCGTTCTGGGTTGTGATTTCTACGTTATGGAACGCCTGAAGGGCATCATCCTGCGGCAGGACTTCCCGAAGGATTTGGAGCTGAGCGAGTCCGATACCCGGAAACTGTGCCTGAATGTGATCGACAAGCTGGTGGATCTGCACCGGGTGGATGCCAGGGCCACAGGTCTGGACAAGCTGGGCAAGGGCACCGGTTACGTGCAGCGCCAGATCGGTGGTTGGAGCGACCGCTTCCGCAAGGCCCGGACTGACGATGTCGGGGATTTCGAGACGGTGATGAGCTGGCTCAATAACAAAATGCCGGACGACATCGCCCAGGTGGTCATCCACAACGACTACCGTTTCGATAACGTGGTGCTGAATCCGGACAACCCGTTTGAAGTGATCGGTGTGCTGGACTGGGAAATGGCCACCATCGGCGATCCCCTGATGGACCTGGGTAACAGTCTGGCCTACTGGATCCAAGCGGACGACGAAGCCCCATTCCAGATGCTCCGGCGGCAACCCACTCACCGGCCGGGAATGCTGACCCGCAACGAAGTGGTGGAGTACTACATGGAGAAGTCGGGTTTTCATGCCGATAACTTCGATTTCTACGAAATCTACGGCCTGTTCCGGTTGGCGGTGATCATCCAGCAGATTTACTACCGCTTTTATCACGGCCAGACCAGGGACAAACGTTTCGCCGCCTTCGGCCACGCCGCCAATTATCTGGAAAAGCGCTGCCAGCGGCTGATCAGCGAGAGCACTCTGTAATGGCGACCATCTATCTGATCCGGCATGGCCAGGCCAGTTTTGGCAAGGATAATTACGACCAGCTGTCTCCCAGGGGGTGGGAGCAGGGGCAGGTGCTTGGCCGCTGGCTGGCGGGTAAAGTCGCGCCCAACGCAGTGTTCGGCGGCAATATGGAGCGTCATCGGGAAACCGTTGAGGCCATCGCCTCCGGATTCGGTCAGGCGTTGCCGGATATGCAGGCGGTTGAAGGGCTGAACGAATTCGATCACATGCAGGTGGTCGAGCGGCTGAAGCCGGAATGGGCGGACCGGCAGGTCATGTCCCGGGATATGGCCGCCTTTCCCAAACCTGCGCGGTTGTTCCAGCAGGTGTTCGAGAAGGCGATGGCACGCTGGATCAGTGGTAAGTTTGACCATGAATACGCCGAGACCTGGGGCGCGTTTCAGGCACGGGTCATTGTCGCGCTGGACGAGTTGATCGGCTACGCCGACGGTGGTGATGTCCTGGTTTCCACCTCTGGCGGTCCGATCGCTGTCATTGCCCAGCACCTGCTGGAGCTCTCCGATGAGAAGGCGCTGGCGGTGAACAATGTGATCGCCAATACCAGCGTCTCCCGCATTCTCTATTCCGGCCCGCGTCGCAGCCTGGCCGTCTTCAACAACTACAGCCACCTGGAGGCGGAAGATCCCGCCCTGGTGACATTCCGATAATGAATTAGGGGAAAACCATGAGTACCAGGAACCTGTTTGATCTGTCCGGCAAGGTGGCTCTGGTCACCGGCGCCAGCCGCGGTATCGGCGAGAGCGTTGCCCGGACGCTGGCTTATTACGGAGCCCATGTCATCGTCAGCAGCCGCAAGATCGACGGCTGCGAGAAAGTGGCCAGCAGTATCCGTGACGAAGGCGGCAGCGCCGAAGCGGCGGCCTGCCACATCGGGGAGATGGATCAGATCGAGGCCATCTGGGAGTATATCGAGAAGGCCCACGGCAAGCTGGACATCCTGGTCAACAACGCTGCCGCCAACCCCTATTTCGGGCCGGTGGAAGACACCGACCTGGGCGCCTTCCAGAAAACCGTGGATGTGAACATTCGCGGTTACTTCTTCATGTGTGCCCGGGGTGCCCGGATGATGAAAAAACACGGTGGTGGCGCGATCGTCAACGTGGCGTCCGTCAACGGCGTGAACCCCGGCCATTTCCAGGGTATCTATTCGGTTACCAAGGCGGCGGTGATCTCCATGACCAAGTCCTTCGCCATGGAACTGGGGCAGCAGAACATCCGCGTCAACGCGCTGCTGCCGGGCCTGACCGACACCAGGTTCGCCAGCGCCCTGACCAGCAACGAGGCGATCAGGAAGCAGGCCATGGCCCATATTCCGATGAAACGCGTGGCCGATCCGGACGAGATGGCGGGGACGGTGCTTTATCTGGTGTCCGGGGCGTCGAGTTATACCACCGGGGCGTGTATCAACGCCGATGGCGGCTACCTGACGATTTGATGGGGCGCAGACGGGGTGAGGTGAAAGCCTTCATCTGGCCCCGACTTCACGCCGGCCTCAACTTCACCCCTCAGGCAGGTATTACGAATCAGTGCCCGGATCGGATGGTGCTGGCAGAAGCTCGCCACGCCCCGGCTTCGGCCGGGGCATTTGTTTATTGAATTGTTGTATTCGATGACTCCGCGTTAGCCCGGGAAATCGCCGTCCCTGTCGGCGGCCGGTAATGCAGTGAATAAAGCACCCGGTCCAGTACCGATTTGCCGTTCCAGGCCGGATCGTTGTTCACGATACCCACCACCGCCCAGGTGGTGTTGTTCTCGTCGCGGGTAAACCCGGCGATGGAGCGCACGTTCTCCAGGTATCCGGTCTTGATCCGCCCTTCACCCGCCATACCGACCTCCCTTAGTCGGCGGGCCATGGTTCCGTCCATGGCGATGATGGGCATGGAGGCCATGAGGTCGGAGGCGAACGGACTGTTCCAGGCATGCTGTAGAATCTCCACGCCCTGGCGGGCGGAGATCCGGCCATGGCGAGTGAGACCGGCGCCGTTATCGATCACCATGCCAGCGGTATTGATGCCCTTGCCCTCAAGCCACTCGTAGATCACACGGATACCGGCAACACGATCGTCCTGTTCGTCCTCTTTCCGGTTCTCTGCACCGATGGAGAGCAGCATCTGGCGAGCCATGACGTTGCTGCTCCATTTGTTGATGTCCCGAACCATGGTGACCAGGTCCGGAGAGGTAGTTCTCATCACCAGTCGGGCATCTTTGGGCGTCTTACCGGTCATGCTGGCCCCGCTGATGGTCACGCCGGTTTCCTTGAGTACCGAACGAATCAGGGAGGCGGTGTACTGCTCATGGGATAGCAGGGACATATAGGTGGTGGTCCGGCAGCCCTGCGGCAGTTCGCCGGTCACACGCACGGTGACCTGCATGTTGTCGTCGAAAACCGGTTCCCAGTTGAAGTCACGGCGGCCGGGGCAGGGGCCCTCCGGGATGGCTGTGACCCGGTTGTCGATCCGGACTTCGCTGAGGTCCGGGGTCGTCCAGGCCTGGGTACCGCGCTCGTCGGCCCGGACCTGGAAGTGCAGCAGGTTAAGGTTGGTCAGGTAGGCGGAAGGCTCCACCAGGAATGGCCGGTAGGGGTTGTCGCCATTGTCCTCGAATTTCGGGAAGCCGCCATCCACGCGGAAATAGCTGCCATCCAGAACCAGGTGGCCATCAATATTGGTCACACCCATCTGCCGGAGTTCACGCATGGTGGACCACAGCCGCTCGAGGGTCAGTTTCGGGTCGCCTTCGAACCTGACGTACAGGTTGCCCTTGAGCGTATCGCCGACCATCTGCCCATCGGTCAGGAAGTCGGTATTCCAGTGGTGGGTCGGGCCGAGAATTTCCAGGGCGGCGTAGGTGGTAACCAGCTTCATGATGGAGCCGGGGCTCATCAGTTCGTCAGCGTTCACATACTGCTCGATGCCCGGGCCGTTCAGGGGGACCGCCGCAACGCTCAGGCCTTCCTTGTTGTTCAGTGCCTTGAACGCGTAATCCCGGACTTCCGTGCTCCAGAGCCGGGTAGAGGCGTCTTCGCTGCCTGGTGGCGTCGCTGCAGCCAATGGTGCGCCCGTAGCCATGACCGCGGCAATGCCCGCGGACAGCACAAACCTTCGACCGGATCTCCTCAGTCCTGCCTGCCTGACGCTGCGTCGCATGACCCTGTTCTTCATGATGTCCATCCGTTGAGTTCTTATGACTAAAACAATAGACGATCCTGGCCGGTTGTACTATGCAGAAAAGCTCTACATGACGTTAAAAATTGCCAGCAGTGACATTGTTTATATTGAATTTTTGTGACTCTATGTAAGGGGCCTTTGAAATCAGCGGGTTAGCTGTACAAAAATTAATCTTGCGGATGTCAATGACTTTGTGTGCGTCTTCTACCGTAGGCTTCACGGCATCGGGCCCAACCCCAATAGCAACTGGTCTACCAAACCCTGGTTTGACCACATCATGGGGACGCGGGAGCCAATGACAAACCGGGAGGCGCCCGCATAATGGGCACTCCAACATCCCGAAACCAAGGACAAACCATGCTGAACGCGTTAAAGCACAACCTGGATGTGCTCGAATCCGTAGCAACCTCCAGCTTTACGGCCTGGCGGGGTTGCCTGGTGGTGAAGGCGGCGGAGCAGCCGGAAAAACCGATCATCCTTTACGACATGGAAGGCTGCCCCTATTGCCGGCGGGTGCGGGAGGCACTTACAGCCCTGAACCTGGACGTTGAGATCCGCCCATGCCCC
Source organism: Pseudomonadota bacterium (assembly GCA_034189235.1). Lineage (GTDB taxonomy): Bacteria > Pseudomonadota > Gammaproteobacteria > Pseudomonadales > Oleiphilaceae > Marinobacter. The sequence goes on from JAXHVJ010000047.1 coordinate 13,185, forward strand.
AAGGGCGGCCGGGTATACCGGGCCGAAGCAGAAGCAATTGGTGGCAAGCAGCTGTTTCCGCTTCTGGTGGATGAAAATACCGGCCAGGTGATGTATGAATCCGGGGATATCGTTGAGTACCTGTTCCGTCAGTACGGTGGGTGCCCCGTTCCGGGTTACTACAAGGCCAGAGTCTGGCAGCCTGTATTTGGCTCTCTGGGCTCGGTTGCCAGCGAAATGCGGGGGCTGCGGGCAGCACCGGGCAAGCGTCCCCAACAGGGCCTGCACCTGTGGAGCTTCGAGGGCAGTCCGTTTTCCCGGCTGGTACGGGAAAAACTGTGTGAACTGGAGATTCCATACACGCTCCACAATCTCGGCAAGGAACACTGGACCGAAATCGGGCCCGCGAAGCAGCGCATCAAACCCGGGGAATACAAGCCGTTACCCGGAGGTAAGCGGGATGCCTTCTTCCGGCAGCACGGGCGGGTTCAGGTCCCCTACCTGGAAGATCCCAACACCGGGACGTCCATGTTCGAATCGGCGCATATATTGAAATATCTGGACGAACAATACGGTGGCTGAGGCTGCCATTTAAGTTAAGGCAGATTCCAGGGGAGAGCCACGATGCCAGAGCTTTCAGGGCGACGATTCCTGAATGGTGTCGGGCTCGGGGTCAATCCCAGTCCGGGGCAAAGCCCGGGTTCGCAATCCGTTCACCCCGGTCCAGGGCGTCAATCGCCCTGATTTCATCCTCGGTCAACTGAATCTCAAGGGCATCCAGGTTGGCCTTCTGGTGGGATGGCCGGGTAGAGGAGGGGATCGGCACCACGCCCCGTGAGGCCACCCAGGCAATGGCAATCTGCGCGGGTGTGACATTCCGTTCGCCGGCAATGCGCTGCAAAGTTTCGTCCTCCATGACCTTGCCCACGGCCAGGGGCATGTAGCCCGTCACCGTGATTCCCAGTTTTTGCGCGTGCTCCACCACTTTGCGGTTGGCCAGGAACGGGTGCACTTCCACCTGGTTGGTCAGGATCGGCGTATCTCCCAGGATTTCCTTTGCCTGGTCCATCTGGGCACAGGTGAAATTGGAAATCCCGATATGCTCCGTCAGACCCTCGCGTTGGGCATCCCGGAGTGCTCCCAGGTACTCCTCCATGGGCACTTCATCGCCCGGGGAAGGCCAGTGGATGAGGGTCAGGTCCACGTGGTCGGTTTTCAGGCGGGCCAGGCTGTCGTGGAGGCTGTTGATCAGGTCACTGGCGTGGAGTTTGTCATGCCAGACCTTGGTGGTCAGGAAAATGTCACGTCGGGGAATGCCGCTCGAGGTAATGCCGTCGCCCACTTCCGCCTCGTTTTCATACATCTGTGCGGTGTCGATGTGGCGATAGCCCAGCGACAGGGCGCTCTTTACCGCCTCGCGGGCATCATTGCCCTTCAGACGAAAGGTACCCATACCGATCTTCGGAAGCATGCTAAATGACATGATGTCTGTCCTCCTGTTCCGTTTCTGTACCAACCGAGATGATGTCGCCAGGGTGGTTCTTCAAGTGGCTCGCCGGTATTATCCCGCCGGAGATTCCAATAAGCCCGAAGCGCGAGAGTGACCCATGTATACCGGCCAGTGCCTGTGTGGCGACTTCACCTTTGAATATGACGGCCCCCTCGGACCGGTTTCCCTGTGCCATTGCAGCCAGTGTCGGCGCGCCCATGGCAGTGCCTTCTCGGCCAGCGCGCCGGTGCAGGCGGTGAGGTTCCGGATGCTCTCCGGTGAAAACCGGGTAACTGAATATGAGTCCAGTCCCGGCAAGTACCGCGCCTTCTGCAGCCGCTGTGGCAGCCAGCTGTACAGCCGGGTAGACGCCATCCCCGGTATTCTTCGCCTGCGGGTAGGCGTGATCAACGAACCCCTGGGCAAAGGCCCGGCCCAGCATGTCTATGTCGGTTCGAAATCCGACTGGTTCACTATTACTGACGACCTTCCCCAGTACGAAAAGACCGACAGGACCAACGACCCTCACTGAGAGCCAGTTCGCGCGAACGGTCCGGTAAACCTTGCCCCTGGATGGGTCGGTCAACAGCCAGAGAGCGCCGTCCGGGACCATGCGCACATCCAGGATGCGCTCGCCAGGGTCCGTCAGCAAATCTTCCTCCTCGGTGACGTCTCCATTCCGGATCTCCAGGCGTACCAGCTTGCGCATTTTCAGTGCCCCCACGAACAGGTCTCCCTGCCACTCCGGAAACAGGTCGCCGGTATAGAACGCCATGCCCGACGGTGCAATCGATGGTTCCTGGCGGAAATGCCGGGCAGTAACAATAAAATCATTATCATCTTCTGGCGTTGCGCTGCAGCCAGCGGTCGAGCTGGTCGGCGAATTCCTTGCGGTCGGTCTGGCTGAACGGAGCCGGGCCACCGGTGACCTGGCCGGCGCTGCGCATTTCTTCCATGAAGTTGCGCATGGCCAGGCGCTGGCGGATGTTTTCTTTGGTGAAGGCCTGGCCTCGCGGGTTGAAGACGTCGGCGCCTTTTTCGATGGCTTCGGCCGCCAGCGGGATATCCTGGGTGATAACGAGGTCGCCTTTGGTCATCTGGTCCATGATTTCATTGTCGGCGACGTCGAAGCCGTGGGGGACCTGACGGCGGCTGATATAGGGGCTCGGAGGCAGATTGATGGCGTGGTTGGCGATGAAGGTGGTCTGGATTTGCCAGCGGGCGGCGGCGCGGCAGAGGATTTCCCGGATGGGGACGGGGCAGGCGTCGGCGTCGACCCAGATTGGCATTTCATTTTTCCTTCGGCTTTAAATTTCAGTTTGCAGTTTAACCGGTCTGGTGTTGACCCCGCCAACTTTGACCTGAACGACTGCAACAGCCAGCGGAACCTGAACGAGACCGGGCGGGAGCAGGCGCAGGCCTGGAAACCGTTGTTGGCGGAACATGGGGTTGAGGAAGCACGGGTGGCGCCGGAGCGTTAGCAGAATGGTGTCCCCGGTTTCTGGTATAATCCGGTTCTCATTCAGTTAACAGGAAATGATAATGTCCCAGCTTCCCCCTTGCCCCCAGTGTGGTTCCGAGTTCACTTATGAAGATGGCGTTCAGTTGGTTTGTCCCGAGTGCGGGCATGAGTGGTCGGAGGCTGAACAGGCCGATGCAGAGACCGGCAAGGTAGTTCGTGATGCTAACGGCAATGAACTTCAGGATGGCGATACGGTCACTGTTATCAAGGACTTGAAGGTCAAGGGCTCAAGTTCGGTGGTGAAGGTCGGCACCAAGGTGAAGAACATTCGTCTGGTGGAAGGTGATCACGATATCGACTGCAAGATCGACGGCATCGGTGCCATGAAGCTGAAGTCGGAGTTCGTCAAAAAGGCCTGACGATCGTTGCCCGTTACGGGAGTTTCCCGTCGATTCTCCGGATCCATTCTTCTGTGGCCTGCACCGGGTCATCCGCTTTGTCATCCGCGTGTTGGCAGTTCTCATGGTGGCGGTGATTCTCCGGGGCGTGGGTGATTCACATCATCTGCGACCGTCTGATCACGCCACCTTTTCTGGTTCTGGATATCAATCAACGCATTTTCTACACTTTCGGCGCTTACAAAGCACGGACCCGGTGCTGACGGCCGCGACCATTGGTCGCACCCTGCGACTTGGCACCAGTGCCAGACCTTTTTAAGCTGGCAGCATTCCGTTTCCTCCCATAAAGGACGTTTATCCATGAAAAAATGCCTGAGCTTCCTGCTTCTGAGCATGGCGATGCTGGCCTCCACAGCACTTGCCCAGACCTACCAGAGCGGCAAGGTCACCATTCACAACCCCTGGAGTCGCCCGACACCGCCCGGCACCCCCATGGGCGTGGGCTACATGAGCATCACCAATAACGGTGACAGCGACATCACCCTCGTGGCCGCCGAAACAACGCGCGCCCGGCATATCTCCATCCACGAAACCACCATGAAAGACGGCGTGATGCGGATGCAGCCCGTCAAAGGCGGTTTGGCGATCCCCGCCAGCGAAACGGTTGAGCTCAAACCCCACAGCTACCACCTGATGCTGGAGCAACTGACCCAACCCCTGGCGGAAGGCGAAAACATCCCGGTAACACTGGATTTTGAAGGCGCCGAAGACATGGCGATCGAACTGACCGTGCGGCCGTTGGACGGCGGCATGAAGACCGAAAAGCAGAAGATGGACCACTCCGGGCCGCAGACGGATCACTGACGTTACTGCTGATCATCGGGTTTATTCTACCCAGCACTATCCCTTCGCAGACCGGAGTTATGCGAACGAAGGCGTATAACTCCGGTATTCTACCCCCAACTTACTGATTCACCGGAAGATTTTTGGCGTTCTCCAGGCGTTAGGCGCCTTAGTGTTGCTGCCGACATGGCTCAGCGTTCGCAAAAGACCATTAAAGGCTTCCAGGGTGCATGATTTAACGTTTTGATCTATATTAGGTTCTTGTCTCGTTCGTGACAGGGCAGTTGGAGTTATGCGAATGCGTGATAGGCGCCCGTAGTTATACGAACGCGTTCGTATAACTAGCTGTTAAGCACTTAATAGGGACTCCTCATGGATGCCGAGCAAAAGGATACAACACGGTTTTTCTTAGTTAGTTGGCTCGATGAGGCAGTACACAGGTGCGACTCATTTTTGCACAGCGTAAATAAGCCTTTTTCATTCGACGATGATTTTCACAAGCGACGAATGTTTGAAGAACACTATGCTCTCACGGCCACTGTCATGGGTGTACGCTTTGCGAAGCAGCTAGTTCATCACGCGCCGAGGGAGTTAAAAGAACGTTTGGAAGCATTTATTGTTGCAACGCAGGATGCTGTCGATGTGCGAGACATGCGTGAACATTCGGATGAATATTTCTTGGGTAAAGGGCGCAAGAAGGATGAGTTCTTCAAAGGAAGTGGGCAAGGCATTCAGTGTGACATGTCCTCGTCAATTCAGAACCAAAATGGCTATATGCTTGGCAACTTAATAGCCATGGAAACAGTCCGAGATGAGTGCCATACCTTGCTCCAATTCGTCCGAGAAAATGCTTAACAAGTCATTCCAGTTCGTTGCGGCCCAAAAGGGCCTCCACCGGACGGCCTTTTCTTCGCTTCGCTACGCAAAGGCCGCCGCTGAATATTGGCGTTAACAATAGGGAAGGTGTTCAGATCATGGAAGGTTTGATTCTTGTTTTTCATGGATTGATTGTCGGTAGTGCCCTCTATTTTGGGTTTTACCTTTTTTTCTTCATGTTTGGGATGCTTATTGACGATAGATCCGGGATTATGGGGAATTCGCTCATGGATCAATGCATGGACAAGGTGCCGTTTTTTCTATTCGTCATTGCAATGTTCGTATTCCCATTCATTATTTTTATCTTATCATTTACTCCGACACTGCTGGCTCTTGCGTTTGGGCCAGCTTATGTCTTTGAAGTGAGTTCGGTTTTCAAATGCAATGGGATTGTTTTAGGTTCAAGAACTGGAGTCACCGAAATCAATACGTGTACAAAGGGACCTGTTTGGATAGGCGTGATTTTAAGCTTCTGCCTTTTAGCATACTTCCGAATTTTCAGGCACTCTAGCAGTGACGAAGAGTCACAAGGGTAAGCCTATCTTTTATCATGTTAACAAGGCCAGGCACGCGACGCCTACTGCATTGCTTACATTGCGGCTTTGCCTACATTCCGTAGCCGCGCATGCTGGCGGGCGTTACACCTCACTGATCCGGCCTTGACGCTTGTACGGCAATGCCGTATATTTTAGCAATGCTTTTCATCGAAACCTCAACGTTCACGAAGCTATTGCCGAACTACCTCACAGATGAGGAATACCGCGGGCTTCAAACGTACCTTTTACAGAAGCCGGACGCGGGCGACCTTATAAAAGGCTCAGGTGGTGTTCGCAAGGTTCGATGGGTGCCAGCGGGTTCCGGGAAGAGCGGTGGTATCAGAGCAATTTACTACCGGAAGAAATCTGACCACGAGATATGGATGCTCACGCTTTACAGTAAATCAGAGCGCGCCAGTATTCCTGGCCAGACGCTCAAACAGATAGCTGAGGCAATCAAAAATGGGTGACAGAAACCTTGGGGCAGAGATTCTTGGCGGTATCAATGAAATCAAGCAGTTCAAGAAGGGTAACGTAGCCCTGCGAACGCATGAGCTTTCAGAGCCTTCACCGCCCAAAGTGATCAGGCTGAAATTGCACATGTCGCAGTCAGCATTTGCTGGTCTTATGGGCGTGAGTGTGCGAACCCTTCAGGACTGGGAGCAAGGTCGTCGCGAGCCGCAGGGTCCTGCAGTTGCGCTCCTGCGCATTGCTGAGCAACACCCGGAAGTTTTTAGTCAGCTTCACTGACCAAAGTGAGGTGTAACCAGGCCATTCACCGGATGCCAAACCCTTCGCTTCGCTGCGGTTTTGTCAGCGGTGATGGCGGGCGTGTGTGCCAGGCATGGCACCAGACTCGTCGGGTGAAAGTCCCGATATCAGGTATTCGCAGAGCCGAAGGTGCGTAAACCGCTGAAGGTTGCCACCCATTCCACGTGAAGCCTGCCACCCGGACCGAAACAAGGCTGCCACCCATCGGAGCGTAGCGACGCGGGGTTTTCTCTTCTTACTCCGAAGCCGTAGTGTCCGTCAACTTTGCTTGCTGTTTTCGCATGGATTCGCCCCGCAGATTGATCTTGTAGGCGTTGTGAACGAGCCGATCCAGGATGGCATCCGCC
>JAXHVJ010000048.1:0-19699 GCA_034189235.1 Pseudomonadota bacterium
GAACTATCTACGTACCACTGATAATTATCGGGCTTGGACAGTATATATCCCTCACCACTCTCTTCCCTACGTACCCAGCCCGCAATGGTCAACTGGTTGTCCAGATCCAAAGCGTTCGCATCTTGAACAGAAATCAGGCCAACTGTCGACGGGAAAAACAGAAAATTTCGGTTATCTAACTTTGCATATGCACAGGTGCCGGGTGATCCAGCTTTGGCGGGACTTGCTGATGGAAAGCTTACATCACTATTAGGGCTACCATCCAAGCCATTTCCGGTTTGATCTTCGGCATTACCTTCAAACCGCCACCAGGCCACAGGCTCGGGCATGATCGTCACTACGCCGATCTGTGAGCCGAGGACCACATTGCCGGTAACCGAAGTGAGCTCCACGAAAAAGCGCTCTGATTGTTGTGACTGTGGGCCCTGAGTCACAATCGCAATACTCCCTTGAGTACTCCCCGCAGGTATAGTGATCGAACTTGTTACTGCAACGTAATCGCTTCCAGCCCCGGCAGAATCGTCTCTGGTCCGGTAACTGACCGTGGTTCCCACATTGAGGGGTTCATCAAGGGAAACCGTGAGGGTTGCCACCTGACCGCGCTCAACGGTTACGCTGTTCACACTGACAACCGCATCGGGTGTAACGACCGCACCATCATTGGACGCGCCTTCGGTAGTGCCTCCCCCGGATTGTCCGGGTGACAGCCCCCAGCCGCCAGCACCATCCGGTGAACGCTGGGTGAGTTTGCCCTCGGACCCCCCATCATCAATGACGGTTTCGATCGAACAATCGTTTGTGAGGCTGGAAAACTCCGAGCCATCGTATTTTTTTGAGTCGTAAACACGGAGATAATCAACTGTATCGCCATACTGGTCCTGAAGGCGTATCTCAATGCCGTTGAAATTGACCTCAGGATCACTGTTGCTCGTGCTCAAAACAAGCCATGGATACCCGCTGGCGTTGGCGTTCGATAGAGACAAGCCACTTGCTGAGGGGCCATCCCCCACACAGTCAACTGTCTGATTCGATCCCTGGCCTGTCAAAGTGCAGTAATCCAGGGTCCACTGATTGTATTCCTCCGGGCGGATAACCGAGGACAGCATCTTTACCTCAAAAAAATCATCCGTATCGGCAACCTCATTGATCACGGCCAGCCCTGAGTATTGCTCGGAACATTCCGCCCAAACCAGCTGTGTCAGCAGAAGAAGCGTGATAGTAAAAACAATCCTCATCGTATCCTGACCTCTACGGTTCTGCTGGCCAGCTCATTACCGGCGCCGCATTCGCCCGAACTGATCAGTGTAAAGACCTGATTACCGCCACTACCTGGAATTGGCACCGGGTCTGTGACAGAGCACGAAAGCAACACTTTGCATTCCTTCAGAGCACCCATAGTGAAATCCAGCTCTGCGGGAACACCAGCGCAACTCCCGGTATTCAGAGTTTCCGACACCGCCAATTGCGCCCCACTCTCCGCCGCGAAAAACGCCCGCTGGGATTGAATCTGCAAGCTCACCGACTTGCCGGAGCTTTCCTGTAGTTGGGCCATGCCAACCACCAGCAGGGCCAGCACCGTAATCACAAACAGCGCGATGGGCAACCCAATGCCTTGCTGGTAGCGGATTGCCATATGTCGGGGAAAACGGGAGTCAGGGAACATTGCGGATCTGCACCTCCTGGCTCACGGTTGTGGTTTCGCCACTACGGGGATCTTCGAGTGTGGAGGTGAAACTTATCAGCGCCCCTCTCTGAAGAGTCGGCGGGCTGACAGAAAAATTTACGGGATCGGTCAGGTTTGCAGCCAATACCTCACGGGTTCCACCAGTCGGGGGTGTCGGCTGAGCAGGGTTAATACCATAATCGCTGTAACGGTATAGAAACCGACCGCTCCGACACAGGCTGATGGGAGAGCCGATAACAAACAGCCTCCGCTCGGGAGAATTCTGATTAAACTTGTGGCCAGCGGACAAATTGATAACAGCCGGGGAGACATTGTTATCGATGCTGCTGATTAGAGGGCTGACCGGCCCCGGATCGCTGGTGTCGTACAAGGCATCAACCGTTGTTGAGCCATAGCCATAGATGAGTGCTCGAGCGGCTCCGAGTGACGGAGTTCCGCCGAACGGGACGACTTCAATTTCACTGAAGTCCGGCCCCGAGGTCCGTTTAATGTAGGTTGTTGCTGATAAGACTGGCAGCCATTCGATACAGCTCCCGGAAGTCCGCACTGAAATGGGATACGCGTGCCGCAACTCCCGGGATACCTGCTCACTGACCACCACACCCTGCAACGCCCGCTGCTGCCGGGAACCCACATCCAGGGCACCCTGGGTCGACAAAGTGACGAACTGGACCGAGATGGTAGCTATGATCGCCAGCAAAACGATCACCATCACCAGTTCAACGAGAGTAAAACCGGCCGACCGTCGCATCAGAAATTGGCCCGGTAGGCGGTGAACAGCCAGTTCTGGCCGGAGGGATCGGTGATGGTGATATCAATGCGCTTGGCATCCTCGTTGGCGACACCTACTTCGGAACCCGCACAGGCAACGGCCACGCTGACCGAGAAGCCGCCATAGCCGGAGAGATCGCTCCCTTGGCCATCCTGGGGCGGAGAATCCGCCAGGCCATCGTAGTCGTCGGCGTCATCAAAGGTGGGTCGAGTCTCGCCATCGGGACCAGCAGTGGCACAATCCACATCTCCCGACGCCACTTTGCCGCCACCCACCGGCGTGGATTCGTCGTAGTAGCGAGTCAGGATCTCATCCATATACAGCTGGGAGAGGGTTATGGCGCGGGTCTGGTTCAGCGGGTCCGCACTCCGGCCACTGATCAGGGCAAAAGCACCAACTACCCCGGCGATGGCAATGCCAAGCACCACGATGGTGATGATCAGCTCAACCAGGGTAACACCGGACTGCCGTTTCACTGGCAGGCTCCCTGATAGACAGCGCCCAGAGAGCTCAGGCACAGGTTGTACTGGCTGGCTCCGGTGATAATGAAATCGATGTTTTCTCGTGGTACCGGAGCAGCTACCCGACCAAGTCCGTCGAACGACACGGTAAGTCCTGTTGCCGGAACCGGAGCGAAAGAGCCACCACTGCTGGTGCGGTAACTTAGTGAAGTCCCTTCGCGGTCCAGGGCGAAACTCTCGCCTGCAGCCTCGAACTGGAGCTCATCAGCTAACTGTCGAATGACAACGCTATTGGAAGGATTCCCCGCCAGCGCTGCCTGTTGGGCAAGCAGCGTGGCGGAGGAGATTTGCTGGGTAAGCAGCAGGGGGGAGAAGGCGGAGCGGTTGGTGAATAGTCCGATTGCGAGAGTGGAAAACACGCCTATCAAGATTATCACCAAGACCAGCTCTACCAGAGTGAAGCCTTTGGAACATGATACAAAACTCTTCCTCATGCCACCGTCTACGGCCTCCACGCCACTCCCCTGCCATTGCCCGAAGCATGGTCAACCTGCGCCTCGGCATTAAGGACCGACCAGCCAAGCGTAGGATGGCTAGTAATCCCCACGCGAAACGTAAGTTTGTAAAAGGTCAGTCAGGGACAGCTTACAGCACTTACAGACGGCGAGTTCGCTCCATCATTCTGATAGGAAAACGAGCAACCGTCATTTGCCACCGTCAGCGTGTCTGTGCCGTCAAAAGTCAATGTGAAGTCATCTGTAATCTGGGCGGCTTCGGCGATGCCCTTGGTGCCTGAAGTACCACCCGTCGCGGCTTCTGTATCTGCTGTAGGGTATCCGTTATCCATGGTAATTGGTTCACCTTCAAGAGTGATGGTGGTGGGAGAATTGCCATCCGCCAACCATGCAGAGTGGGCGATCGCTGAGGCGGACTTGACCGCTCCTCGTGCTCCCTGAATAGAGGCCTCTTCGGCATCTCCACCCAAATCCGCAAACCGCGGCAGCGCAAACGCCGCCAGAATGCCCAGAATCACAATCACCATCACCAGCTCGATGAGGGTAAAACCTTTCTCTTTTCTGTTTGGAATCATGTCTTTCATGTCTCTACTCCGCTTTGAAATTGCTTCTATGGTTACTGAATAAATCAATTCACGTTGGTGCTTACTTCGCCGGTACTGGCGTTATAAACAATCTCTTTCGCAGTCGCTGTGCCATCCTGCCCGTCAAGCGTATAGGTGAAGGTACACTCCGGAGCTGTTGCGCTGACCAGGTAATCCGCATTACCGGAAGTAGCAACGCTTGGCGCATTGGACTGCAGCAATGCTTCCCACAAACCAACACATCTGTCAGCGGTAATGTTGGCCGGATCGTTTGCTCCATCGACGGAAACCGGCCAGCCATCGGCGCTCACATCCACATCGTCATTGCCGAAACCTTCTATATCGTCTGCAATATCTGTGAGGCCATTCGTCACCCATTGGGCCTTGGCCAAGGCAACACCAGCGGAAAGGGCGCCGGCCGTAGCCTTCACATTGGACCGATGCGCCTCCTCCGAAAGCTGTGCAAAACGCGGCAATGCGAAAGCCGCAAGAATCGCCAGGATGGCAATGACCACCACCAGCTCGATCAGGGTAAAACCCCGGTTTCGTTGCTGAACGCTCATAACAGCTCCTTTAGTTGATTTATCATTCAATTTTCTCATATCTGCCATTAACCCCATAGCTAATAAGGCTTTTTCTGGCCAAAATTCACACGATTTAACATCAGGCCCACGGGCCTGCGTTGCCGCACGCTGGCCGGCCCGGCAAATTCCGTTTCCACCCGCCAAAAAAGCCACTCTGCCTGTTCCGGGCCACCATTCAATCCCGGAAACTCCGCCCACCGGGGCCGGTACACCAATACCCGCTCGCCCCCCATAAAACACCAGCTGCCTTTCCGGTGTTCCGCCCCGTTGCAATCACCGACCCGGTTCAAGGGAGCCGACTGCAGCAAGTCCACTGGATTGGTGCCTTGCCAATCCTCTAATCGTCCGCCGGTCAGCATGATCTCGGCGCCTTTCACCACCAGCGCACTGCGAAGCTGGTTCAGCATCAGCTGCACACTCTGTCTTTCCGCCTGGGCGGCGGTGCGTTCGAGGGACATAAGCAGTACGCTGACCACCACCCCCAGCAGGCAAAATGCCACCAACCACTGAAGCCGGCGGTGGTTGTCCGCCCCGACATAGCCCACGGCGTTGACCGCAGCCAAGTCAGCCCCGCCCCATGGCTGCCGAGCCGAGATCCCAGATGGGCAGGAATACCCCCAGCGCCAGGATCAGGACCAGTATCCCCATGGCAACAATCAGGATCGGCTCGATGGATTCCGCCAGCCGCTTCAGGCCGTAATCGATGTCTTCGTCGTAGAAATCCGCCACGTTGGTGAGCATTTCGTCCACCGCACCGGTTTCCTCCCCCACTGCAATCATCTGCAGGATCAGGGGAGTGAACATATCGCTTTGCCGCGCCGTTCGCAGCAGGCTTTCGCCTCGCTCCACGCCCGCCCGCATGTCCCGTATGTGCAGTGCGATCCAGGCGTTGTCCGTGGCATCGGACACCACCGTCAAGGCGTGGTTGACCGGCATGCCGGCGGCCAGCATGGAGGCGAAGTTACGGGCAAACCGGCTCAGGGTGATGAGTTCCAGCAAGTTGCCAAGCACCGGGACCCTCAACTTGTAGCGATCCCAGGTCAGCCTGCCCTGCTCGGTCTGTTTCCATTGACGCAATAGCAGCGCACCGGCGGCGATCGCAAACAGCAGCACGTACCAGTAGCCCAGCAGGAAGTTGGACGTGCCCACCAGTACCTGAGTCAGGAACGGCAGGTCCGCCCCGAGCTTATTGAACACCGTGGCGAATTTGGGAATCACCAGGAAGTTCACCACCATCAGCGCCGCCAGCAGCGCCACTACCACAAACGTCGGGTAGCGCAGGGCCTGTTTGAGCCGGCGTTTGGTGTCCCGCTCCAGCTCCAGAATGTCGGCAAGCCGTTTGAACGCGTCGTCCAGACGGCCGGTGTTCTCCCCCACGTGGATCATGGCCACAAACATGTCGGAGAAAACCTGTGGATGGGCCTGCATGGCGGCCGCCATGGCGGTGCCACCCTCAAGCCGTGCCGTTACATCGTCCAGCACCTCCGCCAGTACCGGTGAGCGGGAGGTCTCGGCCAGTCCGCGCATGGTCCGGATCAGGGGAATGCCGGCCCGGGTCAGAGAATGCATCTGGCGGCAGAATACGATCAGCTCATCCAGGGTCACCTTGCCCCGGAACACCGCCAGCCGATTGACGCGGTCGGACAGCGAGCGGGTCTCGCCCTGTTCCCGGATGGTCAGGGGCGTGATGCCCCGGCGCATCAGCTCGGCGGCGGCCGCATCGGCATTGCCGGCAATCAGTGAACCCTGCTTGACGCTGCCATTGGTATCCTTGCCCCGGTAGGAGAACTGCATCAGGCAACTCCTCGGGGGGACTCATCCGGCAACGGGAATTCGTCTTCTGGCAGGAACTCGCCTTCCGAGGTGGCCGCAACTCGTGCCACTTCCTCCAGGGTGGTCACACCCCGCAAGGCATAGTCCATGGCACACCGCCCCAGCGGACGGTAGAGACGGCTCCGCCGGGCTGCCTTGCTGAAGCCGGAAACGTCCTGCTGGCGCAGGGCATCCAGCATTGGCTCGTTCATCTCGAGCATTTCATAGACACCGATCCGCCCCTTGTAGCCGGAGTTGCTGCACTGGTAGCAACCGCGGCCGTGGACAAATCCGGCTTCCCGGTCCAGGGGATCGAGATCAAAGGTTTCCAGCCACACCCGCTCCTGCCCGGTGGGCTCGTAGGGCGCAGAACAGTTCTCACAAACCCGGCGCACCAGGCGCTGAGCCACCACCCCGAGCAGGGAGCTGGAGACCAGGAATGGCTCGGCGCCCATGTCGATCAGGCGCATGGCGCTGCTGATGGAGTCGTTGGTGTGGAGTGTTGAAAGTACCAGGTGACCGGTCATGGCGGCGCGCAGGCCGATTTCCACGGTCTCCCGGTCCCGCATCTCGCCCACCAGCATGATGTCCGGGTCCTGTCGCAGCCCGGCCCGGAGTACATTGGCGAACTCGAGGCCGATCCCCGGATTGACCTGCACCTGGGTAATCCGGGGCAGCCGGTATTCCACCGGGTCCTCGGCGGTAATTATCTTCACTTCCGGGCGATTAAGCTCGCTCAGGGCCCCGTACAATGTGGTGGTCTTGCCGCTGCCGGTGGGGCCGGTTACCAGGATCATGCCGTGGGGCTTGCGGATCATCCGCCGGAAACGCTGCAGCAGTTCCTCCGGCATACCGATGCTGTCCAGGTTCAGCAGGCCCTGGCTCTGATCCAGCAGGCGCATGACCACGGACTCACCGTACTGCACGGGCATGGTGGAAATCCGGACGTCAATGCTCCGGCCCTTGACCCGCACGTTGAAACGGCCGTCCTGGGGCAGGCGCTTTTCGGAGATATTCAGGCCCGCCATCAGCTTCAGGCGCAGGACCAGGGCGGCGTTGACCCGCTTCTCCTTCATCACGTGCTCCTGCAGCACACCATCCACCCGCTGCCGGATCCGGACCACGGTTTCGTCCGGTTCGATGTGGATGTCAGAACTGCGGGCCTGTACGGCGTCTTCGAACAGGGTCTTGAGCAGCCGGACCACCGGTGCGTCTTCGTTTTCCGGCTCCTCCGACATGCTGGCAAGGTCAAAAGCGTCATCGGAAAGCTCATCCTCCAGCTCTTCGGCAAGAGAGGCGATCTCTTCGGTGCGGCGGTACACCAGATCAAGGGCGGAGAGCAGCTCGCTCTCGCGCACCACGGCCTGCCGGATCGGCTGTTTCAGTACCCGAACCAGTTCATCGTAGGCAAAGATGTCCAGCGGGTCCGCCATACCGACCAGCAGTTCACCGCCCTGCTCGTCCAGCACCAGGGAGCGGAAGCGGCGGGCAATGGCTTCCGGCAGCCGGCGCACCAGCTGCTCGTTGAAGCGGAAATGGCGCAGCTGGACGAACGGCAGATCCAGCTGCCGCGACAGCATATTCAGGATGGTGTCTTCATCCACATAGCCGAGGTCCACCAGGGTCTTGCCCAGCTTCCGGCCACTGTTTTTCTGCTCTCGCAGGGCGGCGTACAGTTGCTCCTCGGTGATAACGTCGTTCCGGACCAGCAGGTCGCCAAGACGGAGCTTTTTCTTCGGTTCCGTTGCCATTCAGCCTGCCTGTAATTGCTTCAAACGTTCACGAACATAGTCCGCCAGGGATGGTGACAGTCCCGGCAGCGCGGCGGCCTGGGTATAGGCCCGCTCGGCGCTGGCAGCTTTGCCCCCGGATTCCAGGGCCACGCCAAGGCCTACCCACCAGGCGGCGCGACTGTCATCTGTCGTCAGCAGTGCGGTCCATTGGTCCGCGGCCGCACCACTCTCGCCGGCCTGCTGCAGCAGGGTTGCCAGGGTCACCCGGTATTCGATATGCCCCTCCAGCGGCGGTACCTGGCTGCGCAGCAGCGCGACCGCACCAGTCAGTTCACCGGTGGCCAGCAGGGCCCTGGCCCGGAGCAGGCGCAATTCGGGCACACCCATCACCTCCGGTGCCGGAAGCCAGGCCAGGGCAATCTCCGGCTGACCTTCCACCAGCAGGGCTCGTGCCAGGGTCGCACGGCTCACCGGCGCCAGTTGTTCCGCCAGCAGTGCCCGCAACCTTTCACCGGCTTCCCGGAAACGGTCCTGCCTGAGCAGAGAGGTCAGCTCGCGACTAACCCGGCGGTCAATACTCTCCGGAGTCTCACGCACTTGTTTGACCTGTGCCGGTTCGGTTTCGGGCTCAACCGATTGTTCCTGGCTGACCGGTGGACTCTCCGGTTCCGGACGGGTGTTTCGGACGACCTGTTTTTCAGGGGCCGGCGCCGGACCGGTGAGTGGCTTTTCAGCCACAATCTCCGCACTCCGATCCTCTGGCGCCTGACTAACAGCGGACTCAGTGGAGTTGTTCCCGGATTGCGCCGCAATCGGCGGCAGTGAATCCTGTGCCCCTGCCTGTGCGGTTTCCGCAACACTCTGGTTGCCGGCAAGCAGGGCGTAACCGGCCACTGTCGCCAGCACAACCACCAGCAGGCTGAGCACCGGCACCAACCGGTTTTTTCTGGCCGGCACTGTGGACCCCTGGCCGGTGTAGGCAGCAGGCGCTTCCGGCTTCTGCTGGCGCTGCTCCGCGGCCCGGAGTGCGTCATTCAACAGGCTCATAACCACATCCCCAGCAGGCCTGGCCGCCTTGCGCTTTCGGTATCCCGGACAGCACTGAGAACGTGTGCGCGGCTCACCTGTCGGGCGCCCTGTCCCCAGGCCGCCAGCATGGCCTTGTGAGCCAATACGTTGACCAGCCTGGGTATACCACCGGAAGAACGGGTAATGAGTTTCAAGGCTGCCGGAGCGAAGAGCTCTCCTCCGTTATAGCCGGCCTGAGCCAGCCGATGACGCAAATACTGGCTAACAGACTGGCGATCCAGGGCACTGAGCCTGTACTGGAAGGTGATGCGCTGGCGCAGCTGCCGCAGACTTTCCTTGCCCAACATGACATCCAGCTCGGGCTGGCCAAACAGCACCACCTGTAGAAGCTTTCTGCTTTCCGTTTCCAGGTTGGTTAGTAACCGAAGCGCCTCGATGGTCGGCTCAGGCATGGTCTGGGCCTCATCGATCACCAGAACAACGGATCGCCGCTCCATGGCCAGCTTGATCAGGCGACGATTCAGGGCTTTCAGTACCTGATGGGTGTTGGCACATTTGGAAACATCCACGCCGAGTTCTTCGGCCACAGCTTCATACAGTGCTTCCGGCGGCAGATGGGGATTGGGAATGTAGGCCGTGCTTGCCTTTCCATCCAGGTTATTCAGCAGCAGGCGGCACAACAAGGTCTTGCCGGTGCCCACTTCACCGGTAATCTTGATAAACCCTTCCCGCTCTTTCAGCGCCACGAGCAGCAGTTCCAGCGCATCGGCATGGCTGGGCGCCCGCAGGAAATAGCGGGTATCGGGCGTCAATGCAAACGGTGCTTCCTGCAGTCCGAAATGGGCTTCGTACATATCAGCGTGGCGCTTTCTCCGGCTCCGGCGTTACCGACCGCGAGGACTGCAGCAGCTCCCGCAGCACTTTCATACGCTCCCGGCTGGCGGAAATA
The DNA here is from genome assembly GCA_034189235.1 of Pseudomonadota bacterium. GTDB lineage: Bacteria > Pseudomonadota > Gammaproteobacteria > Pseudomonadales > Oleiphilaceae > Marinobacter. The sequence goes on from JAXHVJ010000048.1 coordinate 10,124, forward strand.
TCCGCGTTCATGGTCGACGTCCGGGCCACTACCGGCCGCAGCAGGATCACCAGCTCGCTCTTGCGGGACTCGAACCGGCGCTGCTTGAACATCTCACCGACCAGGGGAATCTCACTGAAGAAAGGCACCGAGGAATTGGTGTCCTCACTGGTGTTCTGGATCAGGCCACCGATCACCACGATCTGGCCGCTCTCGGCCCGGACCACGCTGTCGGTCTCCCTCACCTTGCTTGCTGCCAGAGGCAGGGTCACGTCCCGTTCACCAATGGTGATTATTTTTTCCTGGTCATTCACTTCGCTGACCGACGGATGGACATGCAGGGTAATGGTTCCGTCCTCGCCGATCTGGGGCGTTACATCGAGGGAGATACCCGAGAAGAACGGCGTCAGCTCCACCGAGGTGGAGGTGCTGTCCGAACCGGTTATGGTGGAATTCTCGTCATCAAAATCGATATCGGTTACGAAGAACTCGTCGGTACCTACCTTGATCACGGCCTTTTGGTTGTTCACCGTGGAAATCCGCGGGCTGGAGAGAATCTGGACGTTGCCCTGGGTACCCAGCAATTCGATCAGTGCGGTAAAACTGCCTTCCCGGAACGTGGCGGAAAACAGGCCGCCGATATCGGATGTCTGAATAACCTGGCCGGCCAGGCTCTGGGCGGTGAAATCCGCCGGCAACCCGTCTGCTGCCGTTACCGAGGAAGCGCGCTGGAGATCGGACCAGTTGATGCCCTGCTGATAGCCCTCATTGAGTGCCACTTCCAGAATCTTGGCCTCCAGCACCACCTGGCGCTGCATGATCAGTTCGGTCCGGCGCAGGTAATCCTCCACCAGCCGCAACTGATCGGAACCACCCCGCACCATGATAAGACCGGGGCCCGGGTTCACAATCACCTGGCCGCCCTCGCCAGTGCTGACAATCATTTCCACCGAGGTGCGCAGGTCCCGCCAGAAATCCGATTCGGTTTCGGTAGAGATAGCAGTGCCGATCAGGCTCCGGACTTCCCCGTTGTCGGTATCGCCGTTTCTCCCGTTACTACGGGAACTGGTCACCTGCCCGGAGCTCACACGGGTTTCGGAACCACCCTTGCGCTTGAAGTGCAGGTAGTCGATGGGAAAGATCCGGGTCTGGATGCGGTCCGCGTTGACCTGGTACAGGCGGCCCTTGCGCCGGATGTCCAGGCCATACAGGTCTGCAACAATGTCCATGACCTCGGGAACGGTGACATCCCTCAGGCGAAGGTCAATCGCGGTAGTGACTTCCGGATGTACCACCACATTGAAACGGGTCCCGGTCACCAGGGACTGGAAGAAGCTGTCTGCTGCCACTCCGCGGGCACTGACGTCAAAGCGCTCTTCCAGATCGTTGTCCGCAGAAAGAGGCGGTAACAGCTGTGCGCTGATATCGGCGGGCATGGCAGGCGTGGCGGGCTCACGGGAGTCATTCCCACCCTGCTGTCCGGCCTCTGCCTGTTCAAGTGTGCGCACGATCTCATCCGCCGCGTCCGTCGAGGTCGCTGCCCCGGTGCGCATCAACGGGTTGTTGCTACAGGCGGTCAGTACCATCCCGACAGCAATGATCAACGCCAGCTTCTTCTTGAAGGAATTCATGGTTGCCTGCATGTCTGTCATTGGGTTCTCCGCACTTGCGGAAGCTTATCCAGGTAAAGAACTCGGGGACTGCCCCGGTCCAGCACCTCGACCCGGTCCTTATAAATTTTTCTCACGCGGATACCGTTGGCACCCTGGCCCTCCCGGAGCGCTTCGCCCTCGATCACCGCTACCTTGCGATCCCGGCCATAGACGATCGAGTCCAGGGACAGGGACCTCGCCGGCTGGCTCCGGATCGCCGTAGCTTCGGTACCGGGTGGCCTGGTAGGGTCCTCCAGAGCCGCCACCGGCAAGCTGGCGACCAAGGCAAGAAAGGCGATTAACGATCCGGCCAGTCTCATGTCATACCCCCAGCCAGGCCTTTTCCAGGCTCAGCGTCCGCACCTCGATCACGGCTTCGCCGGCTGGCCATGAGGTGGCCTCGTAACTCAGTCTTACCCAGCCCAGGCGATGATCCATCGCTTCAAGGCGCTCAAGATAGGCAAGCACGTCCAGGTAACCGCCCTGAAGGCGCAGTTCCACAGAGTGCGAGAACAACAACGGCTCGGGTTGTTGGCCAGACGCCCCATCGGTTCCGGAGGCTGACATACCGGGCTCCGCGTACACCGGCTCCGGTGTTTTCAGTTCCAGTGCCTGCAGGGTCAGATTGTTCTGGGCCGCCAGCATTTCCCTCAACAGCGCCACCATCGCCCGTGGTGCGATCAACTGGCCTGCGGTCTCGGCAACCTGCTGATCGAGCCGGTCGAGCCGGCGCTGGCGCTGCTCCAGTCTTTGACGCAGTTCCGCCGAAGGGTCATGGGCCAGTATCTGTTCCAGCTCCTGTTGCCGGGAAAGCAGATCAGCCTGGCGGGTTTCCGCCAGTACCCGGCGGTTCTCCAGATCCCGGATCTCCTGGCTGACCGGCGCGAGCGCGAGCTCCCATCCGGCAAAGAGCAAGACCACCAGCACGGTGACCAGCAACAGTACTCGCTCCCTGGCCGGGCGATCATTGAACCAGCCTCCGAGCCTTGCCAGGCCACTCTGTCGGGCGTCGGTCATGACTCCTCCCCGGCACCAGGTTCACTGGCCACAAAGAATTCCACCCAATTACCTTCGTCCGGACGATCAATCCGGAACACGCCGAACGTCCTGCCGGTAAAAGCCGGCGCCTTGCCCAACTGTTCCAGGTACAGTGGCACCTGCGCCGAGGTATGGCTCCTGCCTTCGATCTGAATCCGCTGGGGCCGGGCTTCCATGACAATGCCGGTGAGCCAGACATTTTCCGGAATCTGCCTCGCCAGAGCCGCCATCTGCGGGGAAAAAACTTGGCCCGGGCTGACTACCAGCCCCTCCACGCGCTCAAGCAGGCGTTGGCGCCGCGCCAGGGTCTCACTGATACGCTGCAACGCCGCTTCCAGCTCCGGATCCGGCTGACGACGCTCGACCGCCTCGGACAGACTGGCCACCGCCTCATTCAATCGGGCATTCTGCTGCTCCAACCCGGTGACCTCCTGCGCCAACTGTCGCTGCTCGTAACTGAGCCAGGCCCCGCAGCCGGCAATAATCAGCGCCAATACAACGGTAATGCCAAGAGCCCGGGCCGCAGACAATCGCTGTTGCCGTGGGCGCAACTCACTGGTGTAGAGGTTGACCTGCTGAATCATTTACCCGCCTTCCCGACCAACGGCAAACCAGCACTCCAGGCCGGCAGGCAGCGACTGTCGATGGCACTTTCAAGCCCGAGGGCAGCCCAGTCCAGGTTGCTGACCCCTGCAGCCAGGTAGGAAGACAGCATCGATGCCAGGGGCAGCACGCTGTCCTTCGCCACCAGGTGGATATGCGCCGGCGGCACCTGGCCCATCTGGCTTTCGTAGTAATCCAGGGAACGCTGCATTTCGAGTGCCAGCCCCTGCACCACACTTTCCTGCCGGGCGGCGTCGCGCAGCCCTGAGGCAGGCACATCCAGGCGACGGGAAAGATAGAGAGTCTGGCCACGGCAGATGATCATCTGGCCATAATTTTCCCGGAGGTGAACCAGGGTGGCGCCTTTGTTGTCCGGATCCAGCCTGGCCACCAGGTTACGCAGGGCCAGCTCGGCGATATCAATACGCCCGGGTTTGAGGCCGGATTGCTGTACCAGTGCAACCAGTTCCCTGAGCAGGGATTTGCGGGCCGCAACCACATTCACCAACTCTCCGCGGCCGCGGGCGGCATCGTGCGGAAATGGAAATACATCGGAAATGGCGTCAGAGGGGCTGAACTCCAGAAGGTCCCGGAGCTTCCACTTGAGAGCGTCGGCAAGCTCGGCGTCGTCGAGACCCGCCGGGCGTTCCATCTGGAATACCTGGTATTGCTCCATGGACAGAACCAGGTCTGAAAGCGCACCGTTCCAGCCCTGCTCGCTCACCAGAGAACTGAGTACCTCTGCTCGCCGCGCCGGCAGACATTCAGCAAACCCGACCAGCTGTGCCGGTGAGGCAGGCGCGACCGCCCAGGCAATACCATCCGGACGCACCTCCAGGGATACGCGCACGGATGACCCGCCAGGTCGCAAGAATCCGGTGATCTTTTTAAAAAAGGTATTTTCAGTCATGAACCAGGGCTGGAAGCGGGGGCCACTCGCAAGGCCCGCATTATCATTTTGTGCCTGAATAACAGGCCAAACTCTAATTGGCCCGGCATGATAGGTTAAAAAGCGAACGGGATTCCATGTTTTGTTGAACTATTTCACGTTCTTTTGCACTGACGTAACAAAAACCCCGGATGCGCTTGCAATCCGGGGTTTTTAGTCTCAATGACCGATACTGAAGTAAAACCTAAAACGGAATATCATCATCAAAATCGTCAACCGGCTCGGGCATGTTGCCCTGGGATGGCTGGCTGTAACCGCCTGACTGCTGGCCCTCGGCCGGTGCATTCTGCTGACCAGCCGGTGCGTTGTGGTTTGACTGCTGCGGGCGGCCTGCCGGAGCCCCCTGATTCACACCGCCTTCACCGCCGCGGCTGTCCAGCATCTGCATCTGGCCGTTCATATCCACCACGACTTCGGTGGTGTAACGATCCTGGCCATCCTGCCCCTGCCATTTGCGGGTCTGCAGCCTGCCCTCGATGTAGACCTTGGAACCCTTGCGCAGATACTGCCCGGCAACCTCGGCCACCTTGCCGAACAACACGACTCGATGCCACTCGGTTTTCGGTACCAGCTGGCCAGTCTGACGATCCTTGTAACTCTCATCTGTTGCCAGATTCAGGTTTACCACTGCGTTGCCATTCGCGGTGTAGCGTGTGTCCGGGTCCTGGCCCAGATTGCCAATAAGAATGACCTTGTTTACGCCTCGTGCCATCATTAACTCCTGAGTGTATTTTCAAGGGAAGCCGCACTCCCTGCGGCCTTCCGGATTTCATTAACCGTTACCCTGCCGGACAAATGCCAGGTCCGCAAGTAACCCTTCATCAAATTTCTGCCTGTCTACCTTGAGGTAGGCGGTTGCGGCATCTTCAACGATAACCACGTCCTGAACGCCTGGCAGGCGGCGCAGGCGCTCATCGATATCGTCGTAGGTCTGGCTGACCGCCTGCTGTAACTGTACCACGAAACTGGTGGTGTAACCCGGCGCCGACATGGTCAGGGCCACCAGCAACCAGACCGCCAGCACAGTTACCATCAGCCAGACCACGCCTTCCAGTCCGGCCGCTTGCAGCAGGACACCACCGACGGCACCACCGAGAAAAGCACCGAGAAACTGGGACGTGGAGTAAACACCCATGGCCGTTCCTTTACTCGCCGCCGGCGCCTCCTTGCTGATCAGGGATGGCAGACTGGCTTCGAGGAGGTTGAAGGCCATGAAGAAGAAGAACAATACCGCCCACGCCCTGACCAGACTCCCCTCCAGTCCGGCCAGACCGGCGGTCGCCAGCGTCAGCAGGGCGATGGCGCCACAGAGTACCGGCTTCATCTTGCGCTTCTTCTCACCAATGATGATGAACGGCACCATGGCGAAGAAAGAGGTCACCATGACCGTCAGGTAAAACCACCAGTGCGACCTGGCCGCCAGGCCCAGGCGCTCCTCAAGCACCGACGGGAACACCAGGAACAGCGAGGTCAGTACCAGGTGCAGGGCGAAGATACCGAAGTCCAGCCGTACCAGGCGACCATCCATGAGCACCCGGCCCAGCATGTCTTTGGCCGGGTGGGTATCAGCACTGATCTTGTGCTGGTGCGGAGTGGGCACCACCCGGCTCACGATCACCAGGGCAATCATGGCCAGAACCGCAGTCACGTAGAAAATACCCTGGAGCCCCCAGATGGCGCCCAGCAAAGGCCCCAGCACCAGCGATACCGAAAACGACAACCCGATGGAAATGCCCACTGTGGCCATCGCCTTGGTACGCTCTTCTTCCCGGGTCAGGTCACTGAGTAACGCCATCAGCACACTGGCGATGGCGCCGGCGCCCTGGAGAATCCGACCGGCAATTACAACGTATATGGAGTCGGTTGCTGCGGCGAGCAGGCTGCCGGCGGCAAACAGGGTCAGACCCAGGTAGATCATCTTCTTCCGGCCGACCCGGTCGGACAGCAGGCCGAAGGGGATCTGTAACAGGGCCTGGCTCAGGCCATAAGCGCCGATGGCAAAACCGAGCAACGCAGGTGTGGCACCCCGGAGGTCGTCACCGAGCAGCATGAACACCGGCATGACCATGAACAGCCCCAGCATTCGCATGGCATAGACCGATGCCAGGGCTGCTACGGAGCGTTTTTCCAGCGCGTTCATCGCGGTGTTCACCTCAGCCGGGGTTGAAAGCAGATAACCGGGGGGGGCCACATACCTCCCACAGGCGGCGCATTGTATCAGAATCGACCGGATCGAGGGACTACCGGAATCGTCTCGGTCAATCCGGGTTTCACCGGCCTCCCTGTAACGCGTTATAATCCTCGTTTTTCCCGGATTGAGAGGTGGTATGGACTATATCCAGATCAGGGGTGCACGCACCCACAACCTGAAGAACATCGACCTGGATATGCCAAGGGACAAGCTGATCGTGATCACCGGTCTGTCCGGCTCCGGTAAATCGTCGCTGGCCTTCGATACCTTGTATGCCGAGGGCCAACGCCGGTATGTGGAATCCCTCTCCACGTATGCCCGGCAATTCCTGTCCATGATGGAAAAGCCCGATGTGGACCACATCGAAGGCCTCTCACCGGCGATTTCCATCGAGCAGAAATCCACCTCTCACAACCCCCGCTCCACGGTAGGTACCATTACCGAGATCTACGACTACCTGCGACTGCTGTTCGCGCGGGCCGGCGAGCCTCGCTGCCCGGATCACGGTCAGCCACTGGAAGCCCAGACCGTGAGCCAGATGGTGGACCAGGTACTGGCCATGCCGGAGGGCAGCAGGCTGATGATCCTGGCTCCCGTCATCCGGGATCGAAAAGGTGAACACCTCCATGTGATCGACAACATGCGCAGCCAGGGATTCATCCGGCTGCGGGTCGACGGCACCGTCTATGACATCGACGATGTACCCGCCCTGGACAAGAAGCGCAAGCATGAAATAGACGTGGTGGTTGACCGCTTCAGGGTCAAGGAAGGTCTGGAGCAGCGCCTGGCCGAGAGCTTTGAAACCGCGCTGGAACTGGCCGACGGCATCGCACTTGTTGCCCCGATGACCGGTGAAGGCGGGGAACACACCTTCTCCGCCCACTACGCCTGTACCCAGTGCGGCTACTCCCTCAGCGAGCTGGAACCCCGGCTGTTTTCCTTCAACAACCCGGCCGGTGCCTGCCCGACCTGTGATGGCCTGGGCGTAAAGCAGTTCTTCGATCCGGAGAAGGTCATCCAACATCCGGAAGCCACCCTGGCCGAAGGCGCGATCAAGGGCTGGGACCGGCGCGCCGTGTATTACTTCCAGATGCTGTCGAGCGTGGCCGAGCACTACGGCATGGATCTGGAAACGCCCTGGATCGATCTGCCCCAGTCCTTTCAGCAGGTTCTGCTGTACGGCTCCGGTTCCGAGGAGATTCCGTTCCGTTACGTGAACTCCCGCGGCCACATTATGGAAAAGGCACACCCGTTCGAGGGTATCCTGCCCAATCTGGAGCGCCGCTACCGGGAAACCGACTCCCAAAACATGCGCGAGGAGCTCGCCCGGAATCTGAGCACCCAGCCCTGTAAGGATTGTGGTGGATCGCGGCTGCGTCGCAGTGCCAGGCACGTATTCATCGAAGAGCGGAACCTGCCCGAGGTAACCCACCTGCCGGTGGGTGAGGCGCACGACTATTTTGAACAGCTGACCCTTCCGGGGCGAAAGGGTGAGATCGCCGAGAAGATTCTCAAGGAAGTGCGTGAGCGGCTGCAGTTTCTGGTGAACGTAGGTCTGGAATACCTGACCCTCGAGCGCAGCGCCGATACGCTCTCCGGCGGCGAGGCCCAGCGCATCCGGCTGGCCAGCCAGATCGGTGCGGGCCTGGTCGGCGTCATGTACATCCTGGACGAACCCTCCATCGGCCTGCACCAGCGGGATAACGATCGCCTGCTGGCGACCCTGACCCATCTGCGGGATCTGGGTAACACGGTAATCGTGGTCGAACATGACGAAGACGCCATCCGGGCCGCTGATTATGTGATCGACATCGGGCCCGGCGCCGGGGTCCACGGGGGCTATGTCGTTGCCCAGGGCCGGCCCGAAGACATCATTGCCAATGAGAACTCCCTGACCGGTCAGTACCTCAGTGGCCAGAAGAAAATTGCCGTACCGACGACACGGAACCAAGGCTCCGGTAAACAGCTGACCCTCACCGGCGCCACCGGCAACAACCTGCGGGATGTGACCCTGAACCTTCCCCTGGGAGTGATGACCTGCATTACCGGGGTGTCCGGCTCCGGCAAATCCACCCTGATCAACAGCACCCTGTATCCGGTGGCAGCTGCCAGGCTGAACAAGGCCACGAGCCTCAACCATTCACCCTACAGGAAGCTCAAGGGTCTGAACCACCTGGACAAGGTAATCGACATTGACCAGAGTCCGATTGGCCGCACACCCCGCTCCAACCCGGCCACCTATACCGGGCTGTTCACACCGATCCGCGAGCTGTTTGCAGGCACCCAGGAAGCCCGTTCCCGGGGCTACAAGCCCGGCCGGTTCTCCTTCAACGTCAAGGGTGGACGCTGCGAGGCCTGCCAGGGCGATGGCGTGATCAAGGTGGAGATGCACTTCCTTCCGGATATTTATGTGCCCTGCGACGTGTGCAAGGGTAAGCGCTACAACCGGGAAACCCTGGAGGTTCGCTACAAAGGCAAGAACATCCACGAGGTACTGGAGATGACCGTGGAGGAAGGCCGCGAGTTCTTCGATGCGGTTCCGTTCCTGGCGCGCAAGCTACAGACTCTTATCGACGTGGGCTTGTCCTACATCCGGCTGGGCCAGAGCGCGGTTACCCTTTCAGGCGGCGAGGCACAGCGGGTGAAGCTGGCCAGGGAACTGTCCAAGCGCGATACCGGCAAGACCCTGTATATCCTGGACGAGCCGACCACCGGCCTGCATTTCTACGACATCCAGCAGCTGCTCAACGTATTGCAGCGCCTGCGGGATCACGGCAATACCATCGTGGTGATTGAGCACAACCTGGACGTGATCAAGACCGCGGACTGGATTATCGACCTCGGCCCGGAGGGGGGTTCCGGTGGCGGTAAAATTATTGCCGAAGGCACACCGGAAGATGTGGCCCAAATTGAGGCCTCACACACTGGCTATTACCTGAAACCTGTATTGAAATGATTTTTTAGCCACGGAAACCACGGAAGGACACGGAAAGGAGGATCACAACAAAGACAAAGACAAAGACAAAGACAAAGACAAAGACAAAGACAAAGACAAAGACAAAGACAAAGACAAAGAAGTTTTGCCACGAAATCCACTAAAGAACACGAAAAAAAGATTAACTACCCAAAAAAAGCAGTTTCTGTCTTTTACTTTCGTGTTCTTT
>JAXHVJ010000049.1:0-18874 GCA_034189235.1 Pseudomonadota bacterium
GAAACGGATGGATCCGTTTCTGAACCGGGATGTCATTGCGGTCGCGCCCCTCGCGGGCGCGTGGATTGAAACCCCTCGATAACGCAGTACGGTTCCCCCGTTCTCGTCGCGCCCCTCGCGGGCGCGTGGATTGAAACAGTAGTCCTCCCGTGCCTGCTTTCACAAAACCAAAGTCGCGCCCCTCGCGGGCGCGTGGATTGAAACAGCGGTGGGCATGACTCTCTTGTTGCGACTCACTGTCGCGCCCCTCGCGGGCGCGTGGATTGAAACCTCGGTCGCGGTGTCCCATGCGTTCTGCCAGTATGTCGCGCCCCTCGCGGGCGCGTGGATTGAAACCAGGGCGCGTCGGTAATCAGCGGCGGCGGCATCGGGTCGCGCCCCTCGCGGGCGCGTGGATTGGAACCTTGTCAGAAGTACCGACAAACGAGAAGGCCAAAGGGTCGCGCTCCTCGCGGGTCTGCTCGGCGGTGACTATCCGGCTATCACGTCGTAAGCAACATAGTCGGTTTACGTAAACTGCCCCTAAAGTTCCCACTCAATGCCTACACACAGGTATGGATATCCACCCATTGCCTCCTGGTAATGGGTGGGTTTCCACACATTCTGCAATACCCATTTCAGTTTCTTGCCGCTAACGTGCTGTTTTATAGGTAGTTAACGAAACTGGTTCGGTCCTTGCTGATGCAGAAGCTCACTGTGGCCGTTGACGGTCGCGTCAAGCACCCGACAACCAAAATGATATGGGGAGCATCCTCTATGAAGATTCAAGCCATTCTGGCAGCAGCCGTTGCCTCTGCCGCCATCGCCAGCCCGGCCATGGCCCAGGACAAGTCTGACTGGCCCCGGAGCTTCACCATTGGTACGGCCAGCCAGGGCGGTACCTACTTTGCCTACGGTTCAGGCTGGGCCAACTTCATGGCCGAGAACCTGGGCATTTCCGGCGGTGCCGAGATCACCGGCGGTCCGATGCAGAACATGGCGCTGGTACACACCGGCGATCTGAACTTTGGCCTGACCACCATGGGCCCGGCCCGTGAATCACTGGAAGGCAAGAGCCCGCTGGCTCCGGGTATGGCAATGGACAACGTCTGTGCCATGTTCCCGATGTACGAGACGCCGTTCTCCATCACCACCCTGAGCAGCTCCGGCATCACCTCGATCGAGGAGATCCCGGACGGTGCCACCATCGGTTTCGGCCCGGCCGGCTCCACCTCTGATACCTACTTCCCGCGCATGATGGAAACCCTGGGCGTGGACTTCGAGCGCCGTAATGGCAGCTGGTCCGACCTGGGTGGTCAGCTGCAGGATGGCCTGATCGATGTGGTGGCCTTCGCGGCCGGTATCCCCATTCCTGCAGTCAGCCAGTTGGAAGTCCAGACGGACGTCAACATCATCGGCATGACCGATGAACAGGCCAGGACCATCACCGAGGCGTTCCCGGTCTCCGAGTTTGTGATTCCGGCCAGCACTTACCAGTCCCTGGAGGAGCCGTCCCGCGTGGTGTCCATGTGGAACTTTGCCATCGCGAATTGCGATGCGCCGGAAAGCCTGGTGTATGAAATGGTCAAGCTGACCATGGAGAACAACGACAAGATGGTCTCCATTCACAAGGCAGCACGGACCACCGTTCCTGAAAACTACACCAAGAACAACGTACTGCCCTGGCATCCGGGCGCAGCACGCTGGTTCAACGAAAACGGCTACGAGATTCCGGAAAGCAAGATCGGCAAGTAACCGTTGTGTCTGAGGGGGCCGCATGGCGGCCCCCGAATTTCCGGTTCTGAACCGGTCCGGCTTTTCCGATAGCAGGTTGCATCATGTCCACTGAATACGAAATCCACCATTCGCCCCGGGTCACCGAGGACGAAGATCACATTCTCGCCCATAACGTCGACGAGGAACCCGTTGAGGCCAACCGCCGGATGTTTGAAGGCGGGCTGCTCAAGCTCGTCACACTGCTGACCATCGCCTATTCGTCATTCCATTTGTACACGCTGAATATTGCCCCGTTGGAGACCTGGTCATTCCGGATCATCCACGTCGCGGGTGCCCTTTTCCTGGGCTTCATGCTGTATGCAGGCGCCCGTTTCGCTTCGGCAGAGGAAGGCGAGGTACGCCACCGCTGGACCACCTGGATCGCCGGCGTGGCCATGCTGCCCGCCCTGTACGCTTTGTACCAGAGTCTTGCCTTCTACCAGATGCTTAACGATGGTGCACTGCGCATCGCACCGGAGCTGGAGACCTGGCATTACGGCTGGCCGCTGATTGCGGCAACGGCGGTGGGCATTGTAATGAGCTGGTTTCACCAGCGCGGCCGGGGCAGTTTCAGCCTGCCGGATCTGGTGCTGATGGTCTGTTCAGTCGCGGTGGCGGCCTATCTGCTGGTGGTGTTCAACACTCCGATCCGGATGTCCACGGGTACTCCGTTTTCGCCGGTGGGTATTTCTTTTGCGGCTGTCGCCGGTTCCGCCCTGATTCTTGAGCTGACCCGCCGCGTGGCGGGTATGGCGCTGGTGATTATCGGCCTGGTGTTCCTGGTCTATGTGTTTGCCGGGCCCTATCTGCCCGGGTTCCTGGGCTATCCGGGGCTGAGCGTGAAGCGCTTCTTCAGTCAGGTATATACCGACGCCGGTATCCTCGGGCCGACTACGGCGGTTTCCTCCACCTACATTATTCTGTTCATCATCTTTGCCGCCTTCCTGCAGGCGTCCAGGGTTGGTGATTACTTCGTCAACTTCGCCTTTGCCGCGGCCGGCCGTTCCCGTGGTGGCCCCGCCAAGGTGTCGATCTTCGCTTCCGGCCTGATGGGCATGATCAACGGCACCAGTGCCGGTAACGTGGTGTCCACCGGTTCCCTGACCATTCCTCTGATGAAGAAGGTGGGCTACAAGAAAACCTCCGCCGGCGCCGTGGAAGCCGCTGCATCCACCGGTGGTCAGATCATGCCGCCGATCATGGGGGCGGGCGCCTTCATCATGGCGGAGATCACTGGCATTCCGTACACCGAAATTGCCATTGCCGCGATCATCCCGGCCATCCTGTACTTCGCTTCCGTTTATTTCATGGTAGATTTCGAAGCCGCCAGGACTGGTATGCGCGGTATGCGTGAGGACGAACTGCCCAAGCTTGGCCGTCTGATGAAGCAGTGTTACCTGTTCGTTCCGATCATCATCCTCATCGTTGCCCTGTTCATGGGCTATTCGGTGATCCGGGCCGGTACCCTGGCTACCGTGTCTGCGGCGGTGGTCAGCTGGTTTTCCCCGAACAAGATGGGACTGCGTTCGATCCTGGGGGCACTGGATATCGCGTCGATCATGTCGATCCAGATCATCGTGGTCTGTGCCGCCGCCGGTATCATTGTCGGGGTGATTTCCCTGACCGGTGTCGGTGCACGTTTCTCCGTGCTGCTGCTGGATGTGGCCAGGCACAGCAACCTGCTGGCGCTGATCTTTGCGATGTTCATTTCCATTCTGCTGGGGATGGGGATGCCGACGACCGCTGCCTACGCGGTGGCTGCGTCGGTAGTGGCACCGGGTCTGGTACAGCTGGGCATTGAGCCGCTCACTGCACACTTCTTTGTGTTCTATTTCGCAGTGGTTTCCGCCATCACGCCGCCGGTGGCGCTGGCTTCCTATGCCGCGGCTGGTATCTCAGGGGCCAACGCCATGGAAACCTCGGTAGCGTCCTTCCGGATCGGTATAGCCGCGTTCATCGTGCCGTTCATGTTCTTCTACAACGATGCACTGTTGATGGAAGCTGGCTGGTTCGAGATCGCCCGTGCCCTGGTCACGGCCACTTTCGGTGTTTATCTGCTCTCCGGTGGTGTCATGGGCTGGTTCGCCAGGGTGGCTGCGCCCTGGGTGACCCGGTTGCTGCTGATCGGTGCTGCCTTGCTGATGATCGAAGGTGGGCTCTGGACCGATTTCGGCGGTGTGGCCGCTGCGGTGCTGGCGTTCCTGATGCAACGTCAGCGCCGGGCCCGGCTCGCACCGGCAGTATCCTGATGGCCTGAGCCACACTCTGACCGGCCGGTACAGCTATGGTTGTGCCGGTCCGGTCGGGGCGCTAGGCTGGCGCTTTTCCCGGAATTCTCTGCCATGTCTCTCCGAATCGGTGCTTTCCTGCTATTGCTGATCACTCTGGGCCTGTCCTGGGTGCTGGGCGGCTGGGCCGGTTATCGGCAGGTGGAACAGGAAAGTCTTGAGGAATCCTTCCGCTATCGGCAGTTGGTCGCCAATGAGCTTAACCGTTACCTTCCCATCCCGGAATTGATGGCGGAGCATCCGCTCATGGAGCAGGCACTCCTGAACCCCGATGACCCGCTCGTCATTCTCCGGGCCAATCGGGAAATGCAGAGAATGGCGACCATTGTTGGTAGTTCCGATGTTTACCTGATGGACACCTCCGGCCTGACCATCGCTGCCAACAACTATCTTCAGGAAGACAGTTTTGTGGGCAGCAACTATGCCTTCCGTCCCTATTTCTCCGAGGCTATGGCGACCGGGGATTCGGTTATCTATTTTGCCCTGGGCGTGATGTCCGGTGTTCGGGGTCTGTACTTCTCACATCCGATACGAGGCGACCGGGGCAGGATTCTGGGGGTGATTGCGGTGAAAGTGCTGGTACATGAGCTGGAATCCCAGTGGCACCGGCCAGCGTCGCTGAGTGAGGCGGAAATGGTGGTCCTGGATGGTTCCGGAATCAGCTTCCTGGCCAGCCGGCCAGCGTGGCTTTACCGGGACTTTTCCGGAGGTCGTCAGGGAGAGCTGCCTCCAGAAACCCGCCAACGCTACCCGGACCGCGAACTTCGGCCCATGGAGATCAAGCAGTTGGGGCTTCCCTGGGGACTATCTGAAACGTCCGCCAAGATCCGTATCCAGTCCCCGGAAGGGGGCCGGCAGGATTACTTGACAGTCCGGACCCCGCTGCCGCGTCTGGACTGGACACTCCGGGTGATGGTCTCCACGGCGCCGGTGCTGTGGACCCGCATGGCTTTTGTCATTGGCGGCCTTGCAATTTACCTGGGTGTCCTGCTGGCGTGGTTGTACCTGAGGGAGCGTTATCGCCGCGAGGCCGAGCTGGCCCTGCGAGGCGAGCAACTGGAACGCCGGGTGGCCGAGCGCACCCGGGACCTGGAGCACTCCAATCAACAGTTGCTGGAGGAGATCCGTGAGCGGGAGCGGGCCCAGAGTGAGCTTCGGGAAACCCAGCAAGAGTTGATCCAGGCCGCCAAACTGGCGGTACTTGGGCAGATGTCGGCGGGGTTGAACCACGAAATGAACCAGCCGCTGACGGCCATCCAGACCTATGCCCGTAACAGCCGCCGCTTTCTCGAGAAGGGCGCGACGGACATGGTGGACGCCAACCTTTCGGAAATCCTCATTCTGTGCGACAAGATGGCGGAGCTGACCCGGCAGTTCAAGGTGTTTGCCCGCAAGTCGGAAGGCCCGCCCTCGGTGGTGGACCTGCGCCTGTCGGTGGATGCGGCCCTGAAGATCATCAAGGCCCAGAAGAACAGTGCCGGAATCGATATCCAGTGGAATCGTCCGGAACAGCCGGTGATGTGCCACGGCGACCTGATCCGGATCGAGCAGGTGATGGTGAACCTGCTGGCCAACGCGGCACAGGCCGTGGAGGAGCGCGAGGTGCCGGTGATCACCATTGATGTGGAAGCGGATGAAGGTCTCTGGCGCTGCATAGTCCGGGATAACGGTTACGGACTGCCGGGTAATACCGAGCAGATTTTTGAACCCTTTTTTACCACCAAGTCTGTCAAACAGGGATTGGGGCTTGGCCTGTCCATTTCACGGCAGATCGTCGATGCCTTGGGTGGCACGCTCACCGGACGTAACCGCCCGGACGGCCCCGGCGCGGAATTTGTATTGACCTTGCAGCAGCGGGAGGCAACGGAATGACACAACCTTCGGTAATTTTTGTGGATGATGACCCGCACATTCTCCAGGCCATGGCCCAGACCCTGACCCTCGAGGACTTGCCGGTGGCCTGTTTCGAAAGCGCGGCCGAGGCGCTGAAAACCATCACGGCGGACTTCGAGGGCATTGTCCTGTGCGACTACAACATGCCCGGCATGGATGGCCTGCAGATGCTGGGGCAGGTACGGGCGGTGGACGACAGTATTCCGGTCATCATCCTCACCGGTCAGGGCGACATCAGTACCGCAGTCACGGCCATGCAGCAGGGCGCCTATGACTTCATCGAGAAGCCCTTTGATCATGAGGAACTGATCGAGCTGTTGCGCCACGCCCTGGAAAAACGGCACCTGGCACTGGAAAACCGGCGGTTGAAAGCACAGTTGCGGCAAATGGCCAAACCGGGGCCGCGGATTCTCGGGGATTCTCCGTCCATGCAGAAGGTGATGGCGACTATTGATCCGATCCTGGATATCTCCGCCAACATCCTGCTGCACGGCGAGACCGGTTCCGGCAAGGATGCCCTGGCCCGTTATATTCACGAAAACAGCCCGCGCAGCGCCCACAATTTCGTCGCCATCAATTGCGGCGCGGTGCCGGAGAACCTGATCGAGAGCGAGCTGTTCGGCCATGAGGCCGGGGCCTTCACCGGGGCTGACAAACGGCGGATCGGCAAGATCGAGCATGCTCACAGGGGCACTCTGTTCCTGGACGAGGTCGAAAGCATGCCCATGTCTTTGCAGATCAAGTTGCTGCGGGTGCTGGAGGAACAGAAGGTCGAGCGCCTGGGCAGCAATCAGGTGCAGGATGTGGATGTGCGCATCATTGCCGCCACCAAGGCGGATCTGAAAAAACTCAGCGATGACGGGGAATTCCGGGCCGACCTGTATTACCGTCTGAACGTGGTGAAGGTGGACATCCCGCCATTGCGGGAGCGAAAGGAAGACATCCCCCTGTTGTTCCACCACTTTGTGCTGATTGCCGCCGCCCGCTACGACCGCGAGAGCATACCCCTGGATGCCGGCCAGGCAGCCCGCCTGATGCAGCGCCCCTGGCCGGGGAACGTCAGGGAGTTGCGGAACCTCGCCGAACGTTACGTGCTGCTGGGCCCGGCCGCGCTGGATGAGAACGAGCCGGGTGGTGAGGGCAACATCTCCGGTCGCCAGAGTCTGGCCGAGATGATGGACAGCTTCGAGCGCACGGCGATTGTCAGCGCCCTTAACGCCTGTCACGGCAGCATCAAGGACACCATGGTCCAGCTCGGCATCGCCCGCAAAACCCTCTACGACAAGATGAAAAAGTACGATCTGGACAAAGCCCGGTTCAAGGACTGAGCCCGCCTTGATTGTCACCGTGCCCAAGCAGCTATTATCTATTATAGTTAAGTGGCAGCTTCGGACAGAGGGATACCAGAACCGTGATGAATCAGCCGCTTCCCCGTGATCGTCTTGACGGTCTCCTGGACAATCCGGCAGGCCTTGACGCCCGGGAGCGGCTGGAACGCCGAAAGCGCTACGGGGCCAATGTCATTGTCGAGTCGGCCCGGCACGGGATCTGGAGTGTTCTGGCGGACACCCTCCGGGACCCGATGCTCTGGTTTCTTGTGGGCACGGCCGTTGTCTTTCTGCTGGTCGGTGAGTTGACCGAAGCATTGGTGTTGCTGGTTGCCCTGATTCCGTTTCTGGGCATGGATGCCTTCCTGCACCACCGAACCCAGGTTTCCACCTCCACACTCAGGAGCCAGCTGGCCTCGGTGGCACGGGTCCGGATTGACGGACAGGTGACCGAAGTGCCCTCGGAAGAAGTTGTCCCCGGAGACCTGCTGGAAGTACGTAGTGGTGAGCCTTTTCCCGCCGATGGCGTGATTGTGGACTCAGATAATCTCCAGGTTGATGAATCGGTACTTTCCGGTGAGGCCTATCCCGTCAGGAAAGCCCGTTTTTCGGATCAGGAGGCCGCGCAGACAAACGAACAGACCCGGGATAACGGCTGGGCGTTCGCGGGCACCCGGGTACTTACGGGCACTGCTCGGGTACGTGTTGCCTATACCGGCCCCGAGACTCTGTACGGTGAGATAGTACGTACGGCGGTGGAGGGCACCCAGGGCCGGACGCCCCTTCAGCATGCGGTTGCGCACCTGGTCAAGGTCCTGCTCTGGATTGCGTTGGTCATCTGCGGCCTGCTTGCCGTGACCCGACTCTGGCAGGGCCATGGTTGGCTGGATGCCATACTCAGTGCGGTCACGCTCGCGGTCGCTGCCCTGCCCGAGGAGTTTCCCGTAGTACTGACATTCTTCCTCGGCCTGGGCGTCTTTCGTCTGGCACGGCGGGACGCGTTGGTCCGGCGTGCCGTTGCGGTCGAAAATATCAGCCGGACCACCTGCATCTGCTGTGACAAGACCGGAACCCTCACCGAGGGGCGTCTGGTTCTCGCCCATTGGTATCCGGCTGAGCAGGTCGAGGAGTCCGTGCTGCTGGAGACCGCGGCCCGGGCCAGTCGGGCTGACGCTGGTGATCCCATGGATCACGCGATTCTGGCGGTGGCGGACACACTTCCGGAGAGGAAAGTAGTGGCGAGGTTTCCGTTCACTGAGCAGCGTAAGCGCGAGACCTCCCTCATTCTGCAGGGCAACAGACTCTGTGCCGTAGTCAAAGGGGCGCCGGAGACGGTGCTGGCCATGTGCACGGAATCGGAGCGCGGTCAACGGTACTGGCTGGAGAAAGTAGATGAGCTGGCAGGGTCCGGGCATAAGGTTATTGCCTGTGCGCGGCAAGAATTGGCCGAAGGGGCTGAGCCGGCCGTTGAACCCGATTCGGGATTCCGGTTTGCCGGGCTGCTGGCTTTTGAAGACCCGGTCCGGGAGGGTGTTGCCGAGGCACTTGCCAGTTGTGACGCGTCCGGGGTGCGGGTGATCATGGTGACCGGCGACCATGCCGGCACGGCGGCAGCAGTGGCCAGGCAGATTGGTCTGGGAGCTGGCAAGCCACGGGTTATGACCGGGGAGGAATTTCTGGGCAGGCTGGCAACCGGGGAAGACCAGGTGCTGGATCAGCTGGATGTGGTGGCTCGCGCCGTGCCCTCCGTAAAACTGGAACTGGTACGGGCCCTGCAACGACGCGGAGAGATTGTGGCGGTCACCGGGGACGGCGTGAACGATGTTCCGGCTCTTAAAGCGGCCGATATCGGCATCGCCATGGGAGAGCGTGGTACCCGAAGCGCACGGGAGGTGTCGTCCATCGTACTCATGGACGACAATTTCCGAACGATTGTCCGGGCCATGGAAGAGGGCTGGCAATTGTTCCGGAATCTCCGTCTGAGTTTCCAGTACCTGCTGATGATCCACATTCCGCTGGTTCTGACCGCCTCCGTGATTCCGCTACTCGGGTTTCCGGTGTTGTACCTGCCCATCCACATCGTCTGGCTGGAGCTGATCATTCATCCGACCGCCATGCTGGTGTTCCAGAATCTTCCGGAGCATACCAGGTTGCCGGAAACACCGCCCGGCAAGCGGGTGCGCCTTCTCTCCAGGGCAGATACGCTGCAGATTCTGCTGGTCGGGTTTCTGACCACCGGTCTGGTGTACTGGAGTTATCTGCGGAGTCTGGGCGAACTCCAGGACGTGGAGCACGCGCGTTCGATGGCCCTGGCGGCGCTCATTGTCGCCGGTGCCGTAATCACCGCCGGGCTAAGTCGTCTGAGGGGAAGGGTGGCTGTGGTGATTACGGCTGGCGGGGTGCTGTCAGCATTGGTGCTGATCCAGGTGCCTTTGACCGCTCACGGGTTACACCTCAGTCCCCTGCATCTGAAGGACTGGCTACGAGCAGTGCTCACCGGCGCGCTCGTTGCCATTCCTTTCGTTGCCAGGTTCAAGTTCAACAGGGGATGAGTCAGAGATTGGCTTCGGCATACTCCGCGAGAACCGAACGGGGAACGCCCTGCAAGTGCACGTGGGCGCCATGGCGGAAGCCCTTGAAGCGTTCGGTCATGTAGGTGAGGCCGGAACTGAGAGCGCTCAGATAAGGTGTATCGATCTGCGCCAGGTTGCCCAGGCAGATCACCTTGGAGCCATTGCCTGCCCGGGTGATGATGGTCTTGATCTGGTGCGGTGTCAGGTTCTGGCACTCGTCGATGATGATCAGGCTGTGCTGGAAGCTGCGGCCCCGGATGTAGTTCATCGATTTGAAATGCAGCGGGACCTTGCTGAGGATGTAGTCCACGGAGGCGGTCATGTTCTCGTCGTCCTCGTGCAGCGCCTCCAGGTTGTCCACGATGGCTCCCAGCCAGGGCTCCATTTTCTCGGCTTCGGTGCCGGGCAGGAAGCCGATGTCCTCGTCCAGGCCCTGGGTGGAGCGGGTGGCAATGATACGCTTGTACAGTTTGCTGGCGACGGTCATCTCGATGCACGCGGCCAGGGCCAGGATGGTTTTGCCCGAGCCGGCCGAGCCGGTCAGGTTGACCATGTGGACATCCGGGTCCAGCAGCAGATTCAGGGCAATCGCCTGGTAGATGTCCCGGGGTACCAGCCCCCAGACTTCCTCGTTCATCAGATCGTGCTGGTGCAGGTCCCGGATGATGATGCGTTCCTCATCCAGATCCACCGCCTTGCCGACAAAACCCTGCTCGTCGAGTACGAACTCGTTGATGTTGACCTTGGCCAGAGCTCCTTCCCGGAGCAGGATATGCTCCGTGACGCCTTCCCGTTGCATGGTTTCCACCTTCTCGATGTTGCCCCAGAAGGAGTCGCTGAACTCGTGGTAGCCCTTGGGCAAGAGGTCGATGTCATCAAGCAGCTGGTCGTTGTGGTAATCCTGGGCTTCGACCCCGAATCCGCGCGCCTTCAGGCGCATGTTGATGTCCTTGCTCACCAGGATGATATCCCGGGACTTATGGCGGTTCTGGAGCGCGGCCAGGGTGTTGATGATCTTGTTGTCGTTCAGGTTTTCAGGCAGCGAGTGGGAGTCCAGGTGTTCGGTGCTCATCAGGATCAGCAGCTTGCCCAGGGGCGCGGCTTTCTTGCCCCGCACGATCGGCACGCCCTTCTCGATTTCCTTCGGGCTGGCATCGCCCAGGACCTTGTCGATGTTCCGGATGGCCTGGCGGCAATCGGCGGCGACCGTCTGCTTGCCGGATTTGAGGCTGTCCAGCTCTTCCAGGACGGTCATCGGGATAATGACATCGTGTTCTTCGAAGTTGAGGAGGGCGTTGGGATCGTGGATCAGGACATTGGTGTCGAGGACGTACATTTTCTTCCGAGCTTGCGGTGCTCTTGGCATAGGGGAGGCTACCTCTCTGGTGGCTCAGTCGTTCTCGGCGCAGCGCTGCGTCAGTTCCTTGTCCGATATCAGTTTGAGCATGTCGTAGGTCGTGATGATACCGGTAATTCTTGAATCGCGGGTAACAAAGATCCGGTGCAGATGCTCACGCATCATGATATTGGCAATGTCTCGCACCGGCGTCTGCTCGTCAACGGATAATACGATCGGAGTCATGATATCGCGGACCTCCACGGGGACCTTGCCCATCTCCTCGAAGATAGCCAGGCGCAGACGCCGTGCCTCAACCTCCTCCTCCGGGGTCAGGCAGGGACCAGTTTCCGATCGGCTGGCATTCCAGCGGAATTCGGTAATGTCCTTGAGGGTGGCAATGCCGACGATTTCCCCGTTGTCGTCGGTCACGGGGCTGCCGGTGATTTCGTTATCGGTGAGGAAGCGGGCCAGGCGATCCATCGTCCAGTTCTGGGGTACGGCTTTGATACTGGGGGTCATGATCTCGTGGGCGAGAACGGTCATCGGGTGAGGCCTGCCTCTTGCTGTCCTTTTCCGTAAAGCTTAGCGCGTGTTGCGGGGTGCGTCACCCCCCACTCATGAATCCGGGGGGCACCTTCAACGGCGCGGCTATTGCCAGGGGGGGATGAAAATCCCCCCCCCTGGCCGGACTACGGGAATTATTGATGGAGGATCACTTTGCCCGCTGGTAGCGGGCCGGGTTACTTTTCCGGTAGCGTGACGTTGAGTTCCAGCACTGAGCACCGTTCATTGCGGTCCACTTCGACCTGCACCATGTCATCCGAAATCTGCACGTATTTGCGGATGACCTCCAGCAGCTCCTGCTGAAGCTGTGGCAGGTAGTCCGGCTGCTCCCGCTGCCCCCGCTCATGGGCCACAATAATCTGCAGACGCTCCTTGGCGACACTGGCGCTGTCGTTTTTCTTGCTCCTGAAATAATCGAGGAAACTCATGCCTTAGCCTCCCTTGAACATCCGCGTGAAGAACCCTTTCTTCTGGGCATTCATGAAGCGGTGCTCCCGCTCCTCCCCCAACAGGCGGGCCACGGCATCCTCGTAAGCCTGGCCGGCATCACTGCCTTCTTCAAGAATGACCGGTAAGCCCTGGTTGGAGGCATTGAGAACCACCTGGCTTTCGGGGATCACGCCCAGCAACGGGATGGCCAGGATTTCTTCCACATCACCCACGGACAGCATTTCGCCCCTGGAAACCCGGTCCGGGTTGTAACGGGTCAGCAGCAGGTGCTCCTTCACCGGGTCCATGCTCATTTCCGCACGCCGGGATTTGCTCTGGAGAATACCCAGGATGCGGTCGGAGTCACGCACGGAGGAGACTTCCGGGTTGGTGACCACGATGGCTTCGTCGGCATGATACAGGGCCATGAGGGCGCCGTGCTCGATGCCGGCCGGAGAGTCGCAGACAATGTAGTCGAAGGTTTCCGACAGCTCGTTGATGACCCGCTCCACGCCTTCGCGGGTCAGGGCTTCTTTTTCCCGGGTCTGGGAGGCGGGGAGGATGTAGAGCGTATCCACCCGCTTGTCCCGGATCAGCGCCTGGTTCAGTGAGGCTTCGCCCTGGATGACGTTGACAAAGTCATAGACGACCCGGCGCTCGCAATTCATGATCAGATCCAGGTTGCGCAGTCCCACGTCGAAATCGATAACGACGGTCTTGTGACCGCGCTTGGCAAGGCCGGTGCTGATTGAGGCGCTGGTGGTGGTCTTGCCAACGCCGCCTTTTCCTGAGGTTACGACAATGATTCTAGCCAAGGTTCAGTTCCTGTTCCGCAGTGGATTCGTCGTGTCTTCCTGGTCATTATTGTTGGATGTAAACATCAGGCCTTGTCCAGTGGCGTTACCACCAGCAGGTCGTCCCTGAGCTGGATCTGCACAGCGTTCTTCCAGCCGTTGTCCTGAAGATCTTCGGAGATTTTATAGTGTCCGGCGATGGACACAAGCTCTGCTTCCAGCGATTGGCAGAAAATCCGGGCGGATTCGCCGCTGTGAATTCCGGCCAGTGCCCGACCCCGAAGCGGGCCGTAGACATGGATGTTGCCGGCCGCCAGGATTTCTGCACCTGCCTGCACTGGTCCGAGCACGATCACATCGCCTTCCGGCGCATAGATCTGTTGGCCCGAACGGACTGGATGGCTGATGATCCGGGCCGGTGCCGGGCCGGCGGGCTGGCCGGTCTGCGGCTCGCTCTCCGGTTCCCGGGGCTTTTCCCGCTGGCCAGAGCCCGGCAGCACGGCCAGTGACGCACCCCGGGCCAGCCGGCGCTGGTCCTCATTACCGCCACGCACACCGATCACCTGGATGTTGTGCCGGCGGCAGCTGCCAATGATCTTGAAAAAGTCCAGTTCGCTGTCCAGCCCTTCGTACTTCTCCAGGCTGATGATCAGCGGGATATCCTTGAAGAATCCCGGGGCCTGGTTGATCTTCTCCCGGAGGTTGGCCTCGAACTCGTCGTTATCGAAGTAATAGAGCTCAAGGGCTGTCAGCGAGACGTTCGCGCTCTTGAACTGGAAACTCTGTTGTACCCCGGTGCTGGCAGTATCTGTCATGAAGGTGTCTCTTCCTTGGTATCGGGCGCGGTGTGAGGTCGCAGTGGTTCGCCTTCAAAGCGGATGCCGGACCAGCCGGTGCTGATGAACTGGCGGATATTGCCGTGGCTGTCACCGGCGGGCTCGTCCCGGACCTGCTGGTAATGCTGGGCAAACAGGCGCAGGGTTTCGGTTTCAGTGAGATTGCAGTGGCGGCCGAGCCCGAACACCCGGCAGGCGCCGGCATTCTCTCCGGCGGCGTTGAACCGCGGGCCGTTGTGAAAACCGGTCGGCTGGTACTCGAAGTAGCGTCCGATCAGCGCCAGGGTGCCATCGAAATCGCT
This sequence comes from Pseudomonadota bacterium, assembly GCA_034189235.1. GTDB lineage: Bacteria > Pseudomonadota > Gammaproteobacteria > Pseudomonadales > Oleiphilaceae > Marinobacter. Next base: position 14,102 of record JAXHVJ010000049.1, read on the forward strand.
GCGGCCGGCATCCAGAGCCGCCAGATGGATACGCACCGCCTCGTTCACGTTCATTACTTGTGTTCCTGCTTCGGGCCGACCTGGTAGCGCTCTTTCCACTCCTCATACGGCATGCCGTAGATTTCTTCCCGGGCGCCCGGATCGGAAATCTCGAAACCGCGCTCCTGCGCCTCGGCCCGGTACCATTTTGACAGGCAGTTCCGGCAGAACCCGGCCAGATTCATCAGATCGATGTTCTGCACCTCGGTGTTGTCCCGCAAGTGCTTGACCAGCCGGCGGAAGGCCGCCGCTTCAATTTCAGTGCGTTCGGATTCGGGGATCGGGTTGTTCATGGGGCCCTCGCGGTAGTCCTCGGGTAGTGCTGTTGGAGTTCCCTGACATTCTCGGCATGTTAGCGTAATATACAAGGCTGTATATATGTACAGAGTGTGGACGCGAGCCCCCTGACCATGCCCCAGCGCAAGATCATCCATGTGGATTGTGATTGCTTCTACGCCGCCGTGGAGATGCGAGACGACCCCAGCCTGCGGGATGTTCCCCTGGCCGTGGGCGGTGAGGGTGGCCGGGGGGTGGTAGCCACCTGTAATTACCGGGCCCGCGCCTTCGGGGTCCGTTCCGCTATGCCGGGTAGCGAGGCCCGGCGCCTGTGCCCCGGCCTGGTGACTGTGCCGCCGGACATGGGCAAGTACCGGGCGGTCTCTCGCCAGGTGATGAATATCCTGCGCGAGCTGACCGATCTGGTGGAACCCCTGTCTCTCGATGAAGCCTTCCTGGATGTGTCTGATGTCTCCGGCCATAAAGGCAGCGGTACCCTCATGGCCCGCTACCTGAGGGAGCGCATACTCCGTGAAGTGGGTATTACCGTTTCCGCCGGGGTGGCGCCCAACAAGTTCCTCGCCAAGATAGCCAGCGACTGGCAGAAACCCGACGGCCTCTTTGTCGTCACCCCGGACCGGGTGCAGGAGTTTGTCCGCGATCTGCCGGTGGAAAAGCTGTTCGGAGTGGGGCAGGTGACCGCCGCCAGGCTCCATGCCCTGGGGGTAAGGACCTGCGGTGACATGCAGGCGCTGGGGGCGGAGGTGTTGCTGGACCGGTTTGGCAAGCAGGGTTATCGCCTGCACGAGATGGCCCATGGCCGGGACGACCGGTCAGTGGTGGTGGCCCGCATCGCCAGGTCGGTGAGTGTCGAGCGCACCTTTTCCCGGGATTTGCCGGACAAGAGCGCTTGCGAGTCGGTCATGCCCGCACTGGTGGCCGACCTCAACCTCCGGCTCAGCCGTAAGGGCCGCAGCAAGCCCATCCACAAACTGTTTATCAAGATCCGTTACAGTGATTTCTCCACCCACTCCCTGGAACGGGTTCGTGAGCATGTGGCCGAGCCCGGGGTGGCCGATTATCAGCCCCTGCTGGATGAGCTGGTCACGAACACGGAGCGCCCTGTCCGGTTGCTCGGGGTGGGTGTGCGGTTCCGCAATGATGACGCGCCGGTGACCCAGCTCAGGCTGTTCGATTGATCAGCCGGTGATTATTGCCTTGGCCGCCCCCAATAGCTGGTGGGCTGACAGGTAACCGATAGTGCCCCCGATCAGCGCACCGACAATCACGTCGCTGGGGTAATGCAGGCCCAGAACCACCCGCGAGGCGGCAACGCTCAGGGTGAAAGGCAGGATGTACAGCGCGAGCCCGGGCAGCACGGCCATCAGCATGACCTGGAAGCAGACGGCATGGAGGGTATGGCCGGAGGGGAAACTGTAGCGGTCCAGGGGTGGAGTGCCGCAGCTGATGGACGGGAACGATATGAATGGCCGTTCCCGGATCAGCCAGCGCTTAAGCAGCTTGTAGGTGCTTGCGCAGGTCAGGCCGGTTATGGCCATCAGTAGGGCCAGACCGGGTCCGGCAGCCGGTTCAAGCAGTGGCAGTGACAGGATCAGTGCATACCAGAACCAGCCATCCCCCAACCGGCTGACCGTACTGAAATAGCCCAGCACCGGCCGGAACCGGACCGATCGGTTGATGGCGTGGCACAGCAGGTATTCCCGCTGGTCGGCCCGCTCAAAGAACCGAGATGCTTTGCTTGTCGATGGCATGGTATCCCGCCTTGTTATCCGGATTCAGGACCAGCTGTTCGAACTGTTCGATCTGGGCTGACCAGGTGAGTTCCAGTGCATCGAGTCGGGCCTGGTTGCGCAGGCGGCCAAGCAGCGTCGGCTGGTCGGCCAGTCTCAGGGCACAGTCGATAAAGCCCTCGTCATCCTTGAGGTCGACTTTCAGGCCGTTCTCTTCGTTGCGGATGTGCTCGCTGGCCGCGCCATCGTCAAACGCCACCACCCCGAGGCCACTGGCCATCGCTTCCAGTACCACGTTGCCGAAAGTGTCGGTTTTGCTCGGGAACAGGAACAGGTCGCCGGATGCGTAGAATTTCGCCAGCTCTTCACCCCGGCGGACACCGCAGAACAGGTATTCAGGATGGCGTTCACTCAGTTCGCGACGCAAGGGTCCGTCGCCAACGAGAATGAACCGGGAGTTGGGGTGCAGCCCCAGGATCCGTTCATAGCAGGCTACAGCGAGGCGGAGGTTCTTCTCCGGGGCCAGGCGACCGACATAGATCACTGCCCGATCGTTCGGCGCCAGCCCCCATTGCCTGCGAAGCCCGTCATCCCGCTTGTGGGGGGAAAACCGGTGACAGTCAATGCCCCGGCTCCACAGGCCGGTGACCGGAATCCCGATGGCACGGGTCACCTGTTGCATCTTGCGGGTGGGCACAAGGGTTACATCGGTGCGGTTATGGAACCAGCGGCCGTAGGCGCAAAGCACCCGTTCCAGCGCTCCAATGCCGTAGTAGCGGCTGTATTGGTGGAAGTTGGTGTGAAAACCGGAGCTGACCGGGATGCCAGTCCGTCTTGCCGCATTGACGGCCGCCACTCCCAGAGGTCCCTGGGTAGCAACATAGACCGCGTCCGGGCGTTCCTCTTTCCACAGGCGTGTCAGGCGACGGGAACTGCTGATGCCGAAGCGGAGGTCGGCATAGCCGGGCAGTGGCACTCCCCGAACCACGAGCTCCTCATTGAACAGGGCGTCCCCGGCGCTGGCCACGGAGCCGGTCAGCTCGTGGCGCTGCCGGGGCCTGACCACGCTCACCCGGTGACCCCGCTGCATCAGCCCCTGGCACAGATGCCTCAGCGTATTGGCCACGCCATTGATTTCCGGCGGAAAAGTCTCGGAAACAATGGTAATGTGTTGCTGGCGCCGGTTGAGCTGGGTGGTCTGGGTCACGGTGTTTCCTGTGGTTCCTATTACATGTATTCACTATGGGAAACGCACATGACAGTTATGCGACACTCCCGTGACATTCCTTTTACCCGTGCAATGAACAGAAGCGGAGACGATATGCAGACGCGAAAGTTAGGTAATACCGACATTGATGTGAGCCTGATCTGCCTCGGCACCATGACCTGGGGCGAGCAGAACACCGAGCACGAAGCCTTCGAACAGCTGGATTATGCGACGGGTGAGGGCATCAACTTCATCGACACGGCCGAAATGTATCCGGTGCCGCCGAAACCGGACACCCAGGGACTGACGGAAACCTACCTGGGTAACTGGCTGGCCCGGCGCGGCCGCCGGAACGATCTGGTGATTGCCTCGAAGGTTGCAGGTCCGGGCAATGGCCTGAGCTATCTGCGCAACGGCCCGCGACTGACCCGGGACCATATCCGTCAGGCCTGCGAGGACAGCCTCAGGCGCTTGCAGACGGATTATATTGATCTGTACCAGGTGCACTGGCCGGACCGGAACGCCAACTTTTTCGGCAAGCTCGGCTATGTCCACAAGCAGGATGAAGACGCCACGCCGATCGAGGAAACCCTGTCTGCGCTGGATGAACTGGTCCGGGAAGGAAAGGTGCGCCATATCGGCCTGTCCAACGAGACGCCCTGGGGGACCTCCGAGTACCTGTGCCTGTCCCGGGAAAAAGGCTGGCCCCGGGTGGTCAGTATCCAGAATCCCTATAACCTGCTGAACCGTTCGTTCGAGTTAGGGCTGGCAGAGTTCGCCCATCGTGAGCAGACCGGCCTGCTGGCCTATTCGCCCCTGGCTTTTGGCATGCTGTCGGGCAAGTATCTCGGCGGCAAATGGCCGGAGAAGGGAAGGCTCACTCTCTACGAGCGTTTCAGTCGCTACACCTCGGATCGTGGCATGGATGCAACCCGCGCTTATGTCGAGCTGGCCGGGCAGAACGGCCTGACGCCGACCCAACTGGCCCTTGCCTGGGTGAACAGTCGGAGCTTTGTGACCAGCAACATCATCGGCGCGACCACGATGGATCAGCTCCGGGAGAACATCGGCTCCGCCACTATCACGCTGGGTAAGCCGGTGCTGGAGGCGATCGAGGAGATCCATCGGGAGTTTACCTATCCCTGTCCCTGATTCTCCGGGTCAGCAAACGGCAGTTTCGGGTCTGGCTGAGACCAGGCCCGAAGCTGCGTTTACATTCTGAAAAACAGGGGATAACTTTTGACAAAAAAGTAGCTGAAAATTGACAAAAAGTCGGCGCGATTGTGTGCAAAGTCACATCTTTTCCGGGGTCATTCATTAGACTTTAGCCTAGTGCCCCGTCTGGTTAATTCGCCACGCATTATACCAGCTAATAAACCTGACGGGACACTGGGTCATCGAGCATTCTCTATCCCGGTTCAGAGGTCTTTGTCAGTGTCATGATTATTCGTATTTTTGTCGCCCTGCTTGTCCTCAATCTCGTCGCTTTTGTCGTCCGCG